>NKPT01000265.1 GCA_002254845.1 Chloracidobacterium sp. CP2_5A | reverse complement strand
GTCAAGCGCTACGGCAAGCGCACGGTGGTCAACGGGGTCGATTTTGACGTTAACCTCGGCGAGGTCGTCGGACTGCTCGGTCCCAACGGCGCGGGCAAGACCACCAGCTTTCGGATGACCACCGGTCAGGTCACGCCCAACGATGGCACCGTTTGGTTCGACGGCAACGATGTCACCGAAATGCCCATGTACCGCCGCGCTCGCTTGGGCATGGGGTATCTGGCCCAGGAGCATAGCGTCTTTCGCAAGCTCAGCGTCGAGCAAAATATCCTCGCGATTCTCGAGGCGATGCCCAAGTCACGGAGCCTTGGCCGCAAGCTACGTCGTTCCGAACGCTGGGACCGCTGCGATAAAGTCTTGGCTCAGTTC
>NKPT01000020.1 GCA_002254845.1 Chloracidobacterium sp. CP2_5A | reverse complement strand
GGGAGCAAGGCGGATGAAAAGGAGCGACCGGCGGGCGCTTCTGATTGCGCCGAACGGCTTCAAGGAGACGCTCTCATCCTTGCGGGTCGCGCGGGCGATGGCCGCCGGCGCGCGGCGCGCCCTGCCGACAGACGAAGTGATCAGCTTTCCGATGAGCGACGGCGGCCGCGGCTTTCTGGCCACGCTCAAAGCGCTCCAACCCGGACTGCGGCGACATCAGAAAACCGTTCGTCCGCCAGTTGGAAGACGGAGGCCGGCGTTCTTCTTCGAGGATGAAAAGGGCGCGGCTTATGCGGAAATGGCGGAGGTGGCGGGCATCCACCTTGTTCCCGAAGCGGCGCGCTGTCCGGCTACGCTTTCGAGCCACGGCGTCGGCGAGCTGATGCGAGCCATTATGGCGCGACCGAGCGTCCGCGATATCGTCATTGGGCTTGGCGATACGGCGACGCTGGACGGCGGCAGCGGCATTTTGGCCGCCCTTGGCGTCAAGCTTTTGAATCGGCAGGGCGAGCCGGTCGCGCCCGGCAACCTTGGGCTGGGTCAGGCGGCTCGCCTCGACCTGTCCGAGCTGAGTCCGGACTTGCAGGCGTTTGCCGCCCGCGGCGGACGCATCGTTTGCGCCTGCGATGTTTCCAACCCGCTCCTCGGCCCAAGCGGCGCGGTCTATACGTTCGCGCTTCAGAAGGGCGCGAAGCCCGCCGAGCTGCCACAGCTCGAAGCCAACCTGCGCCGCTGGGCCGATCTGCTCGAAGCGACGCTCGGCCGCCAGGCCCGCGACCTGCCCGGCGCGGGAGCGGCGGGCGGCGCTGGGTTCGCGCTGGCCGCCGGGCTTGGGGCGGAACTCGTCTCAGGCGCGCAATGGCTGACGTCGCTGCCGATCTTTCAGGCGGCGCTGACGCAGGCGAAGGCTATCGTGACCGGCGAGGGCCAGCTCGACCAGCAGTCCCTTTCCGGCAAGACCGCCGGCTTTTTGACGACGCTCGGGCGAGCGCGCAACACGCCGGTCATCGCCTTCGCCGGGCGCGTCGCCTTGGCTGAAGCCGACTGGCGGGCGGCGGGCTTTACCGCCGTCTATGAACTGCCTCCACATCCGCCAAAGCAAGCGTATCGGGTCCTGTCGGCCTGCGTGGCCGACAGCTTCGCGCGGAGCGGCTTCGGCGCCACCTAGCTTATGGCGGTCGCTCACTGGCTTGACCTGCTCCTGCTACCGCTGCTGGGACGCGCGCTGTTGCGCCTGTGGGAAGGTCGGCGACTCATCCGCTACGTTCAAAGCTTTGTCGCGGCGCGCGCGCAGCCCAAGCCCTACGCCCCGCCCGTCACGGTCATTGCGCCCTGTAAGGGCGATGACGAAGGGCTTCGCCGCAGCTTGCCGACCCTCGCGGCGCTCGACTTTCCGCGCTACGAAATTGTTTTCGTCGTCGAAAGCGAAGCCGACCCGGCCTTTCCGCGCCTTTCCGGCCTTGCGCGCCGACATCCAGACCGGATGCGCGTCGTCGTCGCGGGACTAGCGACCGAGGGCGGGCAAAAGGTTCATAACCTGCTGGCCGGCGCGAGCGCCGCGCATCCGGCAAGCGAAGTCCTGGCGTTTCTCGACTCTGACATTGAAATCGCGCCGGATTGGCTCCGGGAATTGGTCGCGCCACTAGGCGACGAGCGAGTTGGGGCGACGAGCGGCATGCGGTGGTATTCGCTCGCCGGCGCAAACCTGCCAAGCGTTTGGCGCGCCAACTGGAATACGGTCATTCTGACGAACCTCAGCCCTGCCGGCTCAAGCTTTGTATGGGGCGGCTCGATGGCGATGCGACGCGCGACATTCCAGCGATTGCGCTTGGCTGAGCGATGGCGCGGGACACTCAGCGATGACTATGTGGCGAGCGCCGCCCTGCGCGAGCAACGGCTGCGAATGATGTTCGTCCCGACCTGCTTGGTCGCCTCGCCCGACGGCCTTGGCTGGCGCGACTTGTGGGAGTTCACCACTCGCCAGATCGTCATTACGCGCATCTACCATCCGACGATGTGGCGCGTCGCGCTGCTGTGGTATGGCTTTTTTACCATGGTCATCCTCGCCGCTTTGCTTGAAGGCATCCACGACGGGCTGGCG
The DNA here is from genome assembly GCA_002254845.1 of Chloracidobacterium sp. CP2_5A. Classification (GTDB taxonomy): domain Bacteria; phylum Acidobacteriota; class Blastocatellia; order Chloracidobacteriales; family Chloracidobacteriaceae; genus Chloracidobacterium. The sequence continues at coordinate 48,847 of NKPT01000020.1, read as the reverse complement.
GGGCGACTTTCCGCCGCCCACGCGGGTCTCGCCTTGCTCCTGCTGCTGGGCGGGCTGGACGACGCCCTTTCCCTCACAGCCGTCAAGCGAGCGCTCGGTCCGAAGCACATTGGCGACTGGCAACGCCGGCTGCTTTTTTGCTCGCTCCATCTTCCGACGGCCATGCTGTATGCTGCCAATACGGCGGCTTCGCTGTTCCGCCGCGTCATTGTCTGGCGCGGCATCGCTTACCGGCTTGTTTCAGCGCAGCGAGCGGAAATCCTTGGGCGAACGCCGCCGCCCGCCCCCACAGACCGCCCGTGACAGGCGGCTCGCCAGCCTGTCGGTTGACTCGGATGGCGCTTATCGAAGGTCGGGACTACTACGTTGAACGGGGTCGTTATGTGTTCACGGCGCGGTATCTGCTGAACCGCGGCCACTGCTGCGGCGCCGGTTGTCGGCACTGCCCGTACCGTCTCGCCGCTTCGCTGGCGGTCGGAGACGCCCCATCCGCAGGACAATCGCCGTCGTCTTACTTGCGGCTCGGGCCAACCGGAAAGTCCGCTGCCGCCAAGCCGCGGACGCCCCTGCCGCGAGCCTCGGATGAAAACTCGCCGCCCAACGCAGGACATCCGGCAGACGCTTGACATCGCCAGCGTCAAAGCCGGCCTTGCTTTCAACAAGGCGCGCCGTATCGAGGCCTTCCGTGGAGAAAGCGCCGCATCGAACTCCAGATATTCTTCTCGATGGCGAGTCGCGGCGTCGCGGAGTCAAAGCCGAGCTGTTCCTACAGCAATCGCTTGAGCGACGGATAGAGCAGCTGTCGCGTCCGAAGCTGTTGCCAAAGTCGCCAAACCGCTTGCCGGGCCTCGCGAGCCGCCGCTCGGTTTCTTTCATTCGGTTTCTTTCATCTGGCAGTCGGCTTCCTGTTGCGAGCGGCGCAGCGAGCGAGCCTCAACCGAAGGCGGCGCAATCGCTTTTGAAGCTTGTTCAAGCTCCTTTGACGCCTGTTGGAGTATCGCCCAAGCGCGCGCTTCTCAGACACGAGGACCTCCCCCTCCAGCGGTTGGTTGGAATGTCGCCGAGACGTTCCAGCCCGGATGTTCCAGCCTGGCTGAGTCGGCGTGGCGCCTTTAGCGGAAAGCGTCCATCAACAGGCCGGGCTTGCGGGCGACCAGGTCGAGCAGCGCTGACATCCCGCGGTGCGCCGATCCCTCTTCGAGGACGGCGTCGCGCAACGCCAAATGCAATACCTCAAAGTCGGCGAAAGTCGCGCGGATGAAGTCTTCCGTGTAGAGGCTCTCGACACAGGGCGGCCCGCCGGTACGGTAACTCAGCTGTTCCGTTCGGTAACCTTCCAGCAAAAAAAGCCCGCCGGGCCGGAGCGCGCCCTTGAGCTTGGCAAAGAGTTCGTCGCGGGCGGGCGGGCCGGCGAACTGAATGAAAATTGCTGCGACGACATCAAATGCAGCTTCGGGAAGCGCCGCCGTCAGCAGGTCGACGCGCTCAAGCGTCACGGCGACGCCACGCCGCGCCGCCAGTTGCCGCGCTCTCTCCTGCGCCACCGGCGACACATCCGCCGAAACGACATCCAACCCTTGCTCCGCCAGCCAGACGCCGTTGCGGCCCTCGCCGTCAGCGACGGCCAGCGCTTTCCAGCCGGGACGCAACCGATGCGCTTGCGAGGCGAGAAACGCATTTGGCGCTTCGCCTAGCCCGTAGCCGCTCCGGTACTTGGCATCCCACTCAGCTTGATAATCAGGCAGCTGATTCATCGCGTCGCGGCTTGCGCGCCTTTACTTGGCAAGCAGTCCTCCATCGACAACCAAGTTGATGCCCGTCACCCAGCCCGCCTCGCCAGAAGCTAAGTAGAGCGCGGCGTAGGCGATGTCTTCCGGGCGGCCTAGCCGGCCCAAGGGGTAGCCTGCCTCAAACTCGCGCCGCCGCGCCGCTGGATCGGGCGCGTCATCAATAAGCCGCCGGTTGCTTTCAGTTGGGACAAAGCCAGGCGAAATGCAGTTGACGCGCACGCCGTCGCGGCCGTACCGCGCGGCCAGCGATTTCGTCAGCGACAGCAGCGCTCCCTTCGACGCGGCAAAGGCCGGCGACGCCCCCGCGCCGCCCTTGACCGCCAGCAGCCCGGCAATGTTGACAATGCAGCCCTGCCGCTGCGCCTGAAAGCGCGGCATGACGTGCTTGGCGTAAAGAAACGCCCCCCGGGCGTTGACATCAAAAGTTTCTCCCCAATCGTCGTCCGTCGTCGCTTCGAGCGCGACGCGGCGGTTGACGCCCGCGTTGTTGACGACAATATCAAGGCGTCCGTAGCGGTCGAGCGTCGCGTCCAGGCTGCGCCGGACATCCGCTTCGCTCGTCACGTCGGCTTGGATGTGAATCGCCTGCCCGCCCATCAGGGTCAGATGCGCGACGGTTTCCTGTCCGGCTGACAACCGCCGCGACACAATGGCGACCCGCGCGCCAACTTCCGCGAAAAGCTCGGCGATGGCGCGGCCAATGCCGCTAGAGCCGCCGGTAATGAGCGCCGTTTTGCCGTCCAGGCGAAACATCGTCACGGGCGCGGCCCGATGAGGCCGTCCAGCGGGCTGGTTGCGCTGGCGTAGAGGCGGCGCGGCATCCGTCCGGCCAAATACGCCAGGCGTCCGGCTTCGATGGCGCATTTCATCGCTGCCGCCATCAGGGGCGGATGCTGCGCCGTCGCCACCGCCGTATTGAGCAACACGCCGTCCATCCCCAGCTCCATTGCAATGGCGACATCCGACGCCGTCCCCACGCCGGCGTCCACAATGATCGGAACCTCGGTAATCATCTCGCGCAGGATCCGCAGCGTCGTGAAGTTCTGAATGCCCAGCCCCGACCCGATCGGGGCCGCCAGCGGCATAATGGCGGCAGCGCCGGCGTCAACGAGCCGCCGCGCCACAACCAGATCGTCGTTGAAATAGGGTAGGACGATAAAGCCTTCCTTGGCCAACGCGCGCGTCGCCTCAATGAGGCCGGCGTTGTCGGGAAAAAGCGTTTTTTCGTCGCCGATGACTTCCACCTTGACCCACGGCGTGCCGAGAATTTCGCGCCCAAGCCGCGCCGTCCGAACGGCGTCTTCCGCCGTGTAGCACGCGGCCGTGTTCGGCAAAATGAGCATCCGGTCAAGGTCGAGATAGTCCATCAGCGACCCGGCCGAGCGGTCAGCCAAGTTGACCCGCCGGACGGCGACCGTGACGACCTCCGCGCCGGAGGCCCGGTGCGCGGCGCGCATGGTTTCAAGATCAGGGTACTTGCCCGTGCCGATCATGAGCCGCGAGGCGAAGCGGCGACCGGCGATCACAAGGGCGTCATCCGAGGGCGAAGCGTTGGTCATGAGCGCAAGTCAAACGGAAGCGGCTCAACCGCCGCCGACAAAGTGGACGATTTCGAGCTGGTCGCCGTCCGCAAGCTGAAGCTTGCCCCACTGGTCGCGCGGCGCAAGCGCGCCGTTGCGCTCGACGGCGACGCGGCGCAGGTCAGTCAGGCCAAGCTCCGCCAGCAGTTCCGCCAGCGTGAGATGACCGGGGAGCGCGCGCTTTTCGCCGTTGATGGTGATTTCCATAAGCTGGGCGACCAAGGAAAGAACGGTTTCGACGCCGCGAACATACGCCGAAACCGTCATCGCTTTCAAACCGGCCGGCCCGCTTCCCGCAGGAAGCCGCGCCCGAAGCTACGCAGGCGTCGCTTCGCCGCCTTCCTCTTTCTTTTTCTTGACCGGCGGCTTGCGCTTGGGCAGTCCCAGCTTCTCGCGGGTTTCATTGCTGAGCGTCCCGGTCACTTTCAAGCCGTTCTGCTCCTGATACTTGCGAATGGCTTCGGTCGTTTCGGCGTTCTTGTAGCCGGTTACCTCGCCTTGGTAGAGACCAGCTTCCTTGAGCTTGGTCTGGGCCTTGCCGTAGTCGGTGTTGGGGTTGTTGCCGCGCGGCTTCTTTTTCTTGGGCTTGGACCCTTCCTCAGCCGCCGGCGCATTCTGCGCATACGTGACAGTCAAACCGCCAAAGCCGGTTAGCAGCAAAGCGACCAACAGAGCGAGCAGGGAGCGTTTGTATGCCATCAAAGTTTCCTCCTTGGGCCTAAAAGATAAGGCGTCTCCCTAAACGGCGGAGACGCTACGGATTGAATGGCTGATAGGCGGATTCCGGCGGCGCGTCCTCGCTAGGCGAGGCCGCCAGAATCATCCCCGTTTGACGCCGTAAAGCCGTGGAGCGCAAGCGGTAGCGAAAGCGCCGACAACGCCGCGCGTAGGTCAGTTTGGGGTCGGCGTCAAGCGTAAAACCGGCGGCGCTTGACTCAAAGCGAAGGCTGTAACCATACCAGCCATCGCCAATGACTTCGCTGGCGGCCACGCCTGCCAGCCGCCGCTCAAACCCATCCAGAAGCCCCATGCGGTCAATAAGCTGTTCCCATGTGCCAAAGCTGCCATGCGTGGCGAAGTAGGCGGTCTGGGCGGTGACCATCGCGTGGATGTTTTTGGCGGCGCGGCGCTCGGCCACGACAACGAGCGCCCACTGGTACGCCAGCGCCGCGAGCGCCAGCAGAACGCCAAGCGTGACGACAGCCAGCAGCGCCTCGATGAGACTCGCGCCGCGCGCGCGGGCAGTTTCCCGCCAGGCAAGGTTTCGCAGATGAACGGCGCGCTGTCGCATGCGACCTAGCCCCATCCCGTTGAGTCAAGCGCTAAAATTGCTTAGACGGCAGCTTACTGAACGGGACACGCCCGCAACAAGGCTTAATTGCGTTTTTGTAATAGCTGTGGCTTCGCAAAGCGAGCTGGCGCGCTTCGCAAGCAAGCGAAGCGACTTCAGGGCAGCCGTGAAGCGCTTCTTCCCTGGGCGGCGGCTGGGGCGCCCGCTGGGTTGAGCGCCGCCCGCGGCGACCTCAGCTCTGCTGCCGCTACGCCTCGGAAAGCGGACTAGAGGGCGGCCGGCGCCTTGTCGCTTCCTCTTTCCAGCGGTTGGCGCAACCTCGCCGCTCAACGCCTTGTTTTCTCATTGAAACGAACTCGCCGGCCAAGCGTTTAGCCACGCTGGCGGTCACGTCCCCCTAGATGCCGGCTGCAAAGCTGAAACATGATAAAAAACTGGCAACGCGCCGGCCGGCGGACGGCTGAGCGCGAAGCTCACGCGGCGGCGTTTCTCAATGGCTTTCTCGCGCGGACGCATAATCATCCTTGCTCTGTTAGGGACGCTGTTTGTCTTGGCTGGCGCGCTCGCGCTGGGCGTCCGGTGGGTGACGGGCGGCGGCCTCGACGACTGGGCGCGGCGGACGCTTATCGCCGAGCTTGAGCGCCAAACCGATATTCGCGCTGAAATCGGCGAGTTGCGCCTGCATTTATTTTCAACGTCCGTTGAAGTCAAGCGCATCGCCTGCTTCCTGCCCGGCGACGCGGAGCCATTCCTGACCGCCGACCGCCTCGCAGCGGAAATTGCCGTCGAAAGCCTGTGGCGGCAGCGTCTCTCCCTGCGCCAGGCCGCGCTTGACCGCCCGACCCTCAACCTTGCTTTTGACGAGCGGGGCTTCAACCTCGCGCGAATTCGGATGCCGCCGCGCCGCGAGCGCAAGCTCCCGCAGGAAGCCGACGAGCCGCTGATGGATGAAGCGCTCCACGGGGGGCGCCTCGTCGTTCAGGATGGCGTTATCCGAATTGGCGCGGCGACTTACGGCGTAACGGGACAAATCGCTGATTTCAAGCTGTTTGGCTACGCCGGCGACGGAAAGAAGCTGCGGATCGAGGCCGGCTTTGAGCGGGGCGGCGCGGACGTGACCGACGCCAAGGGAGCGACGCGCTCGCTGCGCGACGCGCAGCTGCGCCTCGCCGCCGAAGTCAAGAAAGACGCCGCTGACATTGTGTCGCTGGTTCTGACCACGCCGCTGGGCGAGCTAACGGCTGCCGGGGAAGTCCGCTGGCCGGAGAAGCGAGTCCGTTACGCCGGAAACGCCTACCTTACGGTTGACTTGACGCAAGCTAGTCAAAGCTTGCTGGCCGGGCTGCCGCTCGCGGGGCGCGTCCAGATGCCGGCCCGCTTCAGCGGCGACGCGGAAAGCTTTACGCTCGAAGGCAACCTCGAACCCCTCGCCGGGCGGTTTTTCGGCATCGATGTCACTGGACTGACCGCCGGCTATCAGCTCGCCGCGCCGCTGGCAGGGTTTCCAACGCGCGCCGAAGCCGACGTCAAAGCTGGCCGAGTCGCCTTCAGCGGCTACGCGCTCGATGGCTTTGGCGCGCATGTCGCAGTTTCGCCGGCATTTGTGGAGGTGACCGACCTGACGGCGCGCGCGCTGGGCGGACGGGTCCGCGGACAGGCTCGGCTGGCTTATTCAACCGGCGCGGGCGACCGCTCGACGGCCAAGCTCGAGGCGGAAGGTCTGGACGCGGCGCAGCTTATCCGCCTCGCGCGCCTTCCGTATCGCGGGCTCGCCGGGCGCGGCAACGTCCAGGCGGAGGCAAGTTGGCCCGGCTTGGACGCTCTGCAAGCGAGCGGGCGAGCGCAGATGACGTTCACAGGCCAGGCGCCGCCGCCCGGTGACGCTCCTGACGCCGAGCCGCTGCCGCTGGCGATCGAAGCGCGCGCCGCGCTGACGCCTGGCGTCGTTCAGATTGCGTCGCTCGCAGCCCGCATCGGCGATGGCGCGCTGACGGCTTCTGGGCGCTACCTGTGGCGAGCGCGCGAAGTTGACGCGCTACTCGATTACCACACGCCGGAGTTGTATGAGGCGCAGACGCTGGCCCGGCGGCTCGGCCTCGACATTCCAGCCCTGACAACGCAAACCGCGGACGCCAAGCTGGAGCTGCGCGGCGCGGGAGACATCACGGCTAGGGTTTCCGGCAAGCTCGCGGCGCTCGCGGCCGCCGGGACGGCCAGCGTGAGCGAAATTCGCGTCAATGATCAGCGCATCGGACGCGCCGCCGTCCAGTTTGAGGCCTCGCCGACCACGTTGACGATTACCGAAGCCTCGCTCATTCAGCCGGACGGCGGCTGCCTCATCGTCAGCTTCGATGGCGGCTGGACAGACGCCCAGCCGACGCGCATCAAGCTCAAAGCCTATGAACTCAGCCTGGCCTCGCTTGGCGCGATCGGCCGCTCCATACCGGCGACGGAGGCGCTGGGCAATCAACTGACCGAGATTGGCGGACGCGCTGACGGCGACCTCGACGTGACCGGACTGCCCGCGCTGACGGCGCTTCAAGCCGGGCTGGCGCTGCGCAACTGGACAAAAGCCGCTGAGCAGATTCGCGGTACCGGAACGTTGGCGCTCACGATGGTCAAGACGCCGCTCGGCGAGCTTCAGCGCGGCGAGGCCCGGGTGTCGTTCCAGGACGCCGGCTTGAACTTAGACGGGCTGGTGGCCCGCTTCCCGTCCGGCGTCATCAGCAGCCAGGGCAGCTATCGCCTGGCAGACGGCGCCTACAGCCTGGCTCTGCGCTCGGATGGTCTCGACGCGGCCACCCTGGCGCGCGCGTTGGGGCGACCGGATTTGCCGTTGGCTGGCGTCGTGAAGCTGGACGCGACTTCCGCCTCGACCGTCAACCGCCTTCTGTCCAATCACCTCGACTTTACGATAAAGCTGACCAGCGACCAGCTCGCGGTCGGCAACGACGACTTCAAGGATGTTAGGCTCGCCGCCGCCAGCGATGACGCCGGTGAAAAAGCCAAGCTGACGCTGACGGCGCAGTACCGGGATTTTCCTTACCGCGCCGACGCGACCGTGACTTATCTCGACCCGGACGGCGAGCTGGCGCTGCTGGTCGAAAGCCAGTTTGATTTCGACCAAACGCCGCTGACGCCAGTCTTGGCGATTTTTGACATCGGGCCGCAAAACCTCGCTGGCGAAGTCACTGGGCGACTCCGGCTAGCGGGGCCGCTTTACGCCGTCGACCCGGCGACGGACGAGGGCGGCTTCACGACCAACAAGCTGACGCTGACCGGCGACTTCTCAACGCTGCGCTTGGTTGTGCCGCTGGGCGAGCTGAGCGCGACGACTGACAACTATGTGGTGGTCAATGACGGGCCGCTCAAGTTTTCGGTCAGCGACCGGACGCTTGATTTCAAGCAGTTTCGCCTCAGAGACGAAAAGGGCGACACGACTTCCTTCGCGCTGGGCGGGCGGTTGGGACTGACCGGCGGGCGCGACGTGGTGACAGCGGAAGGCCGAGTTGATCTCAAGCTGCTCCGGGCTTTTTCAAAGCGCGTCACATCGCGCGGGCTGCTGACGATCAAGTCCAAAGTCGCCGGAAGCCTTGCGAATCCGCGCCTGACTGGCTACGTCGACCTTGACGATTTCGGCCTGCGGATGACAGAGGTTCCGCTGGCGCTTGAAAACGGCGGCGGACGCATTCTGTTCAATGCCAATCGGGCGCAAATCGAAACGCTGACGGCCGACGCGGGCAGCGGCAAAATCGAAGTCACAGGCGGCGCCATTTTTGAGCGGCTGACCGACGTTCGGTGGCGCTTCGGGCTGCGGGCCGAAAATATCCGCGTGAAGTACCCCCGCGACATTCGCTCGCTGGCCGACGGCGACTTGGTCTTGCAGGGCAATCCGTCGGTCCAGGTTCTGAGCGGCGTGATTCGCATCAAGCGGGCCGAATACACCACCAACACTGACTTGGCGACGCTCGTTCGCACGCAGTTTATCGGGCTGGGCGGCGTCGGCAGCTCGCTTCAGACGCGCCGGAACCGCAGCGCGTTCACGACGCTCGACGTGCGCGTTGAAGCTCCCGACACGCTGTTTATTCGGAACAACATCGCGGATGTCGTCGGATCGGCTTCGCTGCGCTTGAGCGGCTCGGTGGACAACCCGGATGTTTCCGGGCGAATTCTCATCACGCGAGGGCAGCTTGAATTCCGCAACGACCGCTTTGAAGTCACGCGCGGCGTGGTGTCCATCCCCGAAGGGCCGACCGGAACAACGTTTTACGATATTCAAGCCGAGGCGACGATTCAGGGCTACCGCATCATCGTCGGCTTGACCGGCACGGCCGACAACTTCAACCCCATTTTGCGCTCTGAGCCGAACCTGCCGCAATCAAGCATCCTGTCGCTGCTGGCGACCGGAACGCTCCCGCCGCCAGACATCGCCAACACGGCGACCGCCGCCCAGCGGGCGAACGTCAGCGCCGCGACGACGCTCCTTTCCGAGCTGCTGACCGAGCGCATCGAGGAGCAAACCGGGCGACTCTTCGGCATTAATCAGTTCCAGATTGATCCCTTGCTGGTCGGTCGCGGCGGCGACCCGACGGCCCGGCTCACGGTCGGGCGACGCATCACGAAGGACCTCAGCGTGACGTTCTCGACCAATCTGGCAACGGCCGAGGAGCAAATCATCCTCATCGAGTATCGCCTGCGAAATAACCTCTCGATCATCGGCCTGCGCGACCAGCGCGGGAACTTTGGCTTCGACGTGCGCGTGACGAAGCGGTTCTAGCGCGGGCGGGCGCCGGCTTGATCCGCTTCAGAATCGCCCGGCGCGCTTTGGACGGATTCGCTTGAAAACGCTGCTTCCTGGTGAAAATGCTGCCAGATGGCGCGGGCGCGCGGCTCGCCGACAAAAGGGATCATTTCCGCGATGCCGGCCCGGCGAATGTTATCCAAGCTGCCGAGGTTGCGTAAAAGACGATTTTTGAGCTTCGGCCCAATGCCCGGAATCGCCAACAACTCGGAATCAAAATCGCGCAGCGCGCGCCGCTGCCGGTGAAAAGCCACCGCGCAACGATGCGCCTCGTCCCGAATCATCTGCACGAGGCGCAGAATCGGCGAATGCCGCTCAAGCTGAATCGGGTCGCTCTCCCGCCCTTTGACAAAGATGATTTCCTCGCGCTTGGCAATCGAGGCGAGCGGCAGGGCTTCCAGATCAAGCTCGCGCAGCGCCTGCGCCGCGGCGCTAAGCTGCCCCCTGCCGCCGTCCACGATGACCAGGTCCGGCAGCGGCCTTTCCTCGCGCAGGAGACGCTCGTAGCGGCGTCTGACAACTTCGCGCATCGAGGCGAAATCATCGCCGCCGGGCGCCGTCTTGATGCGAAACTTTCGATACTCATCCTTGGCCGGCTGCCCGTTTTCGCACACGACCAGCGCCGCCACGGCTTCCGCGCCCTGAATATGCGAAATGTCAAAGCACTCAATGCGCGCCGGAAAGCGCGGCAACTCCAGCAGATCGGCCAGCTCGTCAAGCGCGCAAGCGAGGTCGGGCTTGAGCGTCCGAAACCGCTGGTCAAACGCGACGCGCGCGTTGCGCTCAACCAATTCGACTAACTCGCGCTTTTGCCCGCGCTGGGGCGTCAAAATGCGCACCTTAGCGGCGCGGCGCGCCGATAGGAACGCTTCCAGCACGTCGCGGTCAGCGAAATCATGCGGCGCGTGAATCTCATGCGGCACGTAGTTGCCCAGCGCGTAATACTGCGTCAGCGCCTCGCCAAGAAAAGACGGGGCGTCGAAGGCGTCTCCCGCCGGCAGGTCCTCCCAAAAGAACTCGCGCCGCCCGATGATGCGCCCCTCGCGCATGGTGAACAGTTGCAGCGCCAACCGCGCGCCGGCGCGGTGGTAGCCGAAAATATCCACGTCGGCGGCGTTCTTGAGCAGCATTTTCTGCGTTTCGCGCAAACGCTCCACCAACCGGATCTGATCGCGGTAACGAGCGGCCTGCTCAAAGCGAAGCTCCTCCGACGCGCGCAGCATGCGCGCCTCAAGCTCGGCCAGCAGTTCCTTGTGCTTGCCCTCGAAGAAAAGCTTCACGTCGCGGACGGCCTCGGCATAGTCCGCCTTGCCGCAGAGGTCGCGGACGCAAGGCCCCAAGCACCGCTTGATGTGGTACTCCAAGCAGGGGCGCTCGCGCTTGCCGTCAATCTCGATTTCGCACGTCCGCAACTGGAACATCTGGTTGACGAGCTTGAGCGTCTCGCGCGCCAGCGAGGCCGGCAAATAGGGCCCGTGGTAGAGCGCCCCGTCATTGAGAACGCGCCGCGTCCTCATGACGCGCGGGAAGGGCTCGTTGAGCGTCAGCTTCAGGTGCGGATATTGCTTGTCGTCCTTGAGCAGGATATTGTAGCGCGGCTTATACTGCTTGATGAGATTGCTTTCAAGAACCAGCGCCTCGACTTCCGTGTCCGTGACGATGAACTCGAAATCGCGGATGCGAGCCACGAGCTCCCGCGTCTTCGGGTCATGCTGGCGACTGGATTGGAAGTAGCTGCGGACGCGGGCGCGCAGGCTCTTCGCCTTGCCGACGTAAATGACCGCGCCGCGCGCGTCCTTGTGGAGATAACAGCCAGGACAAGTTGGCAGACTGGACAGCTTTTCAGCGAGGGACATATTGCCTCAATGAAGATCCCGTCGGCTTGTCTTCCCGAAGCAGCTTAGCCAAGCAAGCCTTGATTTCGCCAGCCGACAAACCTTTGAGCCGCGCCTCGCTGGAGGCTTCTTCAAAGCCGGAGGCTTCCTCAAAATCAGCCGCCGCGGCTGACGCGGCATCGTCCAGCCAGGACTCCCTCCTGTACGGCATGCCCAGCCCCTGTCGCGTCCGGGCAAAGCGTCAATCTGACGCAAACCGAGGCGAATCAGTCAGGGCGATTTCGACAAGGCGTTGCTTGCGCCGTCAAGCAGCATCCGCGCCATTTGCAGAGCGGCGCGGCGCGGCGCCAAGTCTTCATCGCTCACGGAGAGCCGCTCAAGGCGGGTGAGATGCGATTCCACGTCGTGGCGAATGCGCGCCAGCGCCTTGCGCAGCTTGGGGTCATTTTCGCCATTGGCTTCCGCCGCGGCGTCAATTTTGTCGGCTAACTCTTCGAGAATCCGCGCGTAGGCCATCAGCAATTGACGCGGCGTTCCGCTGGGCGGGTCGCCCCACTCCTCGCGCTTGGGCTGCTGATCAGGGCGACTTTCAAGCGCGTCGAGACGGCGCGCGGCCAGCTTGAGAAAAACATCCGCGCGGCGGTCTATTTCCTGCGCCTCGCGGATACGCGCGACTTCTTGCTCATTCAGCGTGTCGCCTCGTCGTTGAGGAGCGCCAAATCCGCTGGCCGCCAGCGCAAGCAGGGGCAGCGCGGCAAGCAAATGAAGCTTTCTGGGTCGCAGGGCGCGCATCATCGCTGACTGAGCCGTCACTCGGTTGTCGCCTCGGCGCCAGCCTTGAGAAATTCGCTGCCAAAAAAGGCGTTGAGCGACTCGCGCCGGATGACTTGAGCGCGGCTCAACGCCTGGCGGACACAACCTTCGTGACATTCAGGCATGCCGTTTGCCATCCATTCAAGAAGCGGGAGGTGTTGCCGCAGCGTCGTTTCCAGCTTGCGCAGCATCTGCTGGCGCGCTTTTTGCTTGGCGACTTGTCGCGTGTAGCCGTGCGCATAATCTATCACGCCGGCGTAAACGCGCAGCGCTTGGGCAGCCACGTCAAAGTTCTCGCGCTTGATGGACTCGGCCGCGGTGGCAAGCCGGGCAATGCCAATTTTCAGGCAGGCGTCAAAATGGTCTTTGGGTTTGGCTTCCTTCTGAAGCGTTTTTCGCTCGGACTCGGAAAGTCCGGCAGGCAGCGCCGCCGCTTTTGCTAGGTCATCCGCCCAGACTCCGAAACCAAACGCCATGACCCAAAGCCAGAGACTCAAGATTCGGCGCGCCTGACGACCATCGAAACACAACGTCGAATGCCGCATCATCGTGACCTCCATTGGCAGGGAAGCCGCCGGCAAGGCCACCGCCAAGCTAGGGCTTCCGTGGTTTCGATTGTTCGGCTTGCCGTCTCAAACTGGGCAACCGAAGTTGGACCTTTTCAATCTCGAGTCGGTTGTGAACGCCATCGGCGCGGGCCAGAAACGCTTCATAAGCTGCCAGCGCCGCTCTGTAGTCGCCCATTTTGTCATAACAGACGCCAAGAAAAAAGTAGGTTGCGGCGATTTCGGGCTGTCGGCGACGCAGGATTTCAAAGTTTTGAGCGGCCTCGCCAAAGCGCTCCAGCTTGAACAGCGCCGTCGCCAGCCCGGCGCGCGGCGCCGCGGCTTCCGGGTCGCTCGCAACAAGCGGCGCGTAAGCCGCGGCGGACTCGGCAAACTTGCCCGCGCGGAGCATTTGAGCGGCTTGGGCAAGAGCGCCGTCGCGCGCCGCTTCCGCTGCAAAAGCGGCGAGCCGCGCATCAGCCGGGAAAGCGGCGCGCGCCGACTTGAGAAAGGACTGCGCCGCGTCAACGCGATTGAGCTGAAGCAAGGCGCCGGCGATGTCGCCAGCTAACTCGCTTTCCGGGGCGGCGGCATACGCCGCTTGCCAATCGGTCAGCGCCGCTTCAAGGTCGTTCTGCGCGGCATAGGCGTCGCCGCGGCGGCGGCGCGCTTCCGCCCAGCTTGGCTCGCGGGCGATCGCCTTTGAGAGCGCGGCAATGGCATCGGCGGGGCGGTTCATCTGCAGCAGCGCCTGCCCGCGGAGCGCGTTGACTTCCGCTTCGGCATCCCCGGCATCCAGCGGCGCGAGCAGCTCAAGCGCGGCCGGGGCGGCGGCGCGCGCCAGCGCCAGCCGCGCCAGTTGCAGACGGGCCGCTGCGTCGTCCGGGTTGAGTTCAAGGGCTTTGGCAAACGCCCGTTCCGCCTTCGCGGCGTCGCCAATCTTCAGCGCCGCCGCGCCAAGCCGCAGCCATCCGCGCCGGAAATCCGGCTGATGGGCTACGCAGCGCTCAAAAGCGGCGACCGCTTCCGCCGGCCGATTCAACCCCAACAGCGCCATGCCACGCTGAAAGTGAATGGGCGCGAGGGCGTCGTCGAGAGCCAGGGCTTCGTCGTAAAGCCCTAGCGCCTCGCTGAGCTTGCCCGCTTGGTGAGCGTTTTGCCCGGCCTCGAAGAGCGCCGCCGCGCGCGCCGCCGGCTCGACAGGGGACTGGGCTAGCAGGGAGGGCTGCCCCGCGCCCAGCCAAAGCCAGCCGGCTAACAACGCCCGCGCCCACTGGACGCGGCGGCCGGCGGCGCTTTTCACCCGCCGGCGCTCGCTCAAGCTCCGCCGGTCAAATGGCGTTCCCGGCCCCCGCATCATCCAGCTCCAGCCCGGTCTCATCTTCAGGCTCGTCCTCGTCAGCGCAAACGGGGATTGCTCGACCAGTCAGCAGCGCCGCCTTGAGGCTGACCTCGAACGGATAGTCGCCACGGTCGCGGTCAATAAGGTCCCGCACGGAGGCCTTGACCGTGTCAAGATACGCTGGCGGCACAATCGACAGCCAGCGATCGAGCCAATATCCGGCAATAAGCGGCGATTCAAGAAATTCTTGTCCGCTATCAAACCTGAAGATTTCTTTCCCAACCATAACCCTGACGCCATGCAGCCCGGCGGAGGCCGCCTGCGCGCTCAGGTCGGCTTGCGTAGGGTGGACGCGAAGCATTGCCTCAAGCGGCGCGGCAAGCGTTTCCGCCAAGTCGCATTCATAGAGCGCCTCCCAGAAAATCGAGAAAAACTCGTCGAAGCTGCCGCGCGCGACGACATAGGCGACGACCTGCCCGTCTTCTCCAACCTGATCGCGCAGCAGCGCCAGCATCGGCTCGAGCGCGTCCGCCGCGAGCAAGGAGGCGTCGCCCACGACCAAGTCGTAGCCATCCTCAACCGGGTCATCGACCAAATAGCGCGTCTCCACTAGGCGCAGGTTGTCGAGCTTAGCGACCTGACGCTTGTCGCGCGCAATCTGGAGCCGCGCCGGGTCGCTGTCGCTAGCTGTCACGGCGCCCGTCTCGCGGAGCCGATGGGCAAGCTCAATCGCTAACCCGCCAGTGCCGCACTCGATGAGCAGGATGCGTCCGCTGTCCGGCAGGGACACGGCTTCGGCGAGCAGTCGATCAAAGCATTCGCGCCACATGGGCGCGATAGCGAGGTCATGCACGAGGGCGCGGGCGCGGCCGTCCAAATCTAACATGGCGTGAAATCCTTCCAGCGAGCGGTTAGGCGAGAGCCGAGCGACGGCGCTGCTGCGCGCTCAGGTCGCCCCAGTTGTCGCCTAGGGGTATCGCAATCGGTTTGACCGTCCGCCTTCTACGGCGTAAAATCCTCTAAGCTCTTGTTTTATGTTTGGGGGTAGCGTCCTTGTAGCCTGGCCAGTCCGCCGCTTCTCCCCGAGCTGCGCCACATCGCTCGCGCGGCTGCTTCTTCGTCACTCAGGAGGTTATCACTGTGGGATTCAAAGTAGGCGACAAAGTGATTTATCCCAATCACGGCATCGGCATCATCGAAGTTATCAAGCGCATGGAGTTCGATGGCGTCGAGATAGAATTTTATCAGCTGCGCCTCAATGGGAATAACACAACCGTCAATGTCCCAGTTGATAAAGTGCAGTCTATTGGCATTCGAACGCCGATCAAAACCGTTGATGGCGAAAAGCTCCTGAAGCTGCTGGCGACCAACTTCGTCGCGCCGCCATCCGATTGGAAAGACCGCTTCAAGGAATTCTCGGAAAAGATGCGCACCGGCGACATCTTCAGCGTGGCGGAAATCCTCAAGCACCTTACCTACCTTGGCAGCCTCAAGCCTTTGTCGTTTCGGGAGAAGCGGTTGCTGGAGCGAGCGCGCTACCTGGTCATTAGCGAGCTGACCATGGCTTCCGGGAAGCCGCAGGGCAAGGTTGAGGAAGCGGTCGAGCAGGCGCTTCAAAAAGCTTTTGTGAAGTTCGAGAAGAAAAATGGCAAGGCGACCGCGGCTTCGGCTGCGGTGTAGCGCTTTCCCCTCCCCCTGCGGCGATGCCGGCTCGGCGTTGCCGCTGATCCAGGCTGCCAGGGATGGACGATTCCGTTCCCATTGTCGTCCTCAAAGCGATTGCTGTCGCGCTCCTCGTGGCGGCAAACGCTTTTTTTGTGGCGGCGGAATTTGCCCTAGTGGCCGCGCGACGTCCGCGCCTGCTGCCGCTGGCGGCGGGCGGCAGTCGGCGGGCCGCGACCGCGCTCCGGCTGATGGATGACCTCGACGGCACCATTTCAGCGACGCAGTTTGGCATCACGCTATCCAGTCTCGCCCTGGGATGGATTGGCGAAATGGCCTTTGCGCGCATTTTTGAGTATTGGCTGGCCGCCCTGATCCCCGGCGCGCTGTGGCTGTTTATTTCCACGCACGCCCTGGCGGTAGCGGTCGCCTTTGCCATCATTACCACGCTGCACATTGTTTTTGGCGAGCTAGCGCCCAAGTCCCTGGCGCTGGCGCGCTCGGAGCGGCTGGCGCTCGCGGTCGCGCTCCCGCTGGACGTTTTTTGTCGCGCGTTCCGTCCTTTTATCTGGCTGCTGGATCGAGCCGGCGGACAGGTGGTGCGCTTGTTTGGCGTCGTCCCGGCGCGCGGCGGACACCACGCCGCCGCCTACACGCAGGAAGAAATCCAGCAACTGGTCGCGCTTTCTCACCAGAGCGGGCACCTTAATGCCGACGAGCGCGAGCTCATCCACAACGTCTTTCACTTCAGCGATACGGTCGTCCGCGAGGTCATGGTGCCGCGCCCGGAAGTCATTAGCCTGCCGCTGACGGCGACCTCGGATGAAATCCTGCATACGCTGTGCGAGTCAGGCTATTCCCGACTTCCGGTTCACGAAGCGCACCCGGACAACATTGTCGGGTTTATTCATGCCAAAGACATCCTTCGCCGCTTGGCGCGCGGGGACGATCTGTCGGTGGCGGATCTGCTGCGCCGCCCAGTATTTATCCCCGACACGGCGCACCTCGAAGAGGCGCTCCGCCAGCTTCGGGCGGCGCAGTCGCCGCTTGGCGTCGTCGTGGACGAGCATGGCACGGTGGAAGGCATCGTGACGCTTGAAGACATCATCGAGCAGCTCGTGGGCGACATCCGCGACGAGCATGACATTACCGACGAGGAGGCCATGGTCTGGCACGAGCCGGACGGCGCGCTGATCTTCGATGGCTCAATCGCCATTCGCGAAATCAATCGAAAGTTTGGACTGAATCTGCCCGAATCCGACGATTACGCCACGCTGGCCGGCTTTTTGATGACGCAGGCCGGGCGACTGCTGTCTCCAGGCGATGTGGTGCAGTATCAAAGTCATGAGTACCGCGTCGAGCGGGTTGAGCGCCGTCGGGTGGCCCGGGTGCGGGTGACAAAAGTCGCTCCGTCGCCGCAACTGTCGTCGGACTTGGCCCGCCAGCCGCTGTAATAACCCGGCTTGTTAGCTTGTTAGTCTGAACGATTCAGCCCCTAACTCGCTTCGGAAACGAGTGAAGTCTATCCTTTGCCCGCTTTTGACCGCCTCGACTCGATAGAGTCCCCGATAGAGAGGGTTGGAGGCAGCAATCATAAGCATAAGCGTGAAATCGAGGCGCACCCCATTTGGCTGCCGCGCCCGCCGCACATGCGTCTCGGCAAGTGGCTTCGCGTGGATGTCGCAAGCCATTCGCCCCATGCTGTCGCCAGGCGCGTCATCCACGCGCCAGTAGGCGCTGTAAAGGTCGTTTGGGGCGACTTCATACAGGTTTAGACGGCAAACGATCCGCTCGCTTTGACCTTGGAATGGATGACTGTGGCGTAAAAGAACCGTCCGCCGCAAGCGCGCCCGTTTCCATCTTCATCGACTGGCCCGACGGAGAACTCGACGGAGGGGCGGAGGAAGGCGACTCAGTCGCGATAGGGGCCGCGCCCCCGGCTTGATTGCCGCGTTTCGAAGAGCGAGCGCTCTGGCTGCGCGACGAACCCGCGTCCGCCGGCGCGCGGCGCTTCGCCACGGCGAAGACGTCTAAAAGACTGAACCGGATGGTTCATCGTCAGGTTCATCGTCATCGCCACGGTTGATCGCTCGTCTGCCAGCGGGCGGGCGGCGCGTCGCCAAATGGATTGCGGGCGGCGCGCTTGGCCGCCAGCCCGCCGCTCAGCCCGCGGGGGTCGTCGAGAAAAGCCTGTAGGGTTTGGGCTTCCCCACCCCATGCCGCCGCAAGGTCCGAAGGATTGTTGACCCCGACGTAGCGAAACCGGCTCGGCGGCCAGCCCAGCGCGTCGGCATGAAGCTGAAAGCGTCGCTCCTTGAATCGCCATCCAACGACATAGACCCGGGCGGGCCACTCGCCAAGCGCGTCGTGAAAGCGATGCAGGCTGAAACTCAGGTTTTCATAAGAGTCGCGCGCGAACGTCTCGGTCAGCGCCCGTTCGGCCACCTCCGGGCAATGCCACCACGCTCGCGCCTGTGCGACTTGCCGGTAACTTTCGGCTTCGCTCAGCGCCGGATGCGCGACCTGCGTCCGCCCGCCGGAGAACATGAGCCACCGTCCGGCGGACTCGGCGGCCAGACGGACGCCGGCCTCGATATGCGCTAGATAGCAACCCCCTTCGCCGCGCTGATAGGGTTGGAGCGCCCAGGCCGCGTCCGCCGTCAAGTCCGGCGCATGCGGCGCAAGGCAAATGGCATGGCCTGGCACAATCGCCAGCTCCTTGGTCGTCATCGCTCACGGTCGGACGGATAACAACTCAACCTCGAAGCGCAGCGTGGCGTTGGGCGGAATCGGCCCGATGCCGCGGCTGCCGTAGGCGAGTTCCGGCGGAATCGTCAGTCGCCGCTTGCCGCCAACCTGCATGCCGGCGACGCCCATATCCCAGCCGCGAATGACTTCTCCCAAGCCCAGCGTAAACTCAAACGGCTGCCGCCGATCCAGAGAGCTATCAAACTTTGTCCCATCCAGCAGCCAGCCGGTGTAGTGCACGGCGACGACGTTGCCCTTTTCAGCGGTCGCGCCGGCTCCAGTCTGGAGGTCTTCAATTGCAAGCTTTTCCACGTTGTCGTCATCCTTGAGGCTCGATACCATTGCGTATCGAAAAGCTTTAGACCCAGCGACGGGGAACGCTCGCCGGCGTCCGCGAAAAGGTCTTACGATGTCCACACCATACACGAAGCGCCCGCTGATTGGCATGACGGTTCGCATTGACCCGGATCATGACACCTATCATCTGCGCGCGACCTATCCGCGGGCTATCCAGCAAGCGGGCGGCACGCCGCTGCTCATTCCGCTCATCGCCGAGCCGGGCTACCTGGAAACCATCGTCAACGCGCTTGACGGCCTTCTCTTGACCGGCAATCCCGGCGACGTTGATCCGGCCCGCTATGGCCAAGCGCCGCACGTCGCGCTGGGGCCCGTTCACCCGGAGCGCGACGAAACCGACGCCCGCCTGCTCGAGCTCGCCGACGCCAAGCGGCTTCCGCTGCTCGCCATTTGCTACGGGATGCAGATCCTCAATGTCCATCGCGGCGGGACGCTCTTTCAGGACCTGCCCTCGCAGGTCGAGAACGTCATGCAGCACCAACAGCGCGGGTCGTTTCGCCGCGTCGCGCATGGCATCCAGATTGACCGAGACAGCCTGCTGGCGAAGCTGGCGGGCGGCGTCGCCGCGCGCGTCAACAGTCACCATCATCAGGGCATAGACGAGCTTGGCCGCGACCTGCGCCCGATTGCCTGGGCGGCCGATGGCGTGATTGAAGCCGTCGCGGGGACGCGCCCGGATCACTTCGCGCTGGGCGTCCAGTGGCACCCGGAAATCAACGCCGACCACGATCCCTTTTCGCAAGCTCTGTTCAAGCATTTTGTCGCCGAGGCCGCCCTGCATCGGCAGCGGCCGCCGCTGGAGTGAGCCCCAAGCCCTAACCATTTTTCGGAAAATTTTCCGCGAGAGCTCTCACGCATGGCTGTTGTTCGCCCATTTCGCGCGCTCCGTCCCGCAGCCGCCCAAGTCGCGGCGGTGGCGGCGGTGCCCTATGATGTTGTCAACATTGCCGAAGCCCGCGCGCTCGCCGCCGGCAACCCGTACAGTCTGTTGCACGTCACTCGCCCCGACATTGATTTGCCGGACGACACCCCGCCGGATGCCAACCTTCAGTACGAAAAGGCGCGGGCCAGCCTTGCGCGGCTCATCCGGGAAGCGCCGCTGGTCAGGGATGCCGAAGCGAGCTTTTTCGTCTACCGGCTCGTCATGGATGGCCGCGCCCAGACCGGCATCGTTGGCGCGTGCGCGGTGGACGACTACGACCGCGGCATCATTCGCAAGCACGAAAAAACGCGCCCCGACAAGGAAGACGACCGGACGCGCCACGCGCTGGCCCTGCGCGCTCACGTCGAGCCGGTTTTTCTGGCGTACCGCGACGCGCCCCCGCTGGACGCGCTCATGGCGGAGGCTTGCGCCGCGCCGCCGCTCTATGACTTTGTCGCCCCGGACGGCATCCGGCACACGGTTTGGCGGATGCCGGACGCCGTCCCGGTAAGCGCCGCCTTTGCCGATGTGCCGACGCTTTACATCGCCGATGGACATCATCGCTCGGCAAGCGCGAGCCGCGCGCGGGCGATCTTGCGCGCTCAGGAGGCCAACCCGGCGGACGACGCGCCATATAACTTTTTCCTGGCAGTCCTTTTCCCAGCCGGACAGCTTCGGATTCTGCCCTACAACCGCGTGGTCAGCGACTTGAACGGCTACACGCCGGAAACCCTGCTGGAAGCGCTGCGAGAACGGTTTGAAACCATCCCGGCCGCGCCGACGCCGGTCGCGGAAGGCGATTTTTCAGTGTACTGCGCCGGCGACTGGCACAGCTTTCGGTTTCGTCCGGCGGAAGACGACGACGCATTGGCGCGGCTTGATGTCAGTCGCCTCCAAACTCAGGCGTTGGCGCCGCTTTTGGGCATCGCCGATCCCCGAACAGATAAGCGGCTGGATTTTGTCGGCGGCATTCGGGGAACGGGCGAGCTGGAGCAGCGCGTCAATCGCGGTCAGGCCGCAGTCGCGTTTTCGCTTTATCCGACCTCGCTGGACGCGCTTTTCGCAGTTTCGGACCAAGGCGCGGTCATGCCGCCGAAGTCCACGTGGTTTGAGCCAAAGCTTCGGTCGGGGCTGCTGATGCACGCCTTTGACTAACGCGGATGATGAGCGCGGAGCGTCCGGCGCGCCGCTGATTGACTTCGTCACAGCCGAACGCGTCGCCGACGCGGATGGCATTGGGGACGCCATTGGCGGCGCTCGAAATTGCTAACCCATTGCCAACCCGGTCGTCAGGACGCGTCGCGCGACCGATCAGCCTACCGCGGGCGAGGCCGGCGAGATCGTCTCGCTTGAGTCTCTTCCGCGACCCAAGCGAGGGCGATATGCAACGCTACCTGATCACCGACCGCCGCCGCCTCTTCCGGGCGGGCGAGACCTTCGATGAAAATGTCGCCCGACAGCGACTGGTCGCGCTCGCCCGCTTCGCGGCTGAACGCGGCATTGACTACGTCCAACTGCGCGAAAAAGACCTTTCGACGCGGCGGCTGACGGCGATGGCGGTCGCCATGGTCGCGGCGCTAGCTGGCTCGCGGACGCGGCTGCTGGTCAATGATCGCTTTGACGCGGCTTTGGCGGCTGGCGCGCATGGCGTCCATCTGACGACGCGCTCGCTGTCGGCGGCGGTCGTCCGGCGCTGCGTTCCAAAGGATTTCCTCATCGCCGTTTCGACGCACAACCGGGCCGAGATTGCAGAGGCCGAGGGCTTCGCCGACTTCGCGGCGTGCGGCCCCGTGTTTCCTTCGGGGGATAAGCCCGTCCTGGGGCTGGCCGCCTTCGCGGCGCTAGCTCGCGCAACCAGCCTGCCGCTGTTTGCCTTGGGCGGCGTCACGGATGACAACGCTCGGCTGGCGGTTGAGGCGGGCGCGATTGGCTTCGCGGCCATTCGCGCCTTTGCCGAGCTGTTTTCGCTTGAGCAGGGGGCGAGCGCGAGCGGCTTGCCCGCCCGCGCTCCCGGATGACGGTCAGTGATGCCGTAAAATCTCGCGCGCGATGACAAGCCGCTGGATTTCCGACGTGCCTTCGCCAATCGTGCAGAGCTTGGCGTCGCGCCAGAACTTCTCCGCCGGATAGTCCTTCGTGTAGCCGTAGCCGCCGTGAATCTGAATAGCTTCCTCGGCGACCTTGACGGCGACTTCCGAAGCGTAAAGCTTCGCCATCGCTGATTCGCGCGTCGTGCGCCGGCCGGCGTCCTTCATTGCCGCCGCCCGCCACGTCAGCAGCCGCGCCGCCTCAATCTGCGTCGCCATATCGGCCAGCTTCCACTGAATGGCTTGAAACTCGGCAATTGGACGCCCAAACGAATGCCGCTCCTTGGCATAGCGCAGCGCCGACTCATACGCGCCCTGCGCGATGCCGACCGAGAGGGCTGCAATCGAAATGCGCCCGCCGTCGAGAATTTTGAGCGCATCCACAAACCCCTCGTTTTCCTTGCCGAGCAGGTTCTCAGCGGGCACTTTCATATCCACAAAGGCCAGGCTCGCCGTGTCGGAGGCGCGCATGCCCAGCTTGTTTTCCTTCTTGCCGCGCACAAAGCCCGGCGTGTCGGTCGGCACGATGAACGCCGAAATGCCGTGCGTTCCTTTTGACCGGTCCGTTTTGGCCAGGACCACGCAGGTGTCGGCGTAGCTGGCGTGCGTGATAAAGTTCTTATTGCCGTTGAGAATGTAGTGGCCGTTCCGCCGAACGGCCGTCGTGGCCAACCCCGCCGCGTCGCTGCCGGAACCGGGCTCGGTCAGCGCCCACGCGCCAAGCTTTTCGCCGCGCGCCAGCGGCGTGACGAATGTCTCGCGCTGCGCGGCCGTGCCCGCCGTGAAAATATGATTCGTTCCCAGCGAGTTGTGGGCGGCGACCCCCAGCGCCACCGACGGATCGACCCGCGCTAACTCCTCGACGATGGTGGCGTATTCCACATACCCCAGCCCCGCGCCGCCATAAGCTTCAGGGAAAATAACGCCCATCAGCCCCATTTCAGCCAGCTTGGGCTGAAGCTCAAGCGGAAACTGCTGCGGCTCGTCCCACGTCATCACGTAGGGCGCGATCTCCGCTTCGGCGAACTCGCGGACGGAAAACTTGATTCGGCTCTGCTCTTCGGTGAGGTCAATGTGCATCAGGCTCATCAGTGCTGCTCCTTGCTGCCGTCAAGCGGCGGAAAAATATGCGGACGCTCAGCCAAGTCGCCTCACACAGACTCAGCTCTATAAAAAAATCTTATCCAAGGATAAGCTAAAATATCGCCAAAGCCAATCCCGCCGGCGCCCCGCCGACGCGCTTCCATGACACAGCTTCCCAAAGCCTCCAAAGCCTGGCGCTGGGCCGTCACGCTCAGCGGCGGCGGCGCGGCCTGGGCGCTGTGCCCAGCCGACTTGGCCGCTAACGCGCGGCCGCTTGCAGGCGTCTTCGCCGCCGTCATCGCCGGACTCATCCTGCAACCGGCTCCGGGCGGACTGGTCGTGCTGCTTGGCGTTATCGCCGCGACCGTCACCGGCGCGCTGCCGCCCAAATCGGCGCTGGCCGGTTACGGCGACCCCACGGTATGGCTCGTGCTGGCCGCCTGCCTGATGGCGCGCGCCATGACGCGCACTGGCTTTGGGCGGCGACTCGCCTTCTGGTTCATCCGCGCTATCGGAGGCCGGACGCTGGGGCTGGGCTACGCGCTGGTCGCCGCCGATGTCGTCCTTGCCGCCGCCATTCCGTCGAATGGCGCGCGGGCGGGCGGCGTGCTGTTTCCGATTGTGAAAAGCGTCGCCGAGGCCTATGACTCGCGCCCTGGAGCGACGGCGCGGCGACTGGGCGCGTTTCTGGTCGTGATGGTCTATCAATGCGAAGTCATCGCCTGCGCCCTCTTCCTCACCGGACAGGCATCGAACGCCCTGATTGCCAAGCTAGCCAAGACGACCGCCAATGTGGACTTGACTTACGGAGGCTGGTTCATCGGCGGCATCGTCCCGGCGCTCGTCTCGCTGGCGATTGTCCCGCCGCTGCTTTACCGCCTGTTCCCGCCGGAGATCAAGCAAACGCCTGATGCGCCGCGCTTGGCGCAGGACGAACTCGCTCGGCTCGGCCCGGCCAGCCGAGACGAGCGGGTTCTGGCCGGCGTGTTTCTGTTTGTCATCGCGCTGTGGCTCGCGCCCGCCGTCCCCGGCGCGGCGGCGCTCCTGCGCAGCCTGGGGCTGGAAGGCTTGCTCAACTACGCCGTCGTGGCGCTGATTGGCGTCGGCGCGTTGTTGCTGACCGGCGCGCTAAGTTGGGAAGACGTGACGGGCGAGCGATTCGCCTGGGACGTCTTTCTCTGGTACGGCGGGCTGGTTCGCTTGGCGGAAGCCCTTGGCGAGACAGGGCTGACCGAGCGGTTCGCGCAAGTCGTGGCCGGCCAGGCGTCCGGCTGGTCCTGGCCCGTCGCCGGACTGGCGCTGGTCGCCGCTTACTTTTACGCCCACTACGCCTTTGCAAGCATCACCGCGCATGCGACGGCGATGTACGCGCCGTTTCTCGTCGTCTTGCTGGCGGCCGGGACGCCGCCCCTGCTAGGGGCGCTTGTTCTGGCCTACGCCTCCAACCTGTGCGCTGGGTTGACGCACTATGGCACAACGCCCGCGCCGATTTACTTCGCCCCCGGGTATGTCAGCCAACGCGCGTGGTGGCGGCTGGGGCTGCTCGCCTCGCTGGTCAATCTGGTCGTCTGGCTCGCGGTTGGCGCCCTCTGGTGGAAGGCGCTGGGGCGCTGGTGACGGCGGCGGCCCGCCCCGCGCGCCGCCCGCGTCTGAAAAAACCGTGCCGGACAACGCCCGGGATGATGTTAGATTGGACGAGCCGACGGCGCGGGTACGTCCGTTATCAAATCTGGCCAAAAGGAGAGCATGTTCGTGCAGCCCCAACCCGTCCTTCACCTGACGTATGCCGGTCTCAAGGCCGCCGACCTCATGGCGATGTATCGCTCGATGACGCTGTCACGCCGCCTTGACGACAAGGAAATTCAGCTCAAGGGACAGAACAAAGTCTTCTTCCAAATCAGCGGCGCCGGCCACGAAGCCATTCTCGTCGCGGCCGGGCGCGTCCTGCGCCCCAGCTACGATTGGGTATATGCCTATTATCGCGACCGGGCGCTGTGCCTTGAACTCGGCATGACGCCACGCGAAATGCTGCTGTCGGCGGTAGGCGCGGCGGAAGACCCCAACTCCGGCGGGCGTCAGATGCCTTCCCACTGGGGGCACAAGGCGCTCAACATCGTTTCCAAATCAAGCTGCACTGGAACGCAGTTTCTGCAGGCCGTCGGCTTCGCCGAAGCGATGCACCGCCAGGCGCGGCTAAAGCTCTCCGCCGCCGAGCTTGGTCAGGAATTTCCATCAGACGCCGTGGTGTACTGCTCGGCGGGCGAAGGGACGACCAGCGAAGGCGAGTTCTTCGAGTCGCTCAACACGGCCTGCAACCTCAAGCTGCCGGTCGTTTATCTGATCGAAGACAATGGCTACGCGATTTCCGTGCCAGTCGAGGTGCAGACCGCTGGCGGGAGCATCTCGCGGCTCGTGCGCGGCTATCCCGACCTCCTCGTGCTGGAAGTGGACGGCACGGACTTGCTTGCCAGCTATCAGACAATGCAAGCGGCCGTAGCTTACGCCCGCGAGCGGCGCGGGCCGGCGCTCGTGCACGCGCATGTCATCCGCCCCTATTCGCATTCGCTTTCCGACGATGAGCGGCTCTATCGCGCGCCTGATGAGCGCGCAAGCGACGCCCGGCGCGATCCGCTCGTGACCTTCGCTGACTTTCTTCTGCGCGAAGGCATCGCCACGGAAGCCGACTTGGCGGCGCTGCGCGCCGATGTCGAGCGCGAAGTCAACGCCGCCGCGGACGAGGCGCTGGCTAGCCCGCAGCCCGCCCCGGAAACGGCAACGCTCCACGTTTACTCGCCAGACGTTGACCCGACCTCGCCCGCGTTCGACAGCCCACGGACGCATAGCGAGGGCGCGCCGACCACGATGGTGGATTTGCTCAACGCCTGCCTGCGCGACGAAATGGCTCGCGATCCGCGCATTCTGATCTTCGGCGAAGATGTCGCCGACGCCAGCCGCGAGGAAAATCTCAAGGAAGTCAAGGGCAAGGGCGGCGTCTTCAAGGTGACGCACAACCTGCAACGGCTTTACGGCAGCGACCGAGTGTATAACTCCCCGCTCGCCGAAGCCAACATCATCGGCCGCGCCATCGGCTTGGCGACAGCCGGCTTCAAGCCGGTGGTCGAGATTCAGTTTTTCGACTACATCTGGCCCGCCTACATGCAGCTTCGCAACGAGATGGCGCTGCTGCGCTGGCGCTCAAACGGGGCGTTTAAGTGTCCGGTCGTCGTCCGCGTGCCGATTGGCGGCTACCTCAAGGGCGGCGCGGTCTATCACAGTCAATCCGGCGAAGCGCTCTTCACGCACATTCCGGGCCTGCGCGTTGTATTTCCTTCGACGGCTGAGGACGCCAACGGGCTGCTGCGGACGGCCATCCGCGCCGACGACCCAGTGATCTTCCTCGAACATAAGCATTTGTACCGGCAGGCCTACAACAAGGGCGTCTACCCGGGACCCGACTACATGATTCCCTTCGGGAAGGCGAAGGTGGCGCGGGAAGGCTCCGACCTGACGGTGATCGCCTATGGCGCGCTCGTGCAGCAGGCGCTCGTCGCGGCTAAGGAGGTTGAGCGCGACTACGGGATTTCCGTCGAGGTCATTGATTTGCGGACGCTTTCGCCCTACGACTGGGAAGCCATCGTCGCGTCGGTCAAGAAAACCAGCCGGGCGATTGTGGCGCACGAGGAGTCGCTGTCGTGGGGTTACGGCGCGGAAATCGCGGCGCGCATTGGGGAGGAACTCTTCGAGCATCTCGACGCGCCTGTCCGACGCATCGGCGCGCTCGACACGTTTGTGGCCTACGCGCCGCAGGTTGAGGACTACATCCTGCCCCAAATCCCCGACTTGGTTGGCGCCATCGCGGCGCTGGCTGAATACTGAGCGCCTATGCTGGAAGTCATCCCGGCTATTGACCTACGCCAGGGCAAGTGCGCGCGGCTGCGCCAGGGCGATAAGGACCGCGTCACGATCTATGCCGACGATCCGCTCGCGGTCGCCCAGCAGTGGCGCGACGAAGGCGCGCGCTGGCTCCATGTCGTCAACCTCGACGGCGCGTTTGACGAGCGCGATACGGAGAACCTTCAGGCGACGGCGCGCATGGCGCGGAGCGTGGGCATCCCGATCCAGTTCGGCGGCGGCATCCGCAGCCGAGCGGCGGCCGAGCGGCTGTTTGACCTTGGCGTACGCCGCATCATTCTGGGCACAGTCGCCGTCGAGCGGCCGGCGCTGGTCGCCGAGCTGGTCGCCCGGTTTGGCGCGGAAGCCATCGTTGTCGGCATTGACGCCAAACAGGGCAAAGTAGCCACCCACGGCTGGCAAGCCGCCGGCGACTGCGCGCCACTGGAACTCGCCCAGCGCATGCAGGCGGAGGGCGTCACGCGGATCGTTTACACCGACATCGCCCGCGACGGCATGCTGATCGGCGTCAATGTCGCCGCCACGGCGGAGCTGGCGCAAGCGACCAGGCTGCGGGTCATCGCGTCGGGCGGCGTCGCCGACCTCCCCGACCTGCAAGCTCTGGCCGCCACGGGCGTCATTGAAGGCTGCATCGTCGGCAAGGCGCTTTACGAAGGGCGATTCACCTTGCGCGCCGCCTGGCAAGCAGTCGGCGGCGCGATTTTAGAAAAATAAAGTATTTTTTATTGACAAAAATCGCGTCCGGGCGCATGCTTACGTCCGTGATGACGACGCTGGCCACGCTTCTCAAGGAACACCGGAGCGACATTGTCCGTCTGCTTAAGCAGCATGGCGAGATGACCTGCGAATCGCTGGCGGCGGCGCTTGGGCTCACCCGCGTCAGCGCGCGGCGTCACCTGGAAATCCTTGAGCGGCAGGGTTATGTAGCCTATCGCGCCGTCACCCGCGGGCGCGGGCGACCGAGCTACTCCTACTCGCTGACGGCGCGGGCGGCGGAGTTGTTTCCCCGGAGCTACGACGCGCTGGCCTGCGAGCTGCTGCAGATGACGCAGGAGTGCTTTGGGCAACAGGGCGTGTTGCGGGTCATCAGCGCCCGCGCCGAACTTGTCTTGCGTCACTTGGCCCCGCACTTGGAGCCGCTTGATTTTGCGGCGCGTGTAGCAAAACTCGCAGAGTTCCTCATCGAGCGCGGGTATCTTGCCGAATGCGAAGCTCTCCCCGACGGCTCGTTCCGGCTCATCGAGCGCAACTGTCCGACGATCAACGTCGCCAAGGTGTATTCCGAATTGTGCGCGCAGGAACGACAACTTTACGAGGCGCTGCTGGGTGGCAAGGTCGTCCGCGAGCAGCGGATGGCGGATGGCGACGGGGTCTGCGCCTATCGAATTTTTCCGCCTTCGTCGGTCGCGCGCGCCTCAGATTCCGAGCGGGAGCGTGGATAATGCGCATTCTGGAACAACAAGTGCTCGACGCCCTGCGCGCCGTTCAGGACCCGGACTTGCGCCGGGATGTCGTTTCGCTCGGCATGATTCGGGACGTGGAGATTCAGGACGGCGCCGTCGCTTTCCGCTTTGTGCTGACGACGCCGGCCTGTCCGGTCAAGGAACAGCTTGAATACCAGGCGCGGGAAGTCGTCACGGCGATCCCCGGCGTCGAGCAGGTGACGATCAAAATGGAAGCGCAAGTGCCGCAGGGACGCGGCGTCCCGGAAAAAGCCGGCATCCCCGGCGTCAGAAACATCATTGCCGTGAGTTCCGGAAAGGGCGGCGTCGGGAAGTCCACGGTCGCCGTCAACTTGGCGGTCGCGCTGGCGCAGACCAGCGCGCGCGTCGGCTTGCTGGACACCGACGTGTACGGCCCAAACGTCCCGATCATGATGGGCGTCGCGGAAGAGCCGCGCGTTCTGGGCAACAAAATTATCCCGCGCGAGGCCTACCGCGTAAAGTTCATGTCCATTGGCCTCATCAACCGGGGCGACAAGCCGGTGATTATGCGCGGACCGATGCTGCACGGCGTTGTGCAGCAGTTTTTGCGGGATGTCGCGTGGGGCGAGCTGGATTACCTCATCGTGGATATGCCGCCCGGCACGGGCGACGTGCAACTGTCGCTGGCGCAACTCGTGCCCGTATCGGGGGCGGTTCTCGTGACGACGCCGCAGGAAGTGGCGCTCGCCGACGTGCGCAAGGCGTTCAACATGTTCAAGCAAGTTGGCGTTCCGGTCTTCGGCATTGTTGAAAATATGAGCTACTTCACGCATCCGAACATCCCTGAGCCGATTTACATCTTCGGCAAGGGCGGGGGCTCGGATATGGCTAAAAAGTTTGAAACAGCTTTTCTCGGCGAAATTCCCTTGAGCATTGAGGTCCGGGAAGGCGGCGACAGTGGCGTGCCGGTCGTCGTCGGACACCCCCAGAGCACGCAAGCCAAAGCGTTTCAAGCCATTGCTGAACGACTAGCCGCCCAGGTTTCCGTGGCGGCAATGGCATCTCCCGAACTTCCTGAACTGAACCTTGGAGGGTAAGACAATGGGACCGGTTATGATTTCTGAAGAAAATCGTTTCTCCACTTTTGTCAAGAGCAAGAAGTCTGAAGGCTACCGCGACCTGGAGCGTTGGCAGCGGTGGTTTGCCGAGCGCGGGATTCCATCTATTATCGCCAGCACCGCTAGCGGCTACGCGCTCTACCGTAACGGGCTCATTCAGGTGGACATCCACGATGACAGCCCGGCGCGAGCCGCGGCCTAGTTGAGGCAATGGCAACTTCCTTCTTCCTATGGGGAAGAAGCCCTTCTCCCAGTAGGGAGAAGGGCTTCCGATTCACAACGCGTTGTGATCGAGGCGGGTTGACGGATCTCGTTTCGTGGCGGAAACGAAACTATTGGGCGCTTGAGCGTCCAAGCCCTGCCGTCACAGGGCAGGCTAACTAACGTAGTTATACACCTATCGGTTTCAACTGGCAACCAAGTTTCCGCTTTTTACGTCCGGGTGGCCCGCTGTGTCGCGTCCCGCCATTTTTGGTCATCGCGGCGCGGCGGGGACAGCGCCGGAAAACACGCACGCCGCTTTCCGCCAGGCCTTTGCCGACGGGGCCGACGGCATCGAGCTGGACGCCCGCTGCTGCGCTTCCGGCGAAGCGGTCGTGATTCACGACGAGACCATCAACCGCTCGTCAAACGGCGCGGGCCGCGTGGATGCGCTCTCGCTTGCCGCCCTGCGCGCCTTCGATTTTGGCGGATGGCGCGGCTCGGAATTCGCTGGCGAGCGCATCCCGACGCTGGAAGAGGTTTTCGACCGACTTCCAGCGGGCAAGCTCATCAACGTCGAAATCAAGAGCAATCACCTGCGCAGCCACGGCGAGGAGCCAGCAGTGGCGCGCCTCATTGCCCGGTTCGGGCTGCATGACCGCTGCCTGGTGTCGTCGTTCAACCCGCTGGCGCTGTGGCGGATTGAGCGGCGCGACCCGCGTATCGCGCTGGCATGCCTCTATCAGCCGCAATCGCCCTGGTATCTGCGCCGGCTCCCCACCTCCCGCCTGCTGCGCCTCGCCGCGCTGCACCCGCATCACGCGCTGGTCACGCCGGCCCGCGTCGCGGCCGCCCACCGGCGCGGGCTGCGGGTTATTACCTGGACGGTCAACGATGAGCCGGACTTCCGGCGCGTCGTCGCCTGCGGCGTGGACGGCATCGTGACGGATTACCCCGCTCGCCTGCTCGCCTGGCTTGGCGACTGACTGCGCCGATCAAGGCAGCGTGAAGGAAAAAAAGTTCGTGACGGCGCGGCGCTCGCCCTGCGCGGTTCGCCCCAGGGGACGGCTCACGGCCAGCACTAAGTCGTCGCCAGGACGCAATGCCGCGAGCGCGCTCAGAAAATCGTCCGCGCTTCGCACGGCGCTCCGATTGACGGACGTGATGAGCATGCCTTCCTGCAGGCCGCTCTCGGCGGCAAGCCCCACGGGGCTGACCTCCGTAATCAGCGCGCCGGGTTGACCGCTGTAGAGATCCTTGACGCCAAGCTGCATGAGCTTGAGCGGCGAAGCGTCAGCCACATTCAGCCCCAACCGGCGGAGCGTCGTCTCTGGCTCGGCGAGCGGCGCGTCGCTCGCCGGCCCGCCGCGCCGCTCGAAGCGGGGGCGCGTTGTTCTGAAGGACGGCGATAGACGCTCTTCGGTGCGCAGCGTGACGGCGGCGGGCTTGCCGTTGCGGAAGTAGCGCACCTCCACGGTCGTATCGCCGGGCGTCGCCGCCAACTCGCGGATGAGGTCGCGGTCGCTGCTGACGCGGCGGCCAGCGTACTCGACCACGACATCGCCGCTCCGCAGCCCGGCAGCATAGGCTGCCCCGCCTTCCTCAACATGCTGGATGAGCGCCCCCTGCTCGTTCGGCAGCCCGTAAACCCGCGCGTACTGCGGCGTGAGGCGATCCACGTGAACGCCCAACAAGCTGCGCGACACCTGGCCGCGCTCGATAAGCTGCCGCGTGACATCGCGCACCGTGGACGAGGGCAGCGCGAACCCAATGCCGCTGTAGCTGCCGTCCCGCGAGGCAATCTGCGTATTGACGCCGATGACCTCGCCCGCCAAGTTGAGCAGCGGGCCGCCGGAGTTGCCAAAGTTGATGGCGGCATCGGTCTGAAGAAACTGCTGGAGCGTGTTGCGCCGGTCGGTGACGCGATCCTTGGC
Organism: Chloracidobacterium sp. CP2_5A; assembly: GCA_002254845.1. Classification (GTDB taxonomy): domain Bacteria; phylum Acidobacteriota; class Blastocatellia; order Chloracidobacteriales; family Chloracidobacteriaceae; genus Chloracidobacterium. The sequence goes on along the minus strand of NKPT01000020.1, from coordinate 17,402 downwards.
GCTGATGACGCCAGTCGTCACGGTTTGATCCAGTCCAAACGGGCTTCCAATCGCCACGACCCATTCGCCGACCCGCAGAGCGTCGGAGTCGCCAAACGCCAGCGGCTCGACGCTCGCGCGCCCGATGAGCTTGAGCACCGCCAAGTCGGTTTCGGCGTCGCCGGCTACGAGCCGCGCCGGAAGCTGCGTGCCGTCCGCCAGCCGAACCGTCAGCCGAGCGGCGTTCTGAACGACGTGCAGGTTCGTCACGATGTGGCCTTCGCGGTCAATGACAAACCCGGAGCCGGTCGCGCCCCCCATCCCGCGCGCAAGGCCCGGCCCGGCCGCCCGAATGTTGACCACCGCCGGCCGCGCCATTTGCGCCACCTGGCTAAAAGCCAAGCTGAGGGCGTCGGCAGTCGGGCTTGGGGTGGCATAAGAAACCATCCCCGCCGGCAGCTGCCGCCCCAGCAGCGCGCCCGCGCCGACGGCGCTTGCCAACGCCAAGCCAAGCCCGGCCCAACGGATACGCTGCGGATTAACCGTCATACGCCCCGCCCTCCCTCAACATCCGTTGTCGCGCCGCCGCCAAAAGTCGTCCGGACTCAAGCGCTCGCTCCGGCCACAGACGCCTCCTTTTCGCCTCGGATGACGCCCAACCCAAACGCCTGAAGCCGCGCTCAGGTTCTCCATTCCTGCCTGAGCGCCTGCGCAAGATGCGTCTCGCCTTGCCGATCCCCTTGTCGATCCGAGGCGGCGATCAGCCAGACAGGCTTGCATCCGCTTGGCGCGTATCGCATGGTGCAGCGCCCCATCTCGCCAACGCAAGCAGGAAATTTCGCTATGGAGACCATTCGCGGGCGTCGCCTTCACTTTGACGCCTTCGCCGGCGCAAGCGGCGACATGATCATCGGAGCGCTGCTTGACGCCGGCGCGTCATTTGAAACGCTGCGCGCCGACCTAGCCAAGCTCCGGCTTGACGGGTACGAGCTATCACTGCGGCGCGTCAAGCGAGCCGCCATTGACTGCGCCAAATTTGACACGCATCTCGCGGAAGCCGACCACCGCCATCCCCGCCCTCCGGCGAGCGCGGCGGATGACCATCAGGATCGCGACCATCATCATGGGCGCGGTCTCGGCGAGATCACGGACATCATCGCGACGGCCGACCTGAGCGAGCGCGTCAAGGCGCAGTCTATCCTCATCTTCCGGCGACTGGCGGAAGCTGAGGGAAGAGTTCACGGCATCGCGCCGGAAGAGGTGCACTTTCACGAAGTCGGCGCGGTGGACGCCATCCTGGATGTGGTCGGCGCTTGTCTGTGCCTTGAGCAGCTCGGCGTCGAGCGCCTTACGGCTTCCCCGCTGCGGGTTGGATTCGGACTAGTTGCCTGCGCGCATGGGCGTTACCCAATTCCCGCGCCTGGCGCGGCCGAGCTCCTCAAGGGCGCGCCGTTTTATGCGGGCGACATCGAGGGCGAGTTTACGACGCCTACCGGCGCGGCAATCATCGCGACGCTCTGCGACGCTTACGCGCGGGCGCCCAACTTTACCGTGACGCATACGGGCTACGGCGCCGGAACGCGCGACCTGCCGAATTTCCCCAACGCGCTGCGCGTGTTCCTCGGCGACGCTTCCGGCGCGGCTGCGCCGCTGAGCGACAAATCGGATGGCGGCGCGCTCATTTGTGAAACCATCGCTATCTTGGAAGCCAACCTCGATGACCAATCGCCCCAGCAGCTGGGCTACGTTATGGAGCGCCTGCTGGCGGACGGGGCGCTCGATGTCTTTTTCACGCCGATTCAGATGAAAAAACAGCGCCTGGCGGCGGCGCTGACCGTTCTTTGCCGCCCGGAAGACGAAGGCCGGCTGGCGGCCGTCATCTTCCGCGAGACGACAACGCTCGGCCTCCGGCGGCGCTTGTCTGAGCGCTACGCGCTGCCGCGACGGGAAGCTCGCGTTACAACTGCCAGCGGCGCGGCTCGTATCAAAATCGCCGCGCAGCCTGACGGAACGGAAACGGCAACGCCGGAATATGACGACTGCCGCGCGCTGGCGGAGGCGACGGGTAAGCCGCTGCGGACGATTTACGCCGAAGCGCTGGAAGCGTACGAAAAGCAACGAAGGGAAGGTGCAGAATAAGCGTAATCCCGCGCTTTACACTGCCGGGCCTGATTACGGCGCAGGTTTTTGAGTCCCCCCTGCGCCGAGCCGCCGGTTTGCGTTTGGGGTTAGCTTTACAGAACGAGCATGCAACCGCTATGGATCAAACCCTTGAAGCCGCCCTTTGGAACATGATGCGCACGCTGTTCAAAGCGCACCCATGGCATGGCGTTTCAATTGGCGAACACTCGCCGGCGCAGGTCACGGCCTACATTGAAATCGTGCCGACCGACGCCATCAAATACGAGCTTGATAAGACGACCGGACATTTGAAAGTTGACCGTCCGCAAAAGTATTCCAACCATTGCCCGACGCTTTACGGGCTGATTCCGCAAACCTATTGCGGCCCGCGCGTGGGCGCGTTTTGCGCCGAGCGAGCCGGACGGGATGAAATGGCCGGCGACGGCGACCCGCTTGATATTTGCGTTCTGACCGAAAAGCCGATTCACCACAGCGACATTCTCGTGCAGGCGATTCCGATTGGCGGACTACGGATGATTGACGGCAACGAGGCCGATGACAAGATTATCGCCGTGCTGCGCAGTGACGAGGTCTATGGCGAGTGGCGCGACATCCGCGAGTGCCCGAAAAACTTGGTCGAGCGCCTGCGACATTACTTTTTGACCTACAAGGAAATCCCCGGCGCGACCGAGCGCCGCACGGAAATCACCCACGTCTATGACGCGGCGGAAGCGCACCGCGTCATCCAGTTGAGCCGCGAGGATTACCTGGCGTCATACGGCGAGTTTGAAACGCTGCTGAATCGGGCGCTGACCGGCGTATCGTCAGCCGCGCAGGCGATGCGCGCCTGACGATGGGCGACGGAGACCCGCCGGCTGATCTACTGCATCGCGTAGGTCAGCATAACGGTGGTTTTCTTGGTTTCGCTGTTGGGGTTGATGGAAAGGCTCACTATCTCGCCTGACTTGCGACGCGCGCTGATGGAGCGCGTCGCGTCCGAATTGGACCGCATCAGCGTAAAGCCGTTGTCTTCAAGCCGCTTTTCGTAAAACTGGGCGACCTTGTCGGCGCTGTCGCTCGTCATCATAATGATGCGCCCGGCAACTTTGCCGTCGCGGTCGGCTTTTACATTCGTCTTGACCTCCGCGCCTGCGTAAAGCGCCACCCACGGCGGCAAGTCTTCGGGCTGGGCCTCCTTGACACCAGGCTGAGGCTTCGCGGGCGAGTCGCCGCGTTCCGCGGCGCCCGCCTTTTCGCGCTCGGCTAAGCGCTTGTAGAAAGCGTCGAGGGGAAGCGTTTCGGTCTTGCCGGTCTTTTTATTGCGGAAGGTGACGGTCTTTTTCTTTTTGTCGGTTGACAGGATTTGAAAGTCGGGGTCGGTGTCCGCCGCGTCGGCTAGCGGCGCGGCGTCAGCCGCGGGGGCGGTCGGGGCGGCCGGCTGGTCATCCGGCCTAGGCGCTTCCCTGGCTTCACAGCCAACGAAAATAAGCGCCAGCGCGCTCAAGCCGACCGCGAGCAGTCCGCGCCTCAAGTCAAGTCGCCGCTCAAGCCGCCGCGCGACATCCAGCGAAGAAGGCGAAAGTATCACGATGACGAGTCCTCTCTTGAAGCCTAAATAACCAGGTCGGCCTTTTTACCAGCTTGCGGCTTAATTCGGAAGAGGGTGGAAGAAAACAGACCTGGCGGGACGGCGGCCCCGCCGTCCCCAAGCGTTGCGGAAAGCGGCCGAAAAAAGCGCGCTAAGAATGTACTAAAAATGTAAGCGCCAGCCCTCTCGGCGGGCGCGCAAGCGGCGGAACGCCGCGGCGCTCCGAGGCGGGGGCGACCGCCGCCGGTCAGGCTCATCACAACGCTGGGCCGCCAGGCGGTGGCGCATCGCCCCCAAATCGCGCTACAACGCTAGGCTATGATGAAACGTCGCCATTTCTTGCTTGCGTGCTGCCTTTTCCCCGGCTTGCGACAAGCGGCCTGGGGTCAGCGTCGTCCAACGACCGTACCGACGTTAGGTCGCGCCAACTCGGCGCAGCGCGCCTTTGCCCGCCTGCTCCAGCTTGAGGATCAGCGTTACTATCACGAAGAGGAACTGTTGGATTTTCTTGGCTCGGCGAATGCGCGCGTCCGGCGGCGAGCCTGCCTGGCGCTGGGACGGATTGGCGACCCGCAGGCCTATCGTCTGCTGCTGGAGCGGCTTTATGACGACGGAAACGCCCGCGTCCGCGCAATGGCGGCGTTTGCGCTCGGAGAGCTTGAAACCACCGAGCCGCTGGAAGATCTGCGCCGGACGCTTTTGCGCGAGGTCGAGGACCTGCCGGTACGGGCGCGGTGCGCGGAGGCCCTTGGCAAAATCGTCGCCGCCAACGCCAAGACGCTCGACGCCGACACGGCGCAGAGCATGCTTGCGGCCGTGTTGGCGTCGCTCCCCAAGCCAACCGACGACGTCCCCGCCAATGGCGAGCGCGAGGCTTTAGCGGCGTTGTGTCTGACGGCGGCGATGCGCATGCGTCAGGCGGCGAGCGCTCCGACGCTTATCAAGCTGCTGGCGTCGCCGAACGCTTCCATTCGCTTCCACGCGGCCAACGCGCTGGCGCGACTCAGCGACTTGCCCGAAGCCGGGCGGACGCTGGCCGGCGCGCAAGAAAAGCTCCTGACGCATTTCCGAGAGGAAGGGGAAGTCGTCATCCGCGTGGCGCTGGCGCGCGCCCTTGGCGCGCTAGGCAGCGCGGAAGCGACGGACTCCCTGCTCCAGGGGCTTGTCTCGGATGTCGCGGCAATTCGGATCGCCGTCATTCGGGCGCTGGCTAACGCCCGATCGCCGGAGCAAGCCGCGCCGGCGCTGCTAGCGCGATTGAAAGACAATCTAGGGCGCTATGCGGAAGTTCCGGCGGCGGAGCGTCCAACCTGGGCGGGCTTGCTTGAGACGCTGACGCTGGCGGAAACGCTGGGCCGCTTGAAAGTCCTGGCCGCGCAGCCCTTACTGGAGACCCTGCGGACGCTCCCAACCGGGCGCGTTGGGGCCAACCCGGAGGTTGAAGTCGCCCTAGCGCGGCTGGGCGCGGACGCCTTCTTCGGAGCCGACCTGGAAAAGCCGGCGCTTCCGCCGACGGATGACTGGCGCGCGCAGGCGAGCTACTTCGCGGGCTTGGCGGCGCTGCCGCCAGATGACGCTCGCCGCGGACAGGTTGTCGAGCGGTTTTTGGCCCAAGCTGACCTAGACCCGCGAGCGCGGACGGCGCTCTTGGCCGCCGTGCCGAAAACGCCGGAGCGGGCGACGTTTTGGGCGGCGGAGTTGCGTTATCCAGACGTGATGGCGCGCGCGGCGGCGGCCACGGCGTTGGCCGCGCTGCCCGTGACCGACGCCGGGCGGGCGGCGCTGATCGCGGCTTTGCAGGCGGCGCGGGACGACGCGCAGAATGACGCCAAGCTGGCCATCGTCAATGCCCTGGCAGATGATCCGAGCGCGGAGGCGCAAGCCGCGCTTGAAGCCGCATTGCGCGACGCGGACTGGCTCGTTCGCAAGCAGGCGGGCGACCTGCTGCGGCGCCGGCTGCCGCCCGCGCCAGACGCGGACGGGCGCTTGGCGCAGCTTGCGGAACTGCGCCGCCGCGTTGGCATCTGCCGCGTCAATCGCGTCGAGGCGTTCTACAGTCGGCTGGTAAGGCAGCCCGCCCGCCACCCGCGCGCGATTGTGACGACAACCAAAGGCGACCTGACGCTGGAGCTATTTTCCGAAGACGCGCCGCTGACCGTCGAGAATTTCCTCGCGCTGGCGGAGCGGGGCTTTTTCGACGGCTTGACGTTTCATCGGGTCGTGCCGAACTTCGTCGCGCAGGGCGGCGATCCGCGCGGCGACGGGGACGGTGGCCCCGGCTATCAAATTCGCTGTGAAATCAACGAGCGACCCTTCCTGCGGGGCAGCGTCGGCATGGCGCTTTCCGGCAAGGATACCGGCGGCAGCCAGTGGTTCATCTGTCACCTGCCGCAGCCGCACTTGGACGGCGGCTACACTTGCTTCGGGCAAGCGATTGAGGGGCTGGATGTTCTTGACCGGCTCGCGCGCCAGGACCTGATTCTGGAGATTCGCCTGGCTTAGGCTCGCTCTTCGCAGGGGCCGCGTCAGCCTTTTTCAGGTCGCCGAGCGTGGCGCCCCGCGCCTCTTGGAAAGCGCGCTACAGCAGCCGTTCTTGCAATCGGCGCAGGGCGACAAGCGCCATATCCGGCGTTAGCTCGCTGATATCAAGCTCGCGCAGCTCCTCGATGACGCTTTCATTCGCGGCTTCAAACAGCGTTGGCTGGTCGCGCTTGCCCCGGCGGGCCGGCAGGTGGCGGGCCAGCTTCGGCTTGCCGAGAACGTCCAGCTCATTGGCTTCGAGATTGGCTAAAATCTCTCTGGCGCGCGCCACAACCGCTGGCGGCAATCCGGCGAGCCGTCCGACTTCAATGCCATACGACTTGTTGGCGCTGCCTTCGATAACTCGATGCAGGAACACGATGTCGCCGTCCCGTTCGGAAACCGCTAACTGGACGTTGCGGACGCCCGGCAGGATGCGCGCCAGATCAACCAGCTCATGATAGTGCGTGGCGAAGAGCGTCTTCGCGGCATGACGCGCATTATCGTGCAGGTATTCGCAGACCGCCCACGCAAGCGAAAGACCGTCAAAGGTCGCCGTCCCGCGCCCGATTTCATCCAGCAGAACGAGGCTGCGCGGGGTCGTCGCGTTGAGGATGCAGGCCGTTTCAGTCATCTCGACCATAAACGTCGAGCGGCCGCGGGCGACGTTGTCAGATGCCCCAATTCTGGTGAAAATGCGATCCATCAGCGGGATGCGCGCGCGCCTCGCCGGCACGAATGAGCCAACGTGCGCCATAAGCGCGATCAAGCCGACCTGTCGCAAAAAGACGCTTTTGCCGCCCATGTTCGGACCCGTGATGACGAGCAAGCGGTCAGTGGAATTGTTTAGGCGCGCGTCATTGGGAACGAACCCCGCGACGCGGGCCTCGACGACCGGATGGCGGCCGTCCTCAATGACGAGTTCATCTTCAGCGTGCAGCTCGGGCCGAGCGTAGCGCCGCCGGGCGGCGACCTCCGCCAGCCCCGCCAGCGCGTCCAGCATGCCGACGATGCGCGCCGCCGCCTGTAAGCGGCGCGCGTTCTCGACGAGAAAGTCGCGCAGCGCCTCGAAAATCTCGGTCTCAAGCGCGACGATTCGCGTTTCCGCGTCTCGCAGTCGAGCCTCAAGCTGTTTCAGCTCCGCGGTTGTGTATCGCTCGCCATTGGCAATCGTCTGCTTGCGCTCATAATCGCGTGGGACGCGGGCGAGATTCGCCTTGGTCACTTCAATGTAGTAGCCAAAGACGTTGTTGAAACGAATCTTGAGGGAGCCGATGCCGGTTCGCTCGCGCTCCCGGCGCTCAATCGCCGCAATTGCGCCGCTGGCGTCATGACGCGCATGACGCAGCTCGTCGAGCTCCGCGTTGAAACCCGGGCGGATGACTTGACCGTCCTCAATTTTCGCGGGGGGCGCTTCCACAATGGTGTCGGCGATGCGCTGGCGGAGGTCCTCGCAGGCGTCGAGCGACTCGCCGAGCGTCAGCGGAAGCGACGCGGCGCAAGCCAAAAGCCGCTCCTTGAGCGCGGGCAGGCCGGCGCAGCTTTCCCGCAGCGCCGCGACATCGCGCGGCGTCGCCAGGTTGAGCGAAAGCCGTCCGACCAAACGCTCGATGTCCTGAATTGACCGGAGAAGCTGCCGAAAGCCATCGCGCCGGATAGGGTCTTGATGCAGTTCCGCCACGGCGTCGAGCCGAGCGTTGATGACAGTCAGCTCGCGCGACGGGCGTAGCAGCCATTGCCGGAGCAGGCGCGCGCCCATGCTGGTGACCGTTTCATCGAGGACGCTCAGGAGCGAGTCGCGCTGGCTCCCATCCGCGCCCGCGATGACCTCCAGGTTTTTGAGCGTCAGGGCGTCCAGCTCAAGCGTCGTTGTCGTCTCAAGCCAGCTCAGGGTTGTCACGTGCCGGGCGCCATTCATCTGCGTCTCGCGCAGGTAGCGCAGGACGGCCGCCGCCGCGCCGATGGCGTAGGGCTTCCCTTCCAGTCCAAAGCCCGCCAGCGACAGGACGCCAAAATGCTCGCGGAGCAGCGTCTCGCCAGCATCCGGGGCGAAGCGCCAGTCTTCAGCCAGCGTCAGCGCGGCGGGAAAGCGGGGCGGCGGGCGGCGGGCGCTTTCCGCGGGCGCGGCGGGCGGCGGCGGAAACGCCGGGGCAAGCAAGGGCGCCAGCGACTGCGCGGCCAAGACTTCGCGCGGGTCAAAGCGCTCCAGCAGGTTGAGCGCGGCTTCCAGATGCGCGTCGCCGCGAAGCTCTGTTACCCAAAACTCGCCGGTCGTCGCGTCGAGCAGGGCGACGGCTGTCCCCTGCCCGCTGCCGACCAGCGCGGCTAGAAAGCGATTCTCCGCGCCCTGGAGAAGCTGGTCCTCAATCGAAGTGCCCGGCGTCACAATGCGCACCACCGCCCGCTCGACCAGCTTTGTCTTGCCCGCGGCTTCCTCGGTCTGCTCGCAAATGGCGACGCGATAGCCGCGCTCAACCAGCCGCGCAATGTAACCGGCGGCCGCGTGATGCGGAACGCCGCACATCGGCACGGGCTGCGCGGTGTCCTTGTGGCGAGCGGTAAGCGTCAAATCCAGCTCGCGCGACGCCACTTGGGCGTCATCAAAAAACATCTCGTAGAAATCGCCCAGCCGAAAAAAGAGCAGCGCGCCGGGATGCTGCGCCTTGATGGCGAAGTACTGACGGATCATCGGGGTCATCGCCATGGACACCGACTTGATTCCTCCTTGACGCGGCGGAGCCAATCCAGCTTCGTTATGGCAGAATTTCAATATCGAGCTGTTGGCGGCCAGTCACGTCGCACTCGCCCGGCGGAAGCTCCTGCTTGAGCAGGGTGAGCGTTGACAGCGCTCGCCCATCCGCTTTCACTCGCGCGCTGCCGACCGTGGCCAGATAGGAAGCCGGCAGCCCCGGCATAGCCTCGTCGGCAATGACGACCCCGGGCTCGCTTCTGTAAAGCCGGACGTAGAGCCGGTCGGAGCGATGCATTCGATTGAGCGCGGCGCTGACTTGCCCAAGGGTCTGCGCTGCGCCGACCACGATGGGATCAATCCCGTCCATCACGCGCCCGTCGCCCGCCACGAGCGTCGCCGCGCCGGGACGCGCGTCGACCGGAATCGTCACGGTGACGCGCTCGACGAGCGTCTGACCGGAAGCGTCCCGCGCCAGCAGCGTCAGGCTGAGGCTTTCGCCCCGCTGGACGCGTAGCCGATCAGCCCACAGACCCTCCAGCGTGGCGCTGAGCCGAGCGTCGCGAGCCGTGACGGTGACGTGAATGGAGCGAACCTTGCCGCTAGCCAGCCCGCTGTTGAGCAGCGTCGCCAGCGGTTGCGCGACGCTCGCGCCGACGCCGGTCGCCGGGCTGAAGTTGGAGGCGATTGCCCGCGCAAACCGTACCGGCGGCGCTCCGTCAAGCTCGATTTGCCCTTCCGCGCGCAGCGTCGCTTCGCCAATGCTGCGTTCCGTTGCCGTCAGGCTCGCGGCGACGCCGATGTTGGCCAGGATCGGCGACAAAAAGGCGTCCTCGACAATTTCAAACTGATAGCGCCGCGCCGCGCCCAGCGCGCTTTTCACCTCAATCGTGACCGGAATCATCGGCGCCGTTACGCCGAGCCGTCCGCGAATGGCGGCCGAGCGATCCTGCGTCATCGCCCCGACCGGCGCCTTGGGCACCGTGAGCTTGAACGAGTTGCCAACGTTGGGAATCACCGTGACCACCTCGCCTTCCGACATCGGAAACAGCACGCCGCCGATGCCGCCGGGGCTGAAAAACGGATGCCCAAAGGCCAGAATGTCGTCTCCGTCGCGCCACGTCACCGTGCCGGAGGCGCTGAGGCCGAAGTCGCCGCGCATCAAGTCCACCGAGACCGTCCGCCCCGGCGCGAGCGTATCCGGCGTGATCGCGCCCAGCGCGGCCGGTCGCGCCGGCGCGCCGCCGCCGCTCACCACGCGAAAGCCCAGCCCCTCAAACGTTGCCGAAAATGGCGACAGGACATCCGCGGGGAAGCCGGAAACCGCCAGCGGCGTCGCAATCGGCATAAACGCCGCGCCGTCCCGCGCCGCGTCGCGCAGCGCCGGAATGCGCGCCGCCAGCGCCGCGTCAACCGGAATCGGCGCGCGCGCCGCGCTGCGCCGCGCCAGGGATGGCTGGTCGCTCTCCGCGAAGACTTCAATCATATGGGCGATGGGCATGATGAGCGCGATTGGCTCTTTAGCGAAGGCAAAGGCCGCCGACACCGCGCCGACCAGCTTGCCGTCAATAAAGACCGGGCTGCCGCTCATGCCGGCAAAGACGAGCGTCCGCTCGACATTCGCTCCCGTGAGGCGCGCCACGACGAAAGACTGCTTGGGGTTGGGCGCGCCAGGGAGAATGCCCAACACCTCAACCCCAAACTCCTCGACGCGGTCGCCCTGGAAAACCGTCCGCCCGACCCCAACCAAGCCTGGCTTGAGCGCCGCGAGCGGAAAAAAGCGCGGGTCGTCGGCCGCGACGCGCAGGGCCGACCGCGTTCCGCTCCGCGCGCTGTTGTCATGCGCAGACTTGTCATGCGCGCCACTGACTCCGCCGGCAACCGCCAGCCAGAGCAGACAAGCTAGTAAGCCCCTCGCCATGCGACCCGCCACGTTCAGCCTCCCTACGCCCTCAGACAAGCCGCCGCTCGCGCGTCATTTGCGCGGCGCGGCGCTAAAGGTCATTTCCTTAAAGAGGTAATCCGCGCCAGCCATTTTCTCGGTCAAAAACAGCACGTAGCGAATATCCACGCTGATGGCGCGCTGCGCGTCGTAATCATAGAGAAAGTCGTTGCCAAGCCCCTCGAAGTTCCCGTCGAAAACGACGCCGATGATCTCTCCGCGCCCGTTGAGAATCGGGCTGCCGGAGTTTCCGCCAATAATGTCATTGGTGGAAAGGAAGTTTACCGGCACGTCCTTGAACATCGGCTCGTAATAGCGCCCGTAATCCTTGCGCCGATACAGGTCAATCACCGCCGGCGGCGCGGCGAAGGGGTCCGCGCCGCGGTCTTTTTCCACCACGCCAAAGAGCGTCGTGTAGTAGCGATAGGTCGCGCCGTCCTTGGGCGTGTAGCCCTTGACCTCGCCATAGGTGAACCGCAGCGTCCGATTGGCGTCCGGGTAAAACGGCTGGTTGCCGCGACTGGCCGCCAGCGCCCCAATGTAGCGCGCCCGCAGCGCGCTCGCCTCGGCGTTGTACCGCTCCGTCCGCTTCCGGGCCGCGTCGGCTTCCGGCGCGAGCGCGAGCAAGAAGTTGAGGCCAGGGTCATCCAGCGCCCTGAGCTGCGTCGCGGAAAGCTCGAACAGCACCTGCAAGCGTCCCGGCGTGTCGTAATAGGGCGATTCCACAATGCGCCGGGCGAGCTCCCGCTGGGCCGCGGCGCGCGCCTCGCCTGTCTTGCCCTCAAACTGCTTGTCGAGAAGCGCCACGCGCGCGCCCTGGGGTTGCTTGTCGGCCAGCTCAAACAGAGCGACGAGCCGCTGCCGCTCAAGCGCCGTGTCGCGCTCGCGGAAGAAGTTCGGCAGAACGGCTTTGACCCGCGCCGCCTGCGCGGCGATCTGCGGGTTGCGCTCCCCCTCTGGCTTATCGGCTTCGACGGCGCGCGCCACGGCCAGATTCGCCAGGCCAGCCACCTGGCTGACAAAGCCCGGCAGGCGCGGCAGCAGGAAGTCGCTCGCCAGCATGGGGCGGTAGTCTTCGTTGAGCTTGGTCAAGCGGGGAATAACGTCGCCATATTTGGCTTGGCTTTCGGGCGAGCTGGCGATGAACTGCGCCAGCGCGGCTTCTTCCTTGCGTCGCCGCTCCAGGAACTGCGCGCGGCGCAGCGTCCGCTGCGCGCCCTGATAGGCCTTGAGCGAGTTGCTGAGACCGAAAATCTGCGACGCCAGCGCCAGCGCCCGCTTCCGGTCGACTTTGGCGGCTTCCTCCAGCGCCGCGATTTGCCCGGCGAAGAAGTCTATCAGCAGCGGAATCTGAATCCGCTCGTTGGTCTCGACCGAAGAGGCCTCGCGGTAGCGGTTCGTCCGACCCGGATAGCCCAGAACCATCGTGAAGTCGCCTTCCTTGTAGCCGGACATCGAAATCGTCAAGTGCTTCTTCGGGCGGTAGGGAACGTTGTCCTTGGCGTAGGCGGCCGGGCGGTTGTCCTTGTCGGCATAGACGCGGAAAAAGGTGAAGTCGCCGCAGTGGCGCGGCCACTCGAAGTTGTCCGGGTCGCCGCCGTAGTAGCCAATATCCTTGGGCGGCGCATAGACCATCCGCACGTCGGGAAACACGTCATAGACATAGAGGTAAAACTGCAAGCCGCTGTTCATTTCAACAACCTGCGCCTGGCGATTCGGCGCGGCGTTGGCGTCAACGAGCTTTTTGCGGTTTTCGGCAAGGCGCTTTTCGCGGTCAGTCGCCGGCATGTCTGGCGTCACGCCGTCGAGCATCTCCTTCGTGACCTCTCGCATAATGTCGAGCGTCTGCACCGTGTAGCCCGGCGTCGGCAGCTCTTCAGCGCGGCTTTTAGCGACGAAGCCGTTGGCGACATAGTCTTTCTCCGGCGTGCTGAGGGCGGCGATGCCGTCAAAGGCGACGTGGTGGTTGGTCAGCACCAGGCCCTCCGGCGAGACGAATTCCCCCGTCCCGCCGTCAATGATGACAATGGCGTCCTTGAGACTCGGCCCATTCGGGTTGTAAATGTCTTCGGGCTTGAGCGCCAAGCCCTTAGCGCGCATTTTGACGAGCGGCAGCGCGCTGATCGCGTCCGGCAGCCACATGCCCTCTTCAGCGCGCGCGGAAAGCGGTAACCATCCGGCGGAAAGCGTGACCGCCAATCCTCCGGCAAGCAGTTTTTTGCACATGCTTTTGTACATGGATGACGCCCTATCTCCATCTTAGGGAATGATGTAACGCAGTCGGGGACGATAGCTGGAAATTGCCCCAATCGAAAGCCGTGACTGACGAAAAGAGGCCCCCCTTGCCGATCGACGAGTACCTTCCCGCCATCGTTGGCGCGATCCGCGACGGTGGCCGGCTTGTGATCCAGGCCGCGCCGGGCGCGGGCAAGACCACGCGCGCGCCGGCGGCGCTGTTGACATCCGGCGCGGCTGGCGGCGACGTCCTGGTAGTCGTGCCGCGACGGCTAGCGGCCCGGATGGCAGCGCGCTACGTGGCGAGCGAGATGGGAGAAACGCTCGGCGGGCGGGTGGGCTACACGGCGCGCTTCGAAGACCGGACGAGCGCCGCGACGCGCCTGCGCTTTGTCACTGACGGAATTCTGACGCGCCGCTTGCTGCGGGATCCGACGCTGCGCGGCGTCGGCGTCGTTGTCATTGACGAGTTTCACGAGCGCCATTTGACGACCGACATCGCCCTGGCGCGCCTGCGCGACGCGCAGCGTCGCGCGCGGCCCGATCTGAAGCTGGCGGTGATGTCGGCGACGCTTGACGCCGAGCGCGTCGCCGCCTTCCTCGATGGCGCGCCGGTCGTGACGGTTCCGGGGAAAGCGTTTCCGGTGACGACGCGCTACGCGGCGCAGGAAACCGCCGCCCCGCTAGCCGAGCGCGTCGCCGCCGCCGTCGAGCGCTACGCCCGGGCCGGGCCTGATGGCGATATGCTCGTCTTTCTGCCAGGCATGGCTGACATCCGCGCTTGTCAGCGCGCCTGCGCGCCAGTGGCCGCCCGCTACAACCTGGCCCTCCATGCGCTGCATGCCAGTTTGCCGGCCGCCGAGCAGGACGCCGCCGCGCGGCCCGGCGAGCGGCGCAAGGTCGTCTTTGCCACGAACGTCGCGGAATCCTCCGTCACGATTGAAAACATCGCCGTGGTGATTGATTCAGGCCTTGTCCGGCGCGTCGAGCATTCGCCATGGACGGGGCTGCCCCAAGCGGCCATCGGGCGCATTGCGCAGTCGTCAGCGATTCAGCGCGCCGGGCGCGCCGGGCGGACGCGGGCCGGCGAGTGTCTGCGGCTTTACACCGAAGCGGATTTCAACCTCCGCCCGGCCTTTGAGACGCCGGAAATCCGCCGCGCGGATTTGGCCGAAACCGTTCTTGAACTGCGGGCGGCCGGCTACGCCGACCTGCGCGCTTTTCCGTGGTTCGAGCCGCCCGCGCCGGAGGCGCTAGCCGCCGCCGAGACGCTTTTGCACAGACTGGGCGCGCTGGATGCGCGGGGCGTGACGCCGCTGGGCCACGCCCTGCTTGAATTTCCAGCCGCGCCGCGCTTGGCGCGACTCATCGCGGAGGGGCGGCGACGGGGCGTGATGCGCGAGGCCTGCCGCATTGCCGCTCTGCTAGACGAGCGCGCGGCGCGCGCCGCGCCCTCGCGCCAGAGCGACTATGGGCATTCCGATGCGCTGGCGCTGCTGGAAACGTTTGAAACCGCCAACGACGCCGCGACGGTCAAGCGCATTCGGCGCGTTGAGCGGCAGCTCCTGGAGATCGCGCAGCGGCTGCCCGACGATGGTCAGGCGACCCGCGAGGACGACCGCGACGCGGCCCTGGGCAAGGCGCTCCTGGCCGCATTTCCCGACCGCGTCGGGCGGTTGCGGCGGAGCGCGCAGGGGGTGTGGGAGGTGGCGCTTGGGCGCGGCGGCCGCGCCCAGCTTGCGTCGACGAGCGTGGTGGCGGCGGAAGGGCTGGTTCTGACGCTCGACGCTGAAACACAGCCCGACGGGTCCGCGCTGGCGCGCCTGGCCGCTCGCCTTGAGCCGGATTGGCTGCTGGAGCTTTTTCTGGACGACATCGAGGAAACCGATACGCATGAAATTCGCCCCGATGGGCGCGTCGCGCGGCTGCGGCGGCTGCTCTACGATGGCGTGACAATTGAAGATCGGGCGCTCCCGGCCGTTGACCCGGAAGCCGCCGCGCGGCTGCTGGTCGCCCGTCTCCGGGCTGATGGGTGGCAGGCGTACGCCGATGTCGAAGCCGTCGAGCGGCTGCGCGCGCGAATGGCCTTCGCTGCCGCCTATGCCGCCGGATGCCTTGCTCCCTGCGACGAAGAGGCGATTTGGAGCGCGGTCGAGCAGCTTTGCGTCGGGTGCGCGACGCTGGAAGAAGTGCGCCAGGCGGCGCGCGGCGGCGATGTGACGGCGGCGCTGCTAGCGCGATTGACGCCGCCGCAACGCGCGACGCTGGACCGACTTGCGCCGGAATCGCTCCAGCTTGGCCGCCGGCGGGCGCGCATCGAGTATCCGCCAGATGGCGGCCCGCCCTATGTCGCCGCGCCAATTCAAGACTTTTTTGGATTGAAGGCGACGCCGCGGATTGCCGATGGGCGCGCGCCCCTGACGCTGCACCTGCTCGCGCCAAACCGCCGTCCGGTGCAGATCACAACCGACTTGGAAGGCTTTTGGAAGCGAGCGTACCGCGAGTTGCGCCCGCAGCTCGCGCGCCGCTACCCAAAACACGCCTTCCCAGAGCCAGGCTAGCGCGCTTTCCGATGCTGCGGTTCCGCCTTTTCCTGGGATTCCGCCTTTTCGCTGGCTGCCGGCGACGGCGCGGCGAACTGAACATCCCGCCACGGCGCAAAGCGTGATCTCAGCTTGTTGCGCTGGTACTTGCCAGTCGAAGTCACGGGGATGTCGGCGCCGAAGACAACGACTTTGGGCGACTTGTGAAACGGCAACCGCTCCCGCGCGGCGCGTAAAATCATCTCGGCGTCCAGCGTCGCCCCGTCTTCAGGGACGATGTAGGCCCCAACCTCCTCGCCGTACCAGCGGTGCTCGAAGCCGACGGCCAGCCCGCGCTTGACGCCCGGAATGCGCGACAAGACCTCGTCAATCTCGAAAGGCGACACATTGACGCCGCCCCGAATGATGAGTTCCTTGATGCGGCCAGTAATGAAGAAAAACGCCCGCCCCTGGGCGTCGAGTTCATAGAAGCCCTCGTCGCCGCTCCGAAACCAGCCGTGGGCAAAGGCTTCGGAGGTGGACTCCGGGCGCTTGAAATAGCCGGTCATGACGCTTGGCCCGCAGATGACGATTTCGCCGCGCGCGCCCGGCGGCAGCGGGTTTCCTTCCGCATCGTGGACCGCGACGTTACACACCGGGAGCGCCGCGCCGATGGACGGAAAGCCAAACGCCCGCATCCAATGCCGGTGTTCTTCCGGCGACAAGTCGAGCGGCAGCATGGTCGAGTAGCAGGTGGTTTCGCTCAGCCCGTAGCCATGCAGCACGCGGACGCCAAAGGTTTCCTCGAACTGCCGCGCCAGCTCGACGGTGAGCGGACCGGCGCCGCAAATCAGATGCGAGAGACTGCCGACCGCTTCGCGCGCAAACAGCTCGGGGCGCTCGAGGAGAAACGCCAGCAGCGTCGGCACGACGCTCACGATGCGGACGCCCTCGCGCGCGATTCGCGCCCAGAATGTCGCGGGCGAAAACTTGTGATTGAGAACCGCCTTGGCGCCGGCGATAAACGGCGTCAGAAGCGTCACCACAATGCCGTTGACATGGTGAATCGGCAGGACGCACATCAGCGCGTCGCCGGCTGTGACGCGGTTCCAGTCGCGGAGCGCCTGCGCGTCAAGGAGCAGGCTCGCCTGCGTCAAAACGACGCCCTTGGGCGCGCCGGTCGTCCCCGACGTATAGACGATCAGGGCTTCGCGCTCGGAGACAGCGTCCGGCGCATAGGCCGCGCCGACAAGCCCCGTGCGCCACTCGCCGGCGCCCAGCGCGAGCGCGCCGCGAAGAGCCGGGAGCGCTTCCGCCAGCGACCGCGCTTCCGAAAGATGATCCGGCGGCGCCAGAACCAGCCGCGCCTCGGCGTTTTCGACAATGAAGCGTCGCCGCTCGGCGTCTTCGGTCATGTTGACCGGCGCGACGCAGGCCCCCAGCGTCCAGATGGCGCAATAAGCCACGACAATTTCAAGGTCGTTGCCTGCCAGTACCGCGACCCGGTCGCCCGGCTCAACGCCCGCCGCCCGCAGCGCGGCCGCGCCGGACTGAACCGCTTCCCATAGCGCGCCGTAGCTCAGCTCGCGGCGCGCCCCGTTGGCGTCGTAAGCGACCAGCGCCGGCGCCTCCGATCTTTGCGCGGCCCACGCGCGCAGACAGGCTCCGATGGAAGGCGCGTCGAGCGCCGGGGCGGCCCCATGGCGCAACCGCTGCGCCAGTTGGCGTTTCTGGTCCACGGCTTTCTGGTCCACGGTCATGGCGTTTCACCCGCTGGAAAGCATCCAGCGTCAAAGAAAAAGCGCG
>NKPT01000156.1 GCA_002254845.1 Chloracidobacterium sp. CP2_5A | reverse complement strand
GGTTCGAGGAATCCGCCGCGCTCTCCCGCGCGGACCATGGCGATCTGAATCGGCGGAAAGACGTCGCCGTGCGCTGCCATGGCGTCGGCGAGGCGAGACCCTTCAGCCACGGCGTCGGCCACCTCGGCCAGCACCTTCGCCAGTCGCGGATATGCCTTGCTCCGCCCCAGCAGTCGCAGCGCGCGCAACAGCGGCACGCCGGCGCGCAGCAGATCTGAAAGCTGCCGATACGCCATGGCCACGTGCCTGAGGCGGATTCGTCGCGCAGCGCGCGGCGATTCACGCAGCTCCTGCACAGTCACGGGCGCAAGCTGTCGCGCCTGCAATTCCGCCAGCACTGCCTGGGCCGTTGCAGCGGCAACCTTTCCCTCAACTTTCTGCCCGGCCGAATCGCGCGCTACATAGGAAAACGTCGCCATGAAACTTTATTGTACCCAATAGCCGACAGCGATCGGCAACATAAGTTCACCGCCACCACGTCGTCG
>NKPT01000242.1 GCA_002254845.1 Chloracidobacterium sp. CP2_5A | reverse complement strand
TCGTTGGCGAAAGCGCTGCTGACCATTTGGCGCTCGCTCGCCGGCGCCGCGCATCCACAGGAAACGCGGGCCTTGCTTGCCCGCGTTTTTTGCTTGAAGGCTTTGCTTGAAGGCGACGCGGCCGCGGCCTAACGGGATAAAAGAAGCCCCGCGCTTTCTGATCGGGCGCGGCGGTCAGGGGCTTCCGTGAAGCGGTCTCTCCCAAAGCCTGTTGAAAGGTTATCGCGCCCGCTCGCGCCTCGCCTCCGCCTAACTCGGCAGCGCCTTTTCCCTGGGGCCGGCCTGAAGCTCCCGGCGGGGTATCGTAGCCCCTGGCTTCCGCCAAAAAATTGACTCAGTAAACATTGACTCGCAAAGCTCGCCGGCAGGTCGTCAGGCGCGCCG
>NKPT01000311.1 GCA_002254845.1 Chloracidobacterium sp. CP2_5A | reverse complement strand
TGGCGCGCGAGCATCCCAAGACGCCGCTGGTGCTGCTGGCGATGACCGAATGCGGCTTCCCCACCCGCGTGCTTTCGCCCGCTTTCGGAGGCATGTACACTTACGCCGCGCCTCATGCGGCTGAAGGGACTGCCGCCGGGCAGGTTTCCGCCCGGCAGTTGCGGCAGCTTTACCGGATTGACCGGTTTTCGAGCGCCGCCCGCATTTTCGGCGTGGTTGCTGACCCGGTGCGGCATTCCATTTCTCCTGCCGTTCACAACCGAGCCTTCCAGGCGAAGCGCTATGACGCGGTGTATCTGCCGCTGCTCGTTCGGGGCGCGCAGCTCAAGGA
>NKPT01000355.1 GCA_002254845.1 Chloracidobacterium sp. CP2_5A | reverse complement strand
TGCGCGAGCTGGCCGACATCGAGGCGGCCAACGGCCGAAGCCTCATCGTCCACGAAGGCGCGCAACGCCGCCAGCAAGTCACCTGCAACGTGGCCGGCCGCGACCTCACTTCGTTCGTTGCGGACGCGAAACGCGCCGTTGCGGAGAAGGTCTATTTCCCCTCCGGCGTTTACGCAGTCTTTCGCGGATCGGCGGAACAGCAAGCGACCGCGCGACGCGAAATCCTGATTCACTCGGCGATAGCCGGCGTGGGCATTATCGTGCTCCTCGCGATGGTCTTTCGCACGGAACGCAATCTCCTGCT
>NKPT01000199.1 GCA_002254845.1 Chloracidobacterium sp. CP2_5A | reverse complement strand
TTCTTTCACCACCCCGGGGTCAAAAGCTAGGGTTGAGCCGACGGCTTCCGAGAGCGGGCGGCGCGGAAGTCGGCCGCGATTTCGCGCGGCGAGCGTTTCTCCTGATCCGCAGCGGCGCTCATTCGGCGCCGGGCGGCGGTGTCAATCGCGTTGTCAAGCGAGCGGATGGCCCCTGCCAACGGCGGCGCGGCAGCCAAGGTCGCCTGTCGAGCGACATAGACCGCCTGGCAGGGCGGGAAATACTGGCGGTCGTCTTCAAGCGCGACCAAGTCAAGCGCGGCGATGAGGCCGTCGGTGGCGTTGCCGGCAATGATGTCGAGTTCGCCAGCCGCTAGCGCCCGGCACGTCAGCGATAGATTTCGCGCGGCGACTCGAAGCGAAAGCCGTATGCCGCGCAAAACCCAGCGTAGCCGTCCGCCCGCGCCA
>NKPT01000341.1 GCA_002254845.1 Chloracidobacterium sp. CP2_5A | reverse complement strand
GGCGCTGGCCGCCGGCGCCGATGCCTTCCTGCTCAAGGGTGATTCCGTCGAATCAATGGTGGCCGCGTTGTCGCCCAACATGCCTCAGCGGAGATCGAACGAGGCAACAGGAGTGTTGTGATGAGCGCTCAGAGAAACATTCTTATCCTGACTGCCGACGCCGGATTCGGTCATCGCAGCGCGGCTAAAGCCGTTGCCGCTGCTTTGCGCGAGACTCACGGCGACGATTGCGCCGTCGAGGTCGTCAACCCTCTGGCGGATTGGCGGGCGCCGGCTGCGTTGCGCGACAGTCCGCTGGACTACGACCGGATG
>NKPT01000164.1 GCA_002254845.1 Chloracidobacterium sp. CP2_5A | reverse complement strand
GGATGATACGAAACAGCCGAGGGGTCAAACTCCAGGCGCGTATTGGTCTGCGTGATCTGTCGCGAGACGAACGGCGCCGACGCGCTGCGATCAGCATGGCACTTGAAGCAGACTTCATATTCATTCTGCGCCACAGCGAGCGGAGCACCCGAGGCGCTGACGCCATCAATGCGGCCGAGCGAAGCCTGAATCCGAGGCGCGTTGCCGCTTGGGCCCCCGCCGCCGCGACCAGGTCGGCTTCTGCTCCGCCGAGCTGCTCCATCCCGGCGACTTCCTGATCCGCCACGACCTCAGCGAGGAATTCGTCGCGTTCGTACAGCGCGTCGATGCGCCGGCGCGGACAGACTCGACGGCCGTGGCGACACCTGCGCGGTTGCATTCCCCGCCGCTGCGCGCTACATTGCCCTTAGCCCGGCCAACGGCGCCTGGCGAAGCCTGTTCGTGGCCAGCAGCGTGACCCATGCAGCAAAGG
>NKPT01000068.1 GCA_002254845.1 Chloracidobacterium sp. CP2_5A | reverse complement strand
CGAAAGTTCGATATTCTGTAGTCCCAGTCAAGGTTGATGACTGCCCGTTTTCCCGGATAGCCGAGCCGAACCTTGGTGACGTGGAGTTCACGAATGTGGGCATCTTCCTTCGGACGCCAAACGCAGAATCCGTAGTCCGGCCGGTTCGCCCAGTGCATCGATCCGCTGATGTCGGCCAGGTCCGGGCGCTGCTGGGTCGTGCCGCCCGCGCCCATTGGCTTGCGCGGGTGCGCGAGCACCCAAAGTGCCACATCATAGGACCTGGCGAACCGCATCAGGTCGTTCAGCGCGCGGCCGGTATAGTCGGTCTCGCTTTCCTCGCGGTGCCGGAAGTGCTCGACCTTGTTCCACGGGTCGATTATGCACAGCCTTGCGCCGTTGCGAATAACTGCCGCCGCCATGGCATCAAGCACGCCGTCAAGGTCGAGATCATCGCTAGGGTTACGGCCGAAATTGCCGATGACGCAGCTGTTTTCGTGAATTAGCTTCGCGGTTTCCGGGCGCGGCTCATAGTGAATACTTGTCGGCACCTTGTCGATCGTGCAGCTGATGAGCGCGCGCATGATCGGCTTTGGTATTGTCTCGAATGACGCCAGCGCGACGGGCGCTCGCCGCATGAAAAGCGCCGCGACAGCCAAAGCGAATGTCGTTTTACCGTGATTCGGAAACCCCGTCCCGACTGTCAGACTGCCGGGAACCAGCGGCAGTGCGTCGCCGACTGCCGGAATCCCGATCGGCAGCGGCTGAAGCGGCGGCAGGTCCGGAATTTCATCCCAAGAATAAAGGCCGCGAATCGGGTAAGGCTTGTTGGACTCGATGATCTCGCGGACGAGTTCCGCATCTCCCTTTGCCAAAACGTCGCCGAGGTCCTTGCAGCCCTCCCCGTAGTCGGGCACGAATCGGCATCGGCTCGGGCCGAGAATGTTAGCCAGGTCGGCGCGCAGTCTAAGACCGGGCTCGTCGCTGTCGGTCGCGAGAATTATCTTCCGGACTGCGGCCAGTCTCGGTTCTTCGCGAATCGGTCGATAGCGCTCACTCGACAGATCGCCCGAGACTGCCGGCGCGCCGGTCGGCACGCTGACTGCCAGGAACCCGGCCTGGGTGGCGGCAACCGCGTCCAGCTCGCCTTCGGTTATGATAAGCGCCGCTTCGCCAGTTTTCAGCCGTGGATCGTCAAGAACATCGCAGTTGAAAAGGCAGGGCTTACCCGCCGGGTCCATGAAAAACTTCTTTTCGCCAGTGGCCCGCCACTTGCGGCACACTGTCTGGCCACGGCTGATGTAGGGGATCGTAATCCAGTCCTCGCCTCCACGCCGCGCTACCTCGATGCCCATTCTCTCGGCCAGGTCGGGGTCTATCCCGCGCGCTTCCATCCACTGCCGCATCACACCCTCCACCGCGCCCGTATCCGCCAGCCCATCCGCAATGGTGGCACATCCAGACCGCCGAACCTGCACTGACCCTGACAGACAGGCTCCGGTCGTGCCGATGCCTGCGGCCTGCGCTGCACAGCGGGCAGCGCAGCTTGTGTTGCCCGTCGCTCAGCGCGAAGAACTGCGCCAGCTCCGCGCCGTCACTCTGGCGGCGCATAGCCAAGCTCACGCTCGACCGCCTCGATCAGCGGCAGTCGCCAGGAGGGAATTCTGTCATGCATCACCCAGCAGGCCACCGTGCCGTATGGAACCCCGATCCGCTTTGACAGGCTCTTGGGCCCGCCGAGCCGGCCGATCCGCTCCTTCACAGTCATCGGTTCAGAATGGAGGGTCGTCATCACGAGGCCTCGAATGAGTCCGGGGGTCTTCCGCCTCTTCCTCGATATTGAGGAAGGTAGTTCCCCACGGAAAATCGATGATGACGAGTCCGACGCCGTTCCGGTCGGTGGTGATTCTGCCCCAGTATTTGCGAAACGGCTTCGCGCCTTCGCGGGGCTTGTCGTCCTTGTAAAGCTTCCCTCTCATTTTACACCTCCAGAAGGTCAGTTGTAATCGACGCCACTTCCGCCTCCACTTCGGGAAGAAAACCGATAATCGCCGACTCGAGCGCCGCGATGGCATCCTGGTCGCGATTGATTCGCGCCACCCATATTCTGTCGCCCGGCAGCAAAACAACAAGATCGCACCATGCCCGGCCGGTGCACGCGAGCTGAAGATTTATCTGCGCCAGATAGTTGGGCGGCACATCCTCGACAGAGTGCCAGTTCTTTTCCTTCACTGGGCACTTGATTTCAATCAGGCCGTCTTCGCCGACCAGCCCGTCAGGGCTGGCACCGCACCACGGAATATGCGGATGGTCGAAGAACCCGGCCTCTTCGACCGCGCAGCCAGTTTCCAGCTCGTAAAGACGGCGCGCCACTGGCTCGTTTGCCTTGCCGAACGCCATGAAGGCGTTTTCATCCTCGCCGCCTGGCAGGCCGGTAATCCGTTCCATCGCCAGCTCGCGGGCGAGGCGCGCGCGGCCGACGCTGCGGCCGCCGCCGCGACCGGGCGCGATGACGTGCCAGGCGCGCGACGCGGTTACCTTGCCGAGCCGCGCGCAATGCCATTCCGGCGAACCCTGCCTGACCAGCCGCGCGCTCACGCCTTCGCCTTTTTCTTTTCGAGCAGGGCAACGCACTGCCGACGCTTGGTGGCCGGCATTGTATCGACCGACGCGGCGCTGAAGTGGTCGAGGACCTTTTGCAGATCAGTGCCCGTTTCCTGGATCAGCGCCATAATCTCGTCAGCGCTCGGAGCGTCGTCCTTCGCGGCCGGCGTTTGTTCCGGCCGCGGCTCGGGCTTCGCCCTGGCGGCGCGCGGCCTGTCGACGGGCACCGACACCGCGCCCGAAGCGCTGGCCGCATCGTCATCGTCTTCTGACGCCAGCCCCAGCGCCATGGTCAGCCCGTAGCGCCGCGCATAAGTGAGGGCAGCGCCCCACTCCTGCGGCACGGGCGGGATCGCATTGCCGTCCTTGTCTCGGCGCGGGCGCGGCGGAATCAGCGGAACGGCCGAACGCACGACCTGCCCGGATTCGTGCCCGATGTAGGTTGCGAGCGATTCGCCTTCGACCGCCTGCCACCAGCAGAGGCCATTAGCCGCCAGCGGCTGGGCTATCGAGGCCACCACTTCCTCGAGCGGCGCGTAGGAAAATGTATAGGCCGCGCCGTTCATCGGCGCGACGCGCACGGTCTTCGATCGCTGCGGCTGCCGAATGGCCCCCTGCGCCCTGGCGAGCGCTGCAAACAGTTCCCGTCGATCGTCCATCCGCGTGGCTCCAGACTGTGCCCGGCGGTGATAGCGCCGCCAGCGGCCGCGCGCAAGCGAAATTCGACACGGGACCTCTTGCGATCGGCGCGGAGCTATTTTACACACAGCCGGGTGTGGACGCTGACGATCCTGGCCCGGCCGGTCGCCAAGGGGCGACCAAGGTTAAGCGCCAGAGCCGGGCGCGTCTACACTCCGGCACGGACTCGGCGCTATGAAGCGATGATTGCAGCTGAGGCGCACGCGATGGGTGTGCGGCCGGCAGCCGGGCCGGTCCGGGTCGAAGCGATTTTCATGTTCATGCGTCCGCGCCGATCGACCGCATCCGTGCCGCGCCCCGATCTGGATAACCTGGTTAAAGCCGTCATGGACGGGCTGAACGGCATCGCGTGGAACGATGACTCGCAGGTAGTCACAATCGCGGCCGAAAAACACTTTGGCACCAAAGACATGGTAAGGGTGACAGTCAGTGCAGTCAGCGACTCCAAGGAAGAAATGCCCGCCCGTGCGATGGATTATTAGCGAGGCGGAAAGAGTCTCCAGTCTCTCGCGCAAAGACATCATGCACGCCCGCTGGCAGCCGGCTGCGAGTATTCGGGCCGCTATCTGGATCGTGGCGCACAAAGATTCAGGCCATAGCCTTAAATCCATCGCGCGAATCTTTGGCCGGGATCACAGCACCATCAGCGTTGTCATGCGCCGCGCGATGGCGCGGACGAGCCGCGATCCGGTATTGGCGGAGGCGGTCTCGACGCTGGCCGCCTCGGCCGCAAGGCGGGCGGCCGACCTGGAATCGGTGCGCGAGGCGGAGGCGCGGCGGCGGCAGGAACTGGTCGAGCGCGCGCCGGCTGTCCTGCAGGACCTGACATCGGCGGTAAAGAGTTTTTACAAGCTCGACCACCGCACCCAACAGCCGTGGGCGGTCGGCGCGCTGCTGGTCGCGCTGCAGGATGCCGGCGCCATCGAGGATGACACATGGGCGGCGCTGCGCGAAGCAGTGGGACTCAAGACCAGGTGCGGCGCGAGCCGGCGGATCAACGCAGCGAAGGCGCGCCGCGATCCGGATTTCTCCATGCTGATCGAGCGCGCCCGCGCGGGGCTGGCCCAAGCAGGGCTGACTGCTCAAGCGTAGCGCCAGACACGCACCCCGTCCGGTTCGGCTTTGACGATAAACCTTTTTTCCGGGTAGGTCTGCCGGAAGGTCCATGCGGCCATGCTGATGCGCTGCCGGACTTTCTGCGGGTTGCCGTCCCCGTAGGGCACAAGAAAAGACTCGCCGGGATTGATCCGATCGAATGGATAGATCGACCTGCCCTTGAGTGGCGATGGCTTCATGTTTTCGGGCCTTGTTGGCGCTCGCTTCATTTTCGGAACCTCCTCAAGCATCTTCGCGCGGCTCGCCGCTCTCGCCCCAGCGGTAGGCGGTTACGCCTCCCGCACTGTCGCGAACTGCGCTGCCGTCGCCACAGCCGTTGCGGGTGGCGTGTCCCCAGCCGAAACCCTCGCGGGTAGCGTTGCCGTTACCCGCGCCGTGGCGGACAGCGTTGCCGTTGCCATTGCCACCACGGATGGCGTCGCCGTTGCCATTGCCAGCGCGGACAGCGTTGCCGCGCCCGTCGCCGGTTCGGATGGCGTGGCCCCGCCCAGCACCCTCGCGGGTGGCGTCGCCGTGGCCGCTGCCAGTAACCATGATAGAGCCGTCCCTGTCGCCGGTAAGGCGGAAATTGGCAGTTGTGCCGTGCGCGACAAAAACCACGCGATCCAGGTTGTCAGCCTGAATAACCCACTGCCCGTTAAGAAACGTTGCCTCGCTTCCGATAGCGTCGGACATGATAATGACGACATCGCGCTTCATCTTTACCTCCTTTTCAGTTGATGGTTTAGTTGCCGTCGCCATCACCCGCGCCACAGCGGATGGCGTCGCCGTCACCCGAACCGTAGCGCCGCGCGTTGCCGCGCCCGTTGCCGTCGCGAATGGCATTGCCGGCGCCCGAGTCGTAACGGAAGGCGCTGCCGGTACCGTCGCCGTGGCGGATAGCATCGCCGCAGCCTCGGCCGCGACGCACTGCCTTGCCGTCGCCTGCGCCGGCACGGATGGCATCGCCGTTGCCTTTACCGTAGCGCAGAGCCTCGCCGTCGCCTTCGCCGTCGCGGATCGCGTCGCCATTGCCATGGCCGGCACGGATAGCGTCGCCATCGCCCGCGCCGCTGCGGATGGCGCAGCCGTGGCCCCGGCCGAGACGCATTGCCTTGCCGTCGCCTGCGCCGTCACGGATTGCGCTGCCGTCGCCGCCTCCGAAAACCAGGATGGAACCGTCCTTGTCGCCCGAAAGGCAAACGTTGGCGATCTCGCCTGGAACAAGATAGACCTCACAATTCTTGTTGTCAGCTTCGATGATCCAAGTGTCGCAGACACGGCGCGCGATTTGCGGCAGGTCATCGACAGTGAGATGGACAGTCATAAGCATCGCGCACATCCTTTTCAGTTGTCGGTTTCGTCGCCGGCGCCCTCGCCTTGTTGGTAGGCGCGCCCTTTCCCAGAGCCACCACGCACGGCGCGCCCTTTCCCCTCGTCTTCGCGCCGCGCATTGCCATCGCCCTCACCGTCGCGGATCGCGAACCCGTCGCCAAAACCAACGCGGCTGGCGTCGCCATTCCCCGCGCCGGAACGGATTGCGCTGCCGTCGCCCACGTAGCTGCGGACGGCGCATCCGTCGCCTGCGCCATCGCGGATGGCGTCACCTTTGCCTGCACCATCGTGGATGGCATCGCCGCGCCCGTCGCCGGTTCGGATGGCATCACCTTTGCCCGAACCGCAGCGCCGCGCGTCGCCATCCCCGTTGCCTTTGCGAACCGCATCACCGCCTCCCCAACCGTAGCGCAGAGCGTCACCGCGTCCGGCACCGTCGCGGCGCGCGTCGCCGTAGCCGTCGTCACCGCGGTGAGCGTCGCCGTCGCCGTCACCATCGCGGATGGCGTGGCCGTAGCCTGCGCCCATACGGCACGCATAACCATCGCCTGAGCCCTCGCGGATGGCGTAGCCGCGTCCGTCACCGTCGCGACTGGCACTGCCACGGCCGGCGCCGTCGCGGATCGCGTCGCCGTCGCCGCCCCCAGTAACCAGAATAGACCCATCCTTGTCGCCGGTAAGGCGAACGTTGATTTTTTTGCCGGGCGCAACAAAAACTACGTGATTCCTGTTGTCGGCCTCGATGACCCATGTGCCGTCGACACGGCGCGCGACTCGCCGAAGATCTTTAACAGTGAGATGGGCAATCATCATCATCGCGTGTTTCCTTTCGTAAATCTGCGCGCTCGTCATCCGACAAGCGGGCGAACGTAGTTCGGGTCCTTCAGCAGACGGAGCGCCTCGCCGATGGCCCACTTCCAGTCGCGCCGCAGGTCAAGCCTGACTTCGATATCCGCCGGCTCGGCGCGGTCGTTGGAGCTGGTTAGCCGGTCCCAGCGATAGGCCGGGTTGCGGTGGCGCGATACACGGATGCTGATTTCGCGGCCGAGATCGTCGTCATCCTCGCAGATTTCCGCGTAGATATACATGCTCTCGCTCTGCCGCGAGGCGCTGACACGAATCGCGCTGACTTCGCCGGACTCGACCAGCCCTTTCAGGATGCCGACGGTCGCGCGGTCCACCGAGCCGCGGGGGTTCGTCAGCCTGCCCTCGGCTTCCCAGCTCATCGAGATGTCGATCTCTTCCATTTCAGTTCCTCCTGATGACATTGGCTATATACGGCTTAGCCGGGGGAATGTCAACACGGCCAGCGCGATTTTTTTTCGGCGGCGATGGCGCGCTGGATCGCATCCGCCATCGTCCTGGTTGCCAGGCACAGTCATTGCCTCGCCAACGTCCACAGTTTCAAGCAGCGAGACTGACAATCGGCATCCAGCGCCATCCGCGCCAGCCGGTCGAGGTGCCGCGCAGACATTGGAAACTTCGGCAATCTCAACGGCTTAAAGCGATCCCCAGCAACCGTGCAGTTCGTAGAAAACCGCTTGACATCGCGCCCGAAGGCCGGTAGGGAGGGG
>NKPT01000169.1 GCA_002254845.1 Chloracidobacterium sp. CP2_5A | reverse complement strand
GAGCAACAGGCGCGACAAGTCGCGCTTGATCACATCCTCTTTCAGCGAGGCTTCGAGCGCGGCCACGCGCGACTCGGTTTTCCAGCCGTAATGATCGGGCACGTCCCGGTCGCTGTAGGTCAGCTTGTAATCAGGGGTCATGTAGAGCGGGCGGTTGGAGCGCAGCTCGTAGTAGCGCGCCAGGCGGCCGTCGGGCAGGTGCGAGCGCTTGAGCCAGGCCAGCGCGCGCGGAATCGGCTCCAGCCATTTGGCGTCGCCGGTGAGGCGGTAAATCCGCAGCAACGTCTCGATGGCGTCCTGCGTTTCGCGGCCCGCCACGGCGGGCGGCTCGAACTTGCGCGCCCAGATGGGGCGCAGGTTGAAATCGTACTGCTGCGCCCAGCCGGGCTGCGGTTCGGGCATCTGCGCCAGCAGCAGAAACCCGCCCAGCTTCAACAACGCCTGGCGGCAGCGTTCGTCTTGGCGGATCG
>NKPT01000190.1 GCA_002254845.1 Chloracidobacterium sp. CP2_5A | reverse complement strand
GGCGCGGCAGCATCCTTTGGGCGTCTTGCCGGCGGCTATCTGCTTCGGCGCGCTGGAGGTCGGCGCGGCAGGCCTTCAGCGCGCGGTTGGCGTCTCAGCCGGGCTGGCCGGCGTGGTGGAGGCCTTCATCGTGCTGGCGGCGGTGTTGGTCGGCAACCGACGCGACACGCAGGCGGAACGCCCCGGCTGAACAGTCGAGCGAAGGCGACGCCTTTGTGGAGCCGGCGGCGGATCCGGCGCGCTTGTCGCTTGGATGCGTCTGCCGGTCGCTTAGCCAGTTGTCACGGCAGCCTTCCGTAGGGAGCCGTTCCGGCGACTTTCTCCCGCTCGGCCTCGCTTGGCAAGGACGAATCCGAGCTATTTTCATGGATGGCGACGCTATGCCTGGACATCGCTTCTACGCGCCGTTGGAAAATTTTACAGATAAAGAAGCGCG
>NKPT01000123.1 GCA_002254845.1 Chloracidobacterium sp. CP2_5A | reverse complement strand
TTCCAATGCCTCAGCGCTGGAATCGGCCGTGGCGCTGAGCACCGGGCGGTTGATGATCGCTTCCAGCGCCTCGGCGTCCGCGCTTGCCGTCTCGGACGCAACCGAGCGCCCAAGCCCGGGCGTTTCCGCCTCAGCATTCGCGCTGGCGGCCTCGCCCCCGATCGTCGCGACCTGGACAGCGGTTACTTGTGGGGCCTCGGCGCTGCCGCTCGCTTCAGCAGCCTGGCCGCTGATGATGATGTTCCCGGCGACGCTGGGCGGCTCGGCTTCTCCGCTTGCGCTCGCTGAAGCGCGGTCGACTGCAGCGACTTGGACAGCGAGCACCTGGGGCTCAAGCGCCTCAGCGCTGGCCTGGGCGCTCTCCCCTGTAACCGCCGCGACGACCTGCGCAGTGACGAGCGGTTCAAGCGCTTCGGCGCTTGCTGCAGCCTGGGCGCTGCTGACGGAAGCGGTGATGATCAGCGCCGGTTCGAGCGCCTCACCTGACGCCTCAGCCGGGACGCTGAGCACCTGCGCCTGGACCTGGGCGCTGATGGAAGGCTCGAGCGCCT
>NKPT01000289.1 GCA_002254845.1 Chloracidobacterium sp. CP2_5A | reverse complement strand
ATACCGTGGCGCGGCGCGAACGCAAGCTGCGGCGCGAGCGCGCAGTGGAGATCCGGGTCGTGCGCAATGCGGGCCCGGAGCTCGACCGTGCGGTCGCGGACTTCGTGTCGGTCTACAACAGCAGTTGGAAGCAGCCGGAGCCGTTTCCCGCGTTTATTCCATCGCTTGCGGCGGCGGCGGCGCGGGCCGGCGTGCTGCGCCTCGGCGTCCTCAGGGTGGACGACCAGCCCGCTGCAGCCCAGCTCTGGATAACGACAGCTCGGCGTGCCGTGATCTACAAGCTCGCTTATGACGAGCGCTTCAAGGAGTTCTCGGTCGGCTCCATCCTGTCGGCGGAGTTGTTCAGGGT
>NKPT01000288.1 GCA_002254845.1 Chloracidobacterium sp. CP2_5A | reverse complement strand
GGCGATGGGAAGCTTCATGAAACAGCACGGCGAAGAGGTCGATGCCGCCATTGCCAACCGTGTGCTGAAAGAGAAGCTCGCCAAGCGATGAATGACGGGCATACGATGCGTGCATGACCAAGAAAACCGTGAAGAAGTCGGCGAAGAAGTCGAAGGTCGTCGAAACGCCGCCGGCAAAGGGCACCAAGCTGGTCGCTCGCAAGCACGCCAAGCCGAAGAAGCCGGCCGCGAAGGTAGAGTCGTCGGGCGCGGGTCATCCCATGCTGGGCAAGCCATTGCCGGCGTTTGAGCTGCCCGCGAGCGACGGATCGTCCGGCGCCAGCTCGAGGGCGTCGGCGAGCAGCGCGCGC
>NKPT01000009.1 GCA_002254845.1 Chloracidobacterium sp. CP2_5A | reverse complement strand
GCCCAATACAGCCCAAGGCGCACAGCAGCCACGACCGCCGCGAAAGGCGAGTCAGGATAGATGGCGTTGCTTCACTCACGGCAGTTTTTCCGATGCGGCCAAAGGGGTTGCGTCCGGGGGAGCGCCTGCCGCCAGCCGCGCGCTGAGTCGCTCGCGCAGGATTTCAAGCCCGGCCGGCAGGATGGAAACCGCGATAATGCCCAGAACAACCAGCGAAAAGTTCTTCTTCACGAACGGGATGTTGCCGAAGGCGTAGCCGGCGTAGGTCATCGAGGCGATCCACAGGACGCCGCCAACGACGTTGTAAAAGAGAAACTTCGGGTAGCGCATCGCGCCGATGCCGGCTACAAAGGGGGCGAAGGTGCGCACGATGGGGACAAACCGGGCGATGATGATCGTCTTCGCGCCATACTTGGCGTAAAATCGCGCCGTCCGGTCTAGGTGGCGACGGTCAAACAAACGCGACGTCTCGCTGCGGAAGACAGCCGGGCCAGCTTTCTTGCCAATCCAGTAGTTGACCGTGTCGCCTAGAATCGCGGCAACGCTCAGCGAGACCACGACGATGTGGACGTTGAGGACGCTGGTCGGCGTCGCCGCCAGCGCGCCAATGGCGAACAGGAGCGAATCGCCCGGCAGAAACGGCGTCACGACCAGCCCCGTCTCGCAAAAAATCACCAGAAACAAAACAACGTAGAGCCATCCGCCAAGCTGGCCGCCAAGGGCGTTGAGGTGCTTGTCAAGATGCAGAACAAGGTCCAGCAGGTATTTTAAGAAATCCATCATGCGTTCCGTCAGTTAGCGGCGGCGCGGCGGCGCGGCGGGCGCTGGGGCTGCTTCGGGCGGCTCAAGCGTCCCTAAAATAAAGATGGCCGGCACTTCCTTTAGATCCTTCCCATCCCCGGTCACAATCCGCTTGAGCGAGGATTGACGATAATCAGCGTCGGCAACGGTCAGGGTATAGCGCCCTTCTTGTCGCGGTTCAAGCAGGCTGGGCGTCAGGTAAATGATGCGGCGCTCCGGGGGCGCGCCTTCCGGCTCGCGCGGATACAGCTCAATTTCCGCGCGCAGGTCAAAAAGCTTTTCAGCGGTGATGTTCGTAACCAGGCCAGAAATCGTTACGGTGCGGACAATTTTTCCCGTCGCGCCCTTGGGCGCCGACGAGTAAGCATTGGCGTATTGGCGCACCTCGACCTGCTTGGCGGGGACAGGCGGCGGCGGCGCGGCTTCGATGCCGAGGCCCCGCGGGATGGCGGCGACGCGCTCCGCCCACGTCGGCGGGAGAGCCCGGTTGCGCGCCGCTGGTAAAAAGACAATGGCGAGACTTCCCAGAGCCGCGAAAAACAGCGCGAGCATAACGACCAGCCAGGCGGCTTCGCGCCCGATGCCGGTCGGGCGGTCGTCGTCCAGGAAGCGCGGCGGCGCGACTTCCGCCGCCCGGCGCAACGGTGCCGAAGGCGCGACCTTCGGCACAAACTGAACCGGCAACGGCGCCAGCGGCGGCGGCGCGGCAGGCGCCACTGACGCGACTTCCGCCGCCGGGACGGGCGGCGGCGGGCGCAAAGCTTTCCGCTGCGCTGGAAGCCGCTCGGTCAGGCGCGCCCCGCGCGCTTCGCCGGTCGGCGTTTTCTGAGCCTCGGGAAGGAAATCCTCAATCGCGGGCGCCGGGCGGCCGACTTGCTCAACCGGCTTTGTCAGCGGGACGGTTTCCTCCCGCCCAACCGGGGACGGCGCTCGGGCCAGCCGTTCCCGAATGTCCTGCGCCAGCGGGCTGGTTGGCGTCGGCGACGCGGGCAGCGCGCCCGTCGGCGCGGCGGACAGCGTTGCCGTCGCTGGCGAAGGTAGCGTCTCCTGCGGGACAGGCGGTTTTTCCGTCGCCATGCTCGGCATTGGCGGCGCTTGGGGCGGCGGCGCGGACGCCTCGACCAACGCGGGCGGCGCTTCGGCAACCGCCGTCAGAGCTGGCAGGTCTTCGGCCGTAATGCGCGGGCGAATCTCGACCGGAAGCCCTCGTTCCGGCGGCGCTTCGGCCGGGACGGGCACCTTCAGCGCCGGCGCCTCGGCGCGGGCGGGTTCAAGCGCCGCCGGTTGCCCGGGCGCGAGCGGGTCGGAAGCGACCAGCCCAAGCAAGCCTTCATCGCCGATATCGCGAGCGTCCGAGCCGACTTGCAGCCGGCGAGCGGCAAGCCACAGTAGCGCCGCGGCCAGTAGGAAGAAAGCAACCGTGAGCGCTACGCCGATGAGCCTCCAGCTGGCGGCCGGGGCGAGGTGAAGCGAGCCAATCGCAAGCTTGTCAAGTCCATCAAGTGGAGACATTAGGATTCGCCGTTCAGGTGCTTGATAATGGCTTCGAGGATTTCATTTTCCTTGACGCCGCGCGAAGGGCAATTCACCCAGACGCCGCCGGTTTCGGTTTGGCGCTCGCCCTCGATGCGCGCATAGACCGTTAGGCGCGTCCGCTGCGGATCGAGCGGCAGAGCTTCGAGCTCGAGCGCGTACCGCCCGCGCACCCAGGTGAAATTCGCCCCTCCGGGCCGCCGCGCAATGAACTCCAGATTCGAGCCGGAAGTCAGCGCGCCGCGCGTGAAAATGACCGGCTGCGTGACAATGCGACCGGGCTTTTCCGCGCTGAGCTTTTCGTCAATGATCAGCTCGCGATCGCTCAACACCTGCCGGATAGACTCCAGCAGGGTGTCGCGCGGTACATTGAAGGTGTAGGGATTCGGCAGCATCGGCTTTTTTTCCTTGCCGCGCCCCCAGCTGATCTGTCCGGCGACCGGCGCGAACGACACGCTGCCGATGACTCCCAAAAACAGCCCGACGACGAGCAAGCGCCTCCAGAAATTCGCCATAACAAAGCCTCTGCCGGACGACTCGCTTGTCTTCCGGCGCGTAAGGTGATGACCAGCCGCGTCCGCGCGCGGTCGCCCGCGCCAAGCGGGCTGGCATGCTATCGTAGCATTTCACGCCCAACATCAGCTTGCGTTCAAACGGATGTTCCGGCGGGAGCGGGCGTTTTCCGAAGATGCGCTCCGTCGATCCTTTCCTTGCGCGGGGTAAGCCATGACAAGCGACTTTTCCGTTGCCGACTTTCAGCGCGAGGCCGACATGGCCTGGATTTTTGAACGCTGCCGACGCATTGCGGTAGTCGGACTCTCATCGAAGCCCGACCGCGCCAGCTATGGCGTCAGTCGCTTTATGCTTGAGTGGGGGTACGACATCGTGCCGGTCAACCCGATGGAAACCGAAGTCTTCGGGCGGACCAGCCACCCTGATTTAGCCTCCGTTCCAGGCGAGATAGACCTTGTGAACGTGTTCCGTCGGTCGGAAGACGCGCCGCCCATCGTCGAGGCCGCAATTGCTAAGGGCGCGAAGGCGCTTTGGCTGCAACTCGGCGTTGTCCATCCCAGCATTCAGCGGGCGCGCGACGCCGGGCTGCGCGTGATTGCGGATCGCTGCCTGATGATTGAGCGGCAGCGGCTAGCCTGAGCGGGCCTGGCGCGTCGGCCGGGCGCTAGCTTGAGGGCGCTAGGCCCGCGTGGCGGCGAGGGGCGCCGGGCGGTAAAAACCCAGCAGCGCCCGCGTGAGATGATAAAAGTTTTTGCTCATGATGCGGATGCCGTCGAGCATCGGCATGCGGACGAGCGTCTTATGCATGTAGGATTGAAACGTCAAATCCTGCACCCCGCGGTCGCGGCAAATCGCCACGAAGGCTTCCCGGCGCGCGTCATTTTTGTAGTAGAGATTTTGCATCAGCTCCAGAAAGCGGAACGTCGCGCCGTATTTCTTTAAAAACGCTTTTTGATACGCTCGATAGAGCTTCTCCGCGCGCAAGTCGCGGCGGCACTCAAGCATCGCCTGCGCAGCCATTTCGCCGCTTTTCATCGCGTAGAAAATGCCTTCGCCGGAGCTGGAAGCGACCAGCCCGGCGGCGTCGCCGATGAGCGCGACGCGATTCGTCACCCATCGGTCATAGGGGCGCAGCGGGATCGGCGCCCCTTCGCGCAGGGCGGGGCGCTCCGTGATGCCAAGGCGGCGCTTGAAGGCTTCCAAGTGGCCCTTGAGATTGGCGCTGCGAATGGCCGTGCCGGTGCCAATGGCGACGTGATCGGCCTTGGGAAAGACCCAGCCGTAGAAGTCAGGCGAATAGCGTCCGTCGTAGTAAATCTCGCAACGCTCGTTGAGTCGCCGGGCCGTTTCGGTATGGAGCGCGAAACGCTCCTGGACGGCCGCGGCCACAAGCCCGCCCTGGTGGAGGTCAAAGGTGCGCGCCACAAAAGAGTTTGCGCCGTCCGCGCCAATGATGGCGTCGGCGACCAACGTTTGGCGGTTTCCATCCGTCGCGGTGTAGGTAACGGTTGCCCCGCGCTCGGTGGCGTCCACGCCTTCAACCCGTCCCTCGATGACGAGCGCGCCAGCGTCGCCCGCGCGCTGTCGAAGGAAGGCGTCAAACGCCTCGCGGCACACCATGCCGACGTAGCCGTTGTGGATATCCATGGTAACGGCGCGTCCCGACGGCGCATAGACGGCGACCGCCGAAACTCGCCGCTGAATGAGCCGTTCGGGAATATCGAAATCCCGCGCCAGCGCCGGCGGGATCGCGCCGCCGCAGGGCTTGATCCGGGAAAAGCTTTTCTCGATGAGAACGGTTTCAACGCCGGCCCGCGCTAAAGTCGCGGCCGCTGTGGATCCGCCTGGACCGCCGCCGCATACGATAACCCGCATAAACGTCTCCTTCCACAAGGCCGAACGGCGGATGAGCCTCGCATCAGCCGCCTTAATCGCATCCGGTAAAACTGCGCCGCGGGGGTAGGCAACGTGTGTAACGCTACAGAGAAAAAGTGGCGGAAGGCGCAACGTAGTCCGCGTCTTCCCCACTCAACTCGGACACGCGGCTTCCCAACCCGTTTAAATTTGCAGGGAAGGAAGCGTCTGCTTGCTGCGTCCCCACTCAACAAGGACACGCTCCTCCCTGCAAACCCAACCGCGCTTCCCCGCGAAGCGCGGTTTTTTCATTGAGTCAATTTGCAGGGAAGGAAGCGTCTGCTTGCTGCGTCCCCACTCAACAAGGACACGCTCCTCCCTGCAAACCCTGGCCGCGCTTTCGGGCGAGCGCGGCGCATAGCTTGAGGCGCATAGCTTAATTTGCAGGGAAGGAAGCGTCTGCTTGCTGCGTCCCCACTCAACAAGGACACGCTCCTCCCTGCAAACTCGGCCGTATCGCTCGGGCGCACTGGCGATACGGCTTGATTTCTTGTCAACCGCGCAAGCCTTTCCCTAGCTCGCGCTGACGGCGTCCGCCAGACGCTCGACGCCGCGGCGGGTGTCCCGCCGTTCCTGGTCTTGCCGCTGAGGCGTCGCCCGCCCCATCAGCATCAACAAGCATACCGTCGCCACCAGAGCCAGAGCTTCGAGGGCGAAGACCCCTTGATAAGCCAAGCCAATCCTTCCGGTCGCCAGCTCCAGCCCCGCCCGCCCGACCCCGGCCGTCAACCCGGCCAATCCCTGCGCGATCGCTTGGGCAATGCCCCATACGCCGAGGTAGGTCGCCGCCTGACCGGGGCGCGTCATGTCCATCATCATGGACAGCGCCCCGACCGCGAAAATGCCGTTTCCAATCCCTAGCGTGAAGACGCCCGCGCGCAGCGCGCTCGTTCCAAGGTCGGCAGCCACAATGACAACCCCCAAGCTCAGCGCGCTTAGAACGGCGCCCGTGATGGCCATTTTCTTCCGCGCAATCCGCCGGGCGAGCACAAAGCCGGCAAAGAGCATCGAAATCAAGGTCGCGCCGCCCCACAGCGGCTGGAGGCGCGTGGTGTCGGCCAGCGACATCCGAAGCACCTGCGCGCCATAGGGCTCCAGCAGCACATCCTGGGCGTTCACGCCAAAGATGCCCAGCGCGACGACAGCGAAGAAAATTTTTGAATCGCGGTCGGCGGTCATAATGGCAATGGTCTCGCCGAGCGTCGGCGGCTTTTCCGCGGCTTCGGCCGAAGCGTCCGAAGCTTGGCGGCGCGGCTCCAGTCCGATGACGGCGGCGGCCATCAAGATCAATGAAATCCCAATGACAGTGTAGAACAGTTGCTGGAGAACGCGGTCGAGCGCCGCCGCGTCGAGCGCGGTTACGTC
This sequence comes from Chloracidobacterium sp. CP2_5A, assembly GCA_002254845.1. Lineage (GTDB taxonomy): Bacteria > Acidobacteriota > Blastocatellia > Chloracidobacteriales > Chloracidobacteriaceae > Chloracidobacterium. The sequence continues at coordinate 78,040 of NKPT01000009.1, read as the reverse complement.
GGCGGAAAGCTTGGATAAATTAAGGTCAAAGTATTTGGCGATAACGATGCCAGTCGCGACGATTCCGAAGGCCACCATCATAAACCAGGCAACGGAAATCGTCCGCGCCCGATGCGGTCCGGAAAGGTCGCTCATCAGCGCGAGATAGGGAACTGAAGCGGCATTGAGTCCCAGCCCCCACAGCGCGAACGCAAAGCCGCAGGCGAGGCTGCCCCAAACCGGTTGCGAGCGAATCCACTGCGCCGAGTGCAGGATGAGCAGCAGCGATCCGAACGCGACCAGCATCCCCCCGACGATATAGGGCGTCCGCCGATAGCCCCAGAGCGGCTTGGTATCGGAAGCGTAGCCGGCCAGCGCGCGCATCGGGCAAACGACATAGTGCGCGCAGACGAAGATCCCCACCAGAGCCGCGTTGATTTGCCACTCGCTGATCATAACGCGGTTGAGCACCCCAAAGACGAGCAGGGCGTTCATGCCAATCGTCACGTTGAGGAGTCCCATTCGGATCGTGGCTAATAATGACAAAGGCGGCGCAGACGGGGATGACATAAGCTCTCGGGTTTAGTTGGGGGGGCGATTCAGCGCATCTGCTACCAACCTACTTTCAAGTTGACCCAAGTCAAAGCAAAAGTGTCTTTTTACACACAGATTCTGGGCCGCCCCCAAAGTCCCGCCGCCCCGCCGCCACTCAAATTTTTCTGGCTGCCCAATCCTTGCCGCCGCGCGGAAAGTGTTTGTCTGCGCACTTGAGTCGCGGAAAGTCTTGGCGTAAGAAGTATTAAGAAGTACTAAGTCGCCAAGCGACGCTTTGGCCACGCTGCGTCCTCAAATCTTCTAAGGCATTGCCTGCGGAGCTTTCTGAAACCATGGCTGTCACCATCGAGCTTTCTTCAGTGTATCTTCCCCTGACGGACAACATGCGCGCCGTCGCGGTCGAGGCGACTACGGTTGGCGAGGCGCTGCGGAAACTGACCGATAAGTACGCCAAGCTCAGCAAAGAGATTTACAACGGGCGCGGGCTTCGGCAGCCGACCGTCAGCATTTATGTCAACAGCCGCGACATCAATACCCTGGAAGACATCAACACCCGCCTTGAGAAAGGCGATGTCGTCACCGTGGTGCCGTCGGTTGGCTGGAAGCGCCCCTACGGCGCGGTTTGACCATGGCGCGCTTAGTCGCCGGCGAGCGACGGCAGCGCCGCGTTGGCATAGCGCTCCTTGTTGGCGCGCTGACTGGCTGCGCGACCAACAACGCGCCGCGCCCGATTCAGCCGACCGCGCCGCCGGCCGCTCCGTCGGAATCGGCCGCTGGCCGCGCGCCGGCGAATCCGCTGGACGACCCGCGCGCGCCAGCCGAAGCCGTCGAGCGCGCCATCGCGGCGCTGCGACAGGCCAAGGATCGGGCATTCAAGCTTGATAAAGACTCGCCCCTGCCGGCTGACCGGCGGGACGCTTTCGCGGGGCTAAGCTATTTTCCTTTTGACGCTCGGTATCGCTTTATTGTCAAGCTTGAGCCGTGCCCGCAGGCATCCGTCATTGAGATGGCGACGACGCGCCCCGACGAGGCGCGCCGCTACCGCTGCGCCGGCGTGTTTCGCTTCGTGGCGGATGGCGTCCCCTGCTCGCTGCTGGCGCTGACTCCGGACATTGGCGTTCCTGACGCCGCGCCGGACCTCTTCGTGCCATTTCGGGACGCCACGTCCGGCAGGGAAACCTATGCCGCCGGGCGGTACTTGCAGCTCAAGCGGCGGGGCGCGGACGAGTACGTCCTGGATTTCAACCAGGCTTTCAACCCCTATTGCGCCTACGGCGGCGATTACAGTTGCCCGCTGCCGCCGCCGGAAAACCGCCTGCCGGTGGCTATCCGCGCTGGCGAGAAGCTCCCGCGGTGACGTCACGGACTGGACGGCAATCTAAAAGGCCGCTTCATCGTCGCAAGCGAGAGGCTTGCCAGAGATGTTTGTCAGAAGAGCGAAATCCGGCCGCGCCAGGACCCGCGCCGGGATCTAGCTCGCGCCCGCGCTGGCCACGGCTAAAACGTCGCTAAGTCGCTCCCGAATCGCGGCAATGCAGGGGGTTAGCGGCGCGTCGCTTTCGAGCGGCGGCGCAAGGCTGTGTAGAAAATCCTCAACCCGTTGCAGTCGGGGGCTTGTTCGCCGCGGGCGCAAAAACGGCAACGCCTGCGTCGCCGCGAGAAACTCAATGGCCAGGATGTTGGCGACGTTGTCGGCGGCGGCCCGGAGCTTGAGCGCGGCCGTCATCCCCATTGAAACAAAGTCTTCCTTGGCCGCGCCCGTTGGCAACGAGCCAACCGAAGCCGGATGCGCCAGCCCCATATTTTCATTGCACAGCGCCGCGGCGGCGACCTGCGCCATCATCAGCCCTGACTGCGTCCCTGGCTGACGCGCCAGGAACGCTGGAAGCTCTGACAGATCGGGATTGAGCAGGCGCTCGATGCGGCGCTCAGCGATGCCGCCAAGTGTCGCGGCAGCCATGGCGCAGGCGTCGAGCGCCAGCGCCACGGGCGCGCCATGAAAATTCCCGCCAGAAATCACGTCGCCCGTATCCGTGAACACCAGCGGGTTGTCGGTCGCGCTGTTGAATTCGGTTTCGAGCGTCCGTCGGGCAAACTCGAACACGTCGCGGGCCGCGCCGTGAACCTGCGGCATGCACCGCAGGCTGTAGGCGTCCTGAACGCGGGGACATTCGCGGTGCGAGGCCATAATCTCGCTGCCGGCAAGCAAATCGCGCAGGCGCGCCGCCACGGTGATCTGTCCGGCGTGGGGTCGGGCGGCGTGGATGCGCGGGTCGAAGGCCGCGACCGTGCCGTGCAGGGCGTCGAGCGACAGCGCCCCGGCGACATCGGCCAGCTCGGCCAGCTCGAGCAGCTGCGCCAGCGCCAAGCCGCCGACGGCGCACATCGCCTGCGTTCCGTTGAGCAGCGCCAGCCCCTCCTTGGCTTCCAGTGTCAGCGGTTGCAGTCCGGCTCGCTTCAACGCGACCGCGCTGGGCAGTCGCTCGCCTTGGAAGCGCGCTTCGCCTTCGCCGATGAGCGTCAGCGCCAGATGCGCCAACGGCGCCAAGTCGCCGCTGGCCCCGACCGAGCCTTTTTCCGGGATGATCGGATGCACGCCCGCGTTGAGCAGAGCGACGAGTCGCTCTAGCGCGACCAGCCGCGCGCCCGACAGCCCGCGCGCCAGGACGTTCGCCCGCAGGAGCATCATGGCGCGGGTTTCAGCCTCAGAAAGCGGCTTGCCCACGCCACAGGCATGGGAGCGAACCAAATTGACCTGAAGCTCCGCCAGCGCCGTTGGCGGAATAGTCGCCGAAGAAAGCCTGCCAAAGCCCGTATTGACGCCATACACCGTGCGCCCTTGCGCTAGAATGTCCGTCACTACCGCGCGGGCTTCAGCCAAGCGGGCTGAAACCTCCGGCGCAAGCTCAACTCGTACTGAGGGGCGGCGCGCGACTTCCACGACGCTTTGCAAGGTCAAATGATATCCGCTGAGTTGCATGGGGGAAGGATTCTCCATTTGGAAAGTAGCCGCCGGCGATCGTGGGTCGGCCCCGCGCGGTTGCCGCCAAATTGACGCCGGCGTAGGCGACCAGTTACCGTCTGCTGGACCAGCGGCTTCCGGTCGCTGGCGACACTTTGCCGTTTCTCGATGCAGCCGTGGTGAATCTACTCGATTTTGACATTGACCGCCTGCATGCGGCGTTGCAGGCGCGGGATTGCTCGGCGACAGAGGCTTGCCGAGCGGCGCTGGAGGTCATTGAGCGGCGCAACCCTGAACTCAACGCGCTGTTGTCCGCGTTGCCCGACCGGGCGCTGAAGCAGGCGGCGGCGACCGATGCGCGACTAGCGGCCGGCGAGCCGCTCCGTCCGCTGGAAGGCGTGCCGGTTGTCATCAAAGACAACCAGTGCCTCGCGGGGACGCGCGTTACCTGCGCCTCCAAGATGCTGGCAAACTACACGGCGACCTACACGGCGACGGCGGTTGCGCGCCTGGAGGCGGCCGGAGCGGTCATTGTCGGCAAGGCAAACATGGACGAGTTCGCCATGGGGTCGTCGAATGAAAACTCGGCGTTCGGCCCCGTCCGCCATCCGCTTGACCCGAATCGCGTGCCGGGGGGCTCCAGCGGCGGCAGCGCGGCGGCGGTCGCGGCCGGCATGTGCTTGGCGGCGACTGGCAGCGACACGGGCGGCTCGATCCGGCAACCGGCGGCTTTTTGCGGCGTGGTCGGCGTCAAGCCGACCTACGGCCGCGTGTCGCGCTATGGGCTGGTCGCGTTTGGCTCGTCGTTGGATCAAATCGGCCCGCTGACGCGCACCGTCCGCGACGCGGCCCGAATGCTGGGCGTGATGGCGGGCCACGACGACCGCGACGCGACAAGCTCCCTGCACCCGGTTCCAGACTACTTGGCGGAGCTGGCGGCGGACGGCGACGGCGGCTTACACGGCTGGCGGATTGGCGTGGCGCGGGAAGCTTTCGGCGCGGGTCTCGATGCCGAGGTGGAACGCGCCGTCCGGGACGCGCTCAGCGTTTATGAACGGCTTGGAGCGACGTTGGCGGAGGTTTCGTTGCCGCGCCTTGGCTACGCCATCGCCGACTACTACATCATTGCCACAGCCGAGGCGAGCGCCAATCTGGCGCGCTTTGACGGCGTGCGCTACGGCTACCGGGCGCCGGACGTGACGACGGTTCACGATCTCTACGCCTTGAGCCGCGAGCAGGGCTTTGGGCCGGAAGTCAAGCGGCGCATTTTGCTGGGAACCTATGCGCTGTCGTCGGGCTATTACGACGCCTACTATCTGAAAGCCCAAAAGGTGCGCGCGCTCCTGCGCCGCGATTTCGACCGCGCCTTTGAGCAGTGCGATATCCTTGTGACGCCAACCGCGCCGACGCCGGCTTTCAAGCTGGGCGAAAAAACGAGCGATCCGTTGCAGATGTATCTGTCGGACATTTATACCGTGACGTTGAATCTAGCCGGCGTCCCCGGCATGAGTCTCCCCTGCGGAAAGAGCGGCGAAGGGCTGCCGATTGGCCTTCAGCTTGTCGCGCCCGCTTTTGAGGAAAGCCGAATGTTCCGCGCCGGGCGGGTTTTAGAGCGCGCGCTGGCGAAGTAGCGCGGCGCAATGACAACCGGAGAGGCGTTTAGCGTGACGAGTCAGGAAAACCGCTATGGATGGCGGCTGGGCGGCGCGCTGTTGCTGAGCGGACTGTCGCTTGCGGCGGCACGCGCGCAGTCGCCGGCGGGCGACGCTCCTAAGGCGATGGGCGCCGCGCCGGTCAGCTTCTCGCGCTTGGCTTTGGAAGCCTTCGCTTTGGAAGACACGCCGGAGGAGCGCCGCGCCAGCCTTGAAGCCGCGCGGAAGATTTTGGAGCAAGGACTCGCCGAACGAAACGCCGACCGGCGGGTCGAAGCCGCCATGGCGCTGAGCCTGACCCGCGTTGAGAACAACCCCTTCCCGTTGCTGGAAACCGCGATTGCCGACAAGGACATCTACGTGCAGATCGCGGCCTGCGCTTCGCTGGCGGGTTTGCGCGATCCGCGCGCCCGGCCGTTGCTCAAGAAAGCTCTCGACAGCGAAACGCCTGAGGTCGCCTTCGCCGCTGCCAAGGCGCTTTACTTGCAGGGCGACGCCGAAGGCCAGCGGGCGCTGGTTGATATTGCGACCGGCGAGCGTCCGGCTAAATCCGGGTATTTTTCAGCTCAGCGGCGCGCGATGTTTCGCTCGATGAAAACGCCTGGCGGCTTTTTCCGGCTGGCGTTCCGCTACGGGATTGGGTTTGCGCCGGTGCCTGGCCTCGGTATGGGCCTTTCCTCGCTAGCCGGATTGCTCGCGGACGCCAACCTATCAGGTCGCGCGCAGGCGATTGCCGTCCTCCCGCCCGTCGCCGACAGTGAAACGATCGCCCTACTGCGCGAGGCGCTCACGGATGAAGATTGGGCGGTTCGGGCGGCGGCCGTTCACGCGCTGGCAGTGAGTAATCAGACGGTGGCGCGGCGCGACCTGACGCCGCTTTTTCAAGACAAGAAGGAAGCCGTGCGCTACCGGGCGGCGGCAGCTTATCTGCGCCTGTCCACGGAACTGACCCAGCCGACCGCGAAGCCGGTAACGTCGCCCCGAGCGCCGCGCCGTCCGGCCAAGCGCGCCCGCTCGCGGGGCTAGCGCGCTTTCCAAGGAGACATAGCGACTCTGGGTTCGGCGAGGACGACAGCCGAGGACTTCATCTTCTGTCTGAGGCTGTTCCAAACGGCGTATCGCCCTATCGCTACAGAGCGCTTTCCAGCGCTCTGTAGCGATGCCTAGCGCGGTCCGCCTGCTCGCAACGCCAGCCCGCGCTCTCAATGGCGGGCTTCCCGCCGCGCTGGCTCGTAAAGCGCCCTAAGCTTCCTCTTTTTGTCTCGCCACAAGATGCCTTTCATCGTCGCCGCTTCATGGCGCCGGGGCCCCCAGCTCGTCTGGCGATGCGCCGCTTTTAGCGTTTGGCAGTGGCAAGACGGGAGCTGGCGACGAATCTCCTGCGCAAACGCGCGCGCAGAGAAAGCCACCGCCGCTCCCAGCGTTTTCTTGCTGGTTGGCAAAGGGTAGGGTTGTTCACTTTTATCGCCAAGAGATTTTATATTTCGAATGAGGCGCTCGATTTTCCTGTCAAAGGCGGACTATTGGCGGCCTAGAAACTTTGAGCGAGAGGAAAAATGTATGACCAAATAGATGGTCAAGATTGAAGGTTGCGAGTATAAAACTGATATAGAAGAGCTAAAAAAATCGGATTTTGGAAGAGCGAATTTTATCAGAGGATTTGATATTTCAAGATGGATTCATTTGGAAAAAAGCTGAAGAAGCGCCAGGACTCAGAGAAGCGTTTGCCGAATAAGCCGCCATTCGCGAGCTAATTCGTATTTCTGTCGTTGCGCCGAGTGTCAAGAGCGCTGTTTGCTGCCCGCTCTGGCTGCTAAGCATATGGCTTGCTTCGACGCCAAGCGCCAGAAGCTATACGATAAAATCACTAGGGCCAACGTCTATGAAGAAGCTTCCTAAGCTGCTTCCTAAGCTATAGGCGACCATGAATCGTCCGTCAAGCTAGAGGGATATAGACGTTACAAGGAAAAAGAAGAAGAAGGTTTGAGCGATAGTAAGTTCTGGAAAATCTATTTGACAAAGGCGGCGATTTTTCTGGCGGTTAGCTCGTTGCCATCTCTCGCGATTATCTATAAATTTGGCACAAGAGCTTTGCTTCCAGAATATTTACAGGAAGAGCCCGTTTCCGATGTTCCGTCTGAGGGTTGGATCATTTATCCAGGAAGCGCGGCCAGAGCGACTCGAATGGAGAGAGGCGAGACGCTCATTGAGCTGGATTGCAAAGATAGAGATGATGTCTTGGTTGATTATTACAAAAAGCGGTTTGAAGAGCGCGGTTATGTCCAGCAGGTTGCCAGGGACAGGTTGGGCGTGACGATCGCGGACTAGAAAGATAAGGCTCTCTGCAAAGTTGTTAAGATCTCCGACAGGTCAGTGGAGATTATTACTGGCAGGACGACGTCATAGGCTTGCCTCGCTTCAGTGCGCCGTCGTATGGCTGTGGCCGCGGTCGCCGCTGGGCAGGACGTTCATCGAGAAGCGGCTAAAATCAATGGCGCGCCGCCGCTCGACCATTTGCCGACGGCTATACATGTCAAATCCAAGGACATCTAAGTAGAGCGCCAGATCGAAGTCGGAAGCTAAATAGAGCTTTGCCGCGCCATTGTCCTCTTCCTGACACAGCGTCAGCAGGCGCTCGACGACTTCTACTGGGGAGAAATGCTTTTGCGGGTCGCGGAAACTGGCCATCGTCTGCCACCTCGGCGGGGGTGGCGTTCCGCGCAGGCGGAGCGCCATCCGAGCTTCGCCACGCTATCGGAAGGGACGAAACAGCAACGAGTAGGATGATAGGATGATAGATGGCGTGGTCCAACCTTGCCCTAACCGTCCTGAAACATGCAAGTCAGGCGCGCGAGGCGGCGGTCGCGGCTTTGGGCTTCCAGGCGTCCGGAGCTTCCGGCGTCATCGCCGGGGGGCCCCAAACGCAGCGCCATTTTTCGCGCCAGGTCGCGCGCGCGCGCATAGCTTCAAGCATTTCATGCCAAGCGTGCAGATTCGCCCAGAGCGGGTTGTAACTGTTGAGCGGCTTGATGATGCCGTATCGAACTGGCTCGGTCTCCTCGGCGAGCGTGCCGAACAAGCGGTCCCAGATGATGAGGATGCCGCCATAGTTTTTGTCGAGATACGGATCGTTGACGCCGTGGTGGACGCGGTGATGCGTCGGACAGTTGAACATCCATTCCAGCCAGCCCAGTCGCCCAATAAACTGGGTGTGAATCCAGTATTGATACAACAGGTTGATGGCATGCGCCGTCAGGAGCATCTCCGGCGGAAAGCCAAGCAGCGCGATGGGCGCGTAGAAGATCCACCCTACGAGTCCGCCGAACCAGCTCTGGCGCACCGCTACGCTCAGGTTGTAATGGTCGCTCGAATGGTGGACGACATGCATGTTCCAGAAAAACCGGCTCTCATGACTGACGCGATGAAACCAGTAGTAGAAGAAGTCATCCAGCAACAACACAAGCGCCCACGACCACCACGCGGGCTGGATTTTGAAGGGCGAGATATGCCAACAGAACCAATAAATGGCGGCTGTGGGGATGAACTTGCCCATCAGGCTTCCGGTTCCGATGGCGATGTTGGTCAGGGCGTCTTTCAGAGCGACAAAGCGCGTCCCTTTGAGCTTGTCCCAGATCGCCTCGACGACGATAGTGATAAGAAAAAATGGAATGGCGGAGAGAATCAGATTTTTCATGGCTGGAACGCGACCTAAAAACAAATCGCGCAAACGCATCATGCGCCGATTGCGGACGCGCGACAATCCGCGGGAGCGCGGGAAACAATCCGTCGCCGTCGCGCTTCCAATCAGCCAGCGCCGCGCGCGGGCGTTGCAGCCCCAAAGCGGCTTGGGTTTAGTCAAGCTCAACCACTAACGCGCCGAAAGGATACCGAAGCCATGAACGCCGACCGCGCTCGCTGCGCCCGCTCCATACTATGCGCGACTTGCCTTGCTGGCATCCTGCTAGGATGTGGCAGTTTGGGGATTGTCACAACCCAGGCGCAGGACGAGCGGCGCCCGCGCATCGTGCCGAGCCAAGCGCCGCCGGACGCGCGGGACTTTCCGTCGCCAAACGCCGGGCGGCAGCCGCCGCCGAATGTCCGGCGCGGCAGCTCGCTTGACGCCGCCCAGATCATTCAGCGGTTCACTGAAAACGAGTCCCTGTTGCTGCGGGAGTTTGCCAACTACATCTACCGCCAGGAAGTGCGGATGCAAACCCTTGGCATTGACGACCGCCCGACCGGAGAGTTCTACCGGTTGTCGGAGGTTTCCTTTACCGAGAGCGGGCAGCGCCGCGAGGAAATCAAGCGGTTTCCGCCTTCGACGCTGCAGGGGCTGCAAATCACGCCGGCCGACCTTGAGGACTTCGGCACCACCAACCCTTTCGCCATTACCAAGGAAGACGCCCCCCTCTACAACATTGAATATGTCGGGCGGGAGCGGCTGGACGAGCTTGACACTTATGTCTTCGAGGCGCGCCCCAAGCGCGTCCCGAAGTTTCAATCTGGCGGGAAGCGGTTTTTTACGGGCCGCGTTTGGGTGGACGCCCAGGACTTGATGGTTGTCAAAAGCGCCGGAAGAACGCTGCCGGAGGATCAGAACAACAAGTTCCCCCGCTTTGAGAGCTACCGCGAGAACATCGATGGCAGGTTCTGGTTCCCGACCTATGTCTTTGCCGACGATGTGCTTGAATTTCCGCGTAGCTCGATTCATATCCGACTGGAAATCCGCTACACGAACTACCGGCGCTTCCAGACGGATGTGAAGGTCATTGACTAACGCGCGTCTCTTCCTGGCGGCGGGCGCGTCGCGAGGCGATGGCTTGCGTCCGCGCTGTCGCGCGCGGCGGCGTTCCGCGCCGGAAAAGGCTTTTTTCCCCGCTCGCGCCGCGGAGCAGGCTGCCGAAGCCCTGTCCGCCCAAGTTTGGCGTAGCGCCGGCTAAGTTGGTATGCTGAAACGCTCTAGCGGCTAGGGCGCGCCCCGAAGCCGACGTTTATGAAGGGAGGTAGCGACACAATGGCAAGCGCGCCGGATGAGCGTCTATTCATTGGAGTTGAGTGCGCAGCGACCTTCCTGCGCGGCGTCGTCTGCGAAGCTGGGGGAGAGGTCGTCACGCAGCGTCAGCGCCCGCTCGCGGGCCATGCGCCGACCGAGGCCGTCGCCGCTGTCCGCGCGCTTATTGCCGAGTTGCTCGCCACGGAATCCGACGCCGCGATGTTCGGCGGCGTCGGGCTCGCGCTTCCAGGAAGTCTCAATCGGGCGACTGACCGCTGTGAATCAAGCTCCCTTTGGTCGGCCGTCGCCTTGGACGAGCTTCGTCCCTGCGGCTTGCTGGGAACGGCGCATCTTGCTTCGCGCGCCGCCGCCGCGCTCATTGGCGAGCGCGCCTGCGGCGTGGCGCGGGGCTGCCGAACCGTGGTCTATGTCGAGACGGGTCACGAAATCTCCGCGGCGATACTCCAGGATGGACGGCTGTGGACCGGCGCGACCGGCATTGCCGGCATGATCGGTTACGATTCGGTGGATGTCGATGGCGACATCACGCTTCAGGAGCGAGTCGGCGGCGACGGTCTCATCCGCCGCGCAAAGGACCGGATGTACCGCGATCGCACCTCGTCGCTTTCGCGCCGGGGCATTCCCCGCGATCGGGATATTGGACTCGAAGACCTGCTCAACATGGCCCGCCTTGGCGATGAGCTGGCGCAAGTCATCATCGCCCGCGCCGGCGCGCACCTTGGCGTCGCCATCGCACGCCTTGTCAACCTGCTCAATCCAGAGCTGATAATCATTGGCGGCGAGCTGGCTTCCGCCGGGAGCGTCCTGCTCGATCCGGCGCGCGAGGAAGTCGAGCGGCGAACTGCGCCGTCCGCCTTTGCCGTTTGCCGAATGCTCCCGGCAACCATTGGGCCGGCGGTCGGGGCGGCCCAAGTCGCCCGCCAGTCGGTCGGCGCGCCGCCGGCGGCCTAGCGTCCCGGATGGGCGTCCGGCGCGAGGACATAATCCGCCAAACGCTTGCCGAAGGCGCGGGGTTGAATCGGCCCGCTGCAATTGAAAACCAGCCCATCCAGCGGCAGCGCCTGAAGCTGCGCGAAGAGCCGCTCGCCATTGACGCGTACCGGAATCGGCTCGAAGTCAGCCGATGACAACACTTGGTCGCAGAAAGCCGCCAGCGTGTCTTCGGCCGTGAAGACGGCGGCCAGCGCGCGCCCTTGGTCGTCCGGGGCCAGCACCAACTGGGCGCTGTCGTCGCCGACTCGCTTCAACACCAGGACGTACGCATCGTAGTCGCGCAGCAGCCCAATGGGCGTTTCGCCTTGGTCAACCGTTTCCAGGGCGCTTTCAAGCTCGATAATTCGCGCCCACTGCCGGAGCAGCGGAAGATGCTGGCGCTGGTAGTGAATGCCTTCCGGCGAGCCGGGATTGATTTCGACGCCAGCCAGCTCGTCGTCCAGCGCCCCAAACAGGTTGGCGCCGTCCGTGACGACGCACTGTCCATCCAGTCCGCCGCCTTCCTGTTCGGCCCAGGTCTCAATGGCGCTCAAATCGGTGAAGATTTTGACCCAGCGCGCTCCGGCGGGGTCCGCAAACGTGAGAACCGCCGCCTCGCCGTTCGCGCTAGAGCGGACGGGCACATGCCAGTCCGCATGTGACACAAGGCTTCGGAACAGGGCGGCGTGGCTAAGGCGTCCGGCAAGGTGTTCGCGCGCGGCGGCGCGGGCGTCAGGCAAGGGCATGGGGCGCTTCTCCAGGGGCGACCAGATCTAAGCTCGCAGAGCTTATGGCCAGTGTACTGGACCGTCTGGGAAAGAAAACCTTTTCCGTGGCAAAGTCGTCGGCGCCCATCCGGTTGCGCTACACTGACGCGCTGTTTCTTGACGCTGCGGCGACAAGCGACGCTTGTTGGCCATCCATCAGAGCCTGGCGCTATGGGGGATTTCTACGAAACGCTTGGCGTATCCCGCAAAGCCTCGCCGAATGAAATTCGCTCGGCCTTTCGGCGCTTGGCGCGCCTCCACCATCCTGATGTGAGCGCGTCGCCGGACGCCGCCGCGCGCTTTGCCGAGGTGACAGCGGCCTATCGGGTGCTGAGCGATCCGGACTTGCGCGTGCGGTACGACCGCGGCGAGACCATCGAGCCAGCCCCGCCGCCGCCCCGCGAAAGCCGGCGCCGGCAGGCCGCGCGGGCGCGGGCCTATAAGATTCGCGTCGCGAGCGTCATCAACGACCTGTTGGAAGCCGAGCGGCGGGAGGCGGCGTTTCGGGCGGAAGCCACGCTTTTTGTCGTGACGGGCTGGCTTTCAACGCTGGCGGCGACCGCCGCGCGGCCATCCGCTTTGTTGGGAGCGAATCAGGTCGCGGCGCGGCTGACGCTGTGGGGCGCTTGCCTTTTCAGCGCTTGGTGGCTGGCGCGACGGCTTTGGGCGATGCTGGAGCACTACACCTATCGGCAAACCTTGCTGTCGGTGACCGCGCCCGCCTTGCCGGCGCAACCCTTTAGCCGGGGCGCCGTGATTGCGGCGCTGCTTGGCGGTTACGCGATGGCGCTTGCCGCTGGCTACTGGCTTGGCCTTGTGGTCAATCAGTCGGAAGGCGGGGCTTTTCCAGCTTTTGACGCGCTTCATGACGGGATTCTTTTCCCTCCCATCGTGGTGGCGCTGCTGAATCGCTTTTACTTTCTGGAACAAGCCCTGCGCCGCGCATAAGGGCCAGCCGCCAGCGGGCTTTTCCCCAAATCGCTCCGTTGCGCGGATTAGTCGCGGTCTAGTAAATGTGCGGAATGTCACATTGGCGAAACGGCGCGCCCGCGCCGCTTTGCTATAGTGATAAGCGGCTGGCGCGCCCGCCGGACTGGCGCGCCCGCCGCGACTTCTTTGGTCGAGTGGACGAGGTGGCGTCATGGAAATTCGTACGTTGGGCGTTCTAACGGGTGGCGGCGATGCGCCCGGCCTCAATGCGGCGCTACGCGCTGTCGTCCGCCGCGCCATGCAGTATGGGATTCGCGTGCTGGGCATTCATCAGGGCTGGAACGGTCTAATCAACGGGCGCGTCGAGCCGCTGACGCGGTATTCCATTTCAGGGATTCTGCCGCGCGGCGGCACGATTCTTGGCACATCGCGCATCAATCCGCTAGAAACTGACGAGATCGCCGAGCGGGTCAAAACAAACTGGCGCAAGTACGAGCTGGACGCGCTCGTGGTCATTGGCGGCGAAGGCACGCTGAGCGCGGCGCTGGAGATGCACCGTCGGCACGGCTACCCCATCGTCGGCGTTCCCAAGACGATTGATAACGATTTGTGCGGCACGGACGCCACGTTCGGCTTTGACACGGCGCTCTCGGTCGCCACCGAAGCCATTGACCGCCTGCATACCACGGCGGAATCCCATGACCGCGTCATGGTGGTCGAGGTCATGGGGCGGCATGCCGGATGGATCGCCGCTGGGGCCGGCATCGCCGGAGGCGCCGACATCGTTCTCGTGCCGGAGCATCCGTTTCGCATCAGCGAGGTTTGCCAAATTCTCAACCACCGCAAATCGCTTGGACGGTTTTTCTCAATCATTGTTGTGGCCGAAGACGCGCATCCGCACCCGGATGAAGACTTTCTCGCGCCGGAAGAGCGCGAGCGGGTGTTTCAGCATACGCGCCTGGGCGGTATCGGGCACTTGCTGGCGAGAAAGATCGAGGAGTTGACTGGCATTGAGACCCGCGTGACGGTTTTGGGCTACACGCAGCGCGGCGGCGTGCCGACGGCTTATGATCGCCTGCTGGCGACGCGCCTCGGCGTTAAGGCTGTGGATATGGTTCGCGCCGGCGAGTTTGGCTATATGGCGGCGCTTCAGGGAACGCGCATGGCCTCGGTTCCGATTGAGCAGGCGGTTTCCTGCATCAAGCGTTTGGATGATGAGTTGTACGAGACAGCGCGCGTCTTCTTCGGGTAAGCTTTTCCGAGGCGGCGCTCGCGCCCTGACAGCGGGCGCCTGATTCCTCGCCCGAAGCCTTGCCTGACCCATGAACTTGACCTAACTCATGAAACAATGCCCGACTTGCGCCACCCAATACCCGGAGGATGCCAAATTCTGTCCGCGCGACGGCGCGACGCTGGTCAGCGCCGCCGCCGCGCTGGGCGACCCCTTGATCGGGCAAGCCCTGGCCGGGCGCTACGAAATCCTGTCCAAGCTGGGCGAAGGCGGCATGGGCAGCGTGTATTGCGCGCGACATCGCTTGCTGGGCCGCGTAGATGCCGTCAAAGTGTTGCGCCCGGACGCCTCGAGCGCTGATGCCGGGCAGCGCTTTCTGCGCGAGGCCAAGCTCGCCGCCATGATCAACCACCCCAACGCGGTGGTCATTCATGATTTCGGCGTGACTGAATCGGGGCTAGCCTTTCTAGCGATGGAGTACATCCAGGGACAGTCGCTCGCCCGGCTGCTACAAAAGCAGGGCCCTTTGCCGCCGGCGCGCGCGGTCGCCCTGGCGCGCCAGATCGCCTCGGCGTTGGATGCCGCCCACCAGTTAGGCGTTATTCACCGCGACCTCAAGCCGGACAACATCATGATCATGGACGGCGACCGCGTGAAGGTCGTGGATTTCGGCATTGCCAAGGTCGTCGGCGGCGCGGAAAGCGTTGTCCCGGTGACGCAGGTTGGGCTGGTGGTCGGGACGCCGCAGTACATGTCGCCCGAGCAAGCCATGGGCGAGCCGCTCGACGCCCGCTCCGATGTCTACTCGCTGGCCCTGGTGACCTATGAAATGCTCGCTGGCGCGCTGGCTTTTCCAGGCGACTCGATGCAGGCCCAGATGGTGGCGAGACTCTCGGATTCGCCGCGCCCGATGGCGGTCGCCGCGCCGCATATTTCCGTGCCGCCCGGCCTGGAAGAGGTCGTTCGGCAGGGGCTGGCGCGGTGGCCGGCGCATCGCCCGGCTTCAGCTGGCGCTTTTGTCGCGCGGCTTGAAAAGGCCCTGCCGGCGGCGGATGACGCGCAAGGGACGGCGGCGTCGAGTCCGCCGACACATTATCAAGGAGCGACCATCGCCACCGCTGGCGCTCGCTCGCCCGCGGATACGCAGCCGTCTCCGTCAGCGCGGGGCGATCTCTTTGGCCTGCCGCCCGCGCCGCCGTCGATGGCGCCGATCGCGCCGGGATTCGGGCCGTCGCTCGCTTGCTCCGGCCCGGATGTCGCGTCAACCCATCCGACGCCAGCGGCGCAGCTGGCGCTGCCCGCGCTGGGCAAGTCAAGGGCCGGTATTTGGCTGATTGGCGGCTTGCTTGGGCTGGCCGGCATCGCGCTTTTGGCGCTGGCTGTCGGCACTGCGCTCTATGCTTTCCGCCCGTCGTCGGAGAGCGAGCCGACTCGCGGCGACGCGCTATTGCCAGTCCAGACGGATGTCGCCGTCACGCTGCGCGAGTCGCGCCGCTTGCGCGAGGCGGGCGACTTTGCCGGGGCGCTGCGACTCGTCGAGGAGCAGCTCGTCGCGAACCCGGCTTCGCCGGAACTCCGTATCGAGAAGGCTGAAATTCTATTTGAGCAAGAGCGTTTCGTCGAGTCGGAGGATATTGTGTATGGCGTGTTGAAGTCGCATCCCAACTACGGCCCGGCGCACCAGAACCTGGGCGTGCTGAAGTATCGGCAGGGCAAGGAAGACGAAGCGATTGCGGGACAGATGCGCTGCCTCGAGCTCAACCCGGAGTCGGAATATGTCTGTTACGCTCATGCCGCGCTGGCGCAGATTTACGCCGATCAGTACTTCTTGAACCGAAAGAAGTTTGCCTCGCGTCTTGATGAGGCGGAGCTGGAAGCGCGCGCGGCGTTGGTCGCCTCAACGCGTAAAAGCCTCGAGGTTGGCCCGCGGCTGACCCTTGCCAGCATCTTCGTCGAGCGAAAGCGGTACGCTTTGGCGCGCGAGCAAGTCGAAAAAATCCAGCAGGATGACGCTGTCGGTAACAACAAGGTCCGCGCCTCGGTCCACGCTCAGATTGCAGTGATCGCGTTTTTGGAAAAGCGGTATGTCGAAGCTGCCGAGGCTGCCGAGCAGGCGGCTCGGCTTGATCCAAAAAACAAGGACTATCGAAAGCTCTCCGACAACCTCCGGCGTTACCGGCGTTAAGTCGGCGAAAATTTTCCGCCGGCTGCAGGCGCAACAATTCAAGGCGGGTTTCGATAACTAGAAAAACAACGACTCAGCCTGTAACCCCTGCCGCGTATCGGCGGGGGCGCAGCTTGCCAAAGGGCCCGCTGTTATGACGAATCGGATTCAGCCTCAAGCGACGCGCTCTCTCGCCCGCGCGATTCCCTCGACGACCAACTCGCCCCGCGCGACACCCGCGCCGCCGGCCAGCGGCGCTAGCGCGCCCGCCAATGCCGTCCGGCTCTCCGAGCTTCAGATGGCGGGCACGCTGCGCAAGGGACAAATCCTAGCCGCCGCCGCGCCGCCAGCCGCCGCGCCAACTCGTCTCTTCCCAACCGGTCCACTTACCGGAGCGCGCGCCAATCCGGCTGCGCCGCCGCGCGTCTCTCCGCTGGCGGCCGACAGTCGCCTCAACGGCGCGGCGTTTCGCGTGACGTCTCCCGGCGCTGACCCCAACGCCGCGCCGCCAGTGATTGTCGTTAACGGCATCGCGACGCCGTTTTCAGGCGCGACGAGTCTCGCGCAGGAAGTCTCCCGCGTGACCGGGCGTCCGGTCGAAATGGTCTATAACAACTCCGATCCGGCGGCGGCCGCCGGCGTGACGCTGGCGCATCAGGCGCGCCAGGCGCGGGCGCGCGCCGAGGCGGATTACAACAGCCTGCCCTTGCCGGCGCGACTCGCCATCGGGCTGAACCCGGTCAACCGGGAGGCGTTCATCTTAGGTCGGACGACGCGCTATCTTGCCGAAGCGACCGTCAATCCTTCCACCGCCGACTGGACCAAGCGAAACGCGCTTCAGAATCCGCCTGCAGCCCAGACGCAAGCCAATATGATTTTGGCGCAACTGGAAAGCTACCCGAACAGCCCTGTCCGGGTGGTTGGCTATAGCCAGGGCGCGGCCATCAGCGCGGAAGCGCTCCGGCTGGTTGAGCGGCATCTAACGCAACAGCGCGGGCAAGCCGCCGCCAATCAAATGCTGGCGCGCGTGCACGTCATGACGCTGGGCGGCGCGGCGAATGCCAATGACTTCCCGGCGGCGGTCAATGTGACTTCCATCGCCCACCAAACCGACATCGTTAGCCAGTACTTCGGCGCAAACCGCGAGGCCTTCGGGCGCGGCAACGTCGGCGACTTCGTGAACTTCGTCCGCGAAGGGTTTGGCGTGCGGCAACACCTAAACTACCTCGGCGCGAACGGCAACCCGGATGTCGCCCGCCGGATGCAGGATTGGATGCGCAACCCCGCGCCAGGCGACCGGAACATGATCCTGCCGGATTTTCGGGGCTAAGCCGGAAGCTTCAACCGGATCAAGGGGGGCGACTTCAGGCCGAAGTCGCCCCCCTTGATTGCGTTTTTGGCTGCCGGTCGCGCGCTGGCGTCGTTTCTAAGCGGTTGCCGATTTCGTCGAGGCGGCGCGCGGGCGCTCGCTGTAGAAGCCCTCGTACTTGGCGATAATGCCCATCATGATTTCGTCCGCGCCGCCGCCAATCGGGAAAAGCCGCGTGTCGCGGAAGTAGCGCGCCAGCGGGTATTCCTCGGTGTAGCCCATGCCGCCGTGAAATTGCAGGCAGACATCGGCGGCCAGCCGGACGAGCTGTCCGCCCTTGAGCTTCGCCATCGAGGCTTCGCGCGTCATGTCCTGCCCGGCGATGAGCTTTTCCGTGCAGTGGTAGCAAAGTTGCCGCAGGCACTCGATTTCCGTGACCACTTCCGCGAGTCGGAACTGAATATACTGATTGTCAATGAGCGGCTTGCCAAAGGTCTTGCGCGTCTTGAGGTAGTTTTTTGTGATTTCCACAATGCGCTCCGCCCCGGCGTAGCACGTCACGGCCGCAATCAGCCGCTCTTTCTGGAATTGCTGCATTTGGAGCCGGAAGCCCTGTCCCTCCTCCCCGATGCGAAACGCCTTCGGCACGCGCAAGCCCTCGAAGGCGAGTTCCGCCGTGTCTGACGACCAGTTGCCGAGCTTCTCGATCTTGCGGCTGACGATAAAGCCGGGCGTGTCGGTCGGCACCATGATGAGCGACATGCCCTCGAACGACTCGCCGGGCGAGGTGCGCGCCAGCAGGCAGATCCAGTCGGCCTGCGTGCCGTTGGTAATCCACATCTTGTTTCCGGTGATGACGTAATGGTCGCCATCGGATTCGGCGCGCGTCCGAATGCGGGCCACGTCCGAGCCGGCGTCAGGTTCCGAGACGGCGATGGCGCCGACCTGCGTCCCGCGAATGGCTGGTTCCAGAAAGCGCTTCTTGAGCTCGTGGGAGCCGAATTCAGCCAGCGCCGGGGTGCACATATCCGTGTGCACCGTAATCCCCATCGGCACGCCGCCGCAGGGAATGCGCCCAAGCTCCTCGGCGCGGATGACGTTGTACCAGTAATCCAGCCCCAGCCCGCCATACTCCGTCGGGTAGTTGACGCCCAGAAAATCCAAATCGCCCATTTTCTTGAGCACTTCGTGGGCCGGCCAGATGCCGTCTTTCTCCCACTGGTCCACGTGGGGCGAGATTTCCTTCTCGATGAAGTCGCGGAGCGTTTTGCGGAAAAGCTGATGTTCCTCGTTGAACTGCATGGCAGGGCAAGCCTCCTATGGGCGGCGAGTTTATAGCGAGCTTATGAAGCGGGCGCGGGGGGAACGGTGAAATCGCTTGGAACGACAATGCCGTAGCGGGCCACAAGCTCATCCAGCTTGTTTTCGACCTTGCGCTGGCGGAGCTTTTCCCCGACTTCGCGCTTGGTCGGCTCGTCAAGCGGCTTCGGGCGCTTGTCAAGCAACTTGATGATGTGAAAGCCAAACTGCGTCTGCACCGGCGCAGCGGAAAAGCTCCCCACCTGAAGCGCCTTCACGCCCTCGAAGAATGGCGCCACCATCATGCCTTCGCGGAAGTAACCGAGGTCGCCGCCCTGCTTCTTCGAGCCAGGGTCGTCGGAATATTGCTCCGCCAGCTTGGCAAAATCGGCGCCCCCTTGAAGCTGCTTGATCAGACCTTCGGCTTTGGCGCGCGCTTCGGCTTCCGTCAACGCCTTGGCAGGCGTTTTCCCGTCGGGCGATGCGGGCGGCTGGGTGGTGGAAATCAAAATGTGGCTGGCTTTGTATTCCTCAAACTCTTCCGGGTGCGCTTTGTAGTAAGCCTCGATTTCCTCAGCCGAAGCCTTCGCCGACTCCTGAAGCTTGCCAATGATTTCATTGCCGACAATGTTGGCCTGAAGCAGTCGCCACTGAAGCTGAAAGGCGGCGGTCTTGTTGACGCCGGCGGCCTCGCCGCGCAGGCGGGCAACCTGAAACTCGCCGTATTTTTCCTTGAGCTCATCCATTTTAGGAGCTTGGCGAAACTGCGGATTCTGCGTCAGGAAGTCTTCAAACGCCGTCGGACGCTCGCGGTAAAAAGCCTCGATGTCTCCCTTGCCAATTGGCTTTTCCTTGGCTTCCGGGCGACGATTCCACATCTCGCCGACAATCTGCGCGTAGGCGATGTCAAGCTGGCTTTTGACTTCAGGCTTTTGGAACAGCCCGCGCTGCTCGGCTTCCGCGACGATGGCGAGCGAGCGCGCAATCTGCTTGCGGAACTCTTCCTTGCCCTTCGGATCCTCGCGCAGGCCGGCGAGGTTGCCCGCCGGAAGGTCGGCCAGAAATTTATTGATGTCGTCCGTGGCGAGCGTGAGGGGCGATTGGGGCCGGGTCAGGTAGTTTTGAGCCACCAGCGCGCCGCCGGCGAGAAAGCACACGAAAGCGAAGATAATAAGAGATTTTTTCATGATGGCAACGATGTCATTTCTCAACGATGAATGCTCTCTGACGCAGACCGCCAGTCGAGCGCGCGCGGTTTTCGCGCGAGGTTTTTCAGTGTCAACCCGCCGATAGCGGCGGCGGCGCTTCCGCCGAGTCTTCCGCCGAAGCGATGCTCTGGGTCGCCTTTTGGGAAAGCTCGACCAGTACGCCGCCCGCGCCTTTCGGGTGGACAAACGCGATGAGACAGCCTTCCGCGCCGATGCGCGGCGTCTCGTCAATCAGCGGGATGCCCTGCGCCTTGAGGCGACCGAGCGCGGCTTCGAGGTCGTCCACGTTGAGGCTGATGTGGTGAATGCCGCCGCCGCGCTTGGCGATAAACTTGCCAACGGGGGTGTCGGGAGCGGTCGGCTCAAGGAGTTCGATTCGGCTTTCGCCGATGGGCAGCATGGCGACCCGGACGCCCTGCTCATCCACAACTTCAGTGTGGGCAAGCTCGAGACCCAGCGCCGTTTGGTAGAAGCTCAGCGCTTTTTCAATAGATTCAACGGCAATGCCGAGATGGTCAATTTTCATGGGACGACCAGTTTCATGCGACAACCAGCGAGGATTGACTTTGGAAAATTTAGGCCTTGAGGCCGCCTGCGCGACGGAAGCTGCATATTGCACGGCGCATCGCCCAAACGCTAGCGCTTCCCGCCTATTGTTTGTTCCGCCGAGTGGCGCGGGCGGCTTCATGTCGGGCGGCTTCATGTTCGGCTTCAGGTTAGGAGCGAAATAGAATTTCCTCGCGGTTGAAGAGCGCCGTGCCCGCCGCAATGGCAATCGCCGCGTAAACGGCCGACGATACGAACGTGAGCGCGAAGAAGCCGAGGGTCAGCGACCCGGAAAGCGCCTGCTTGATGGCCAGCGCGCAGTTGAGCAGCGGAATGACGCTCATGCCCAGCGGATTCTCGTCGCCGACAAAGAGCGACAGCAAGGCGGGCAAAATAACCACCATCACGAAGGGCAGGGAATATGACTGCGCTTCCTTTTGGTTGCGGGCGAACGACGACAAAATCATCAAGAGCGACGAGGTAAACAGCGTCAGCGGCAGGGTGACGAGCGTCATGACGGCGACGGCCGCGTAGGAAATGGCGATTTTACCCTGCGTGAGTTGCGCGAAGTAACTCAGCCCGATGACAAATGACCCAACGAGGCCGATGATGGTGAAGATCGCCGAGGCAAAGCTAACCGTGGTGATGGTTAGCGTCTTGCCCAGGATGATTTCCGTGCGCGTGGCCGGCGACACCAGCAGCGTTTCCATCGTGCCGCGCTCTTTTTCCCCGGCGCCCAGATCGAAGGCGCTGGTCATGCCGCCAAACGCGGCCGTCAGGACGATGAGGTAGGGCAGCACCGCGCCGAGGATAAGGCCGCCAATGTTTTTGTCCGAAGCGACGCTGCGCTTCCTCAGCGTGGTCGGCGTGATCAGCGAAGTATCCAAGTTAAGCCGCTTCAAGCGCTCGCTGGTCGTGGCGCGATTGAACTCGTCAAGGGCATCCTGCACGCGCCGCATCGCCGATATGGACTTTTCGTTAGATGGGTCAAAGATGAGCTCCAGCGGAAGCGTTCCGTTGGCGGCGAGGATTTGCTCGCTTTCAGCCGGCGCGATCAAGGCGACGCGCGCTCGTCGCCGCTGCACGAGCGCGTCCGCCGGATCGCCGCCGTTGTCGGCCACCACGACGGAGAGCGAAGCGTCGCGCTCCAGGGCCGCGCGGAGCGCAGCGGGCGCGCCGGACAGGGCGACGGCGAGGACCTCCGCCTTGTCTTCGACGGCCTTGCGATTGGCGAAGTAGCCAATCACGACCAGCAGCAGCGGCGTCAGCAGCAGCGGCGAAATGAAAACGCCGAATAAAACCCGCTTGTCGCGCAAGGTTTCGCGCATCTCCTTGGCATAGACGCAGCCGATGCGCTGCCAGGATCGCGGCTGGGCCGGCGGGCGGGGCGCGGTCGTCTTTATTCTCCGTTCCTCATTCTCCATTTTTTCTCCTTCCCTCGTCGGCTTCATCGGGCGCGACCAGCCGCAAGAACACTTCTTCCAGGAAGGTCGCGCCGGTTTGCTGGCGGAGTTCGGCGAGCGTGCCGACGGCGACCAGTCGTCCCGCATGGATGACGCCAATCCGGTCGCAGAGCCGTTCGGCCTCGCTCATGACGTGCGTTGAAAAGATCACCGCGCGCCCCTCGTTCCGACAGCGCCGAATAAAGCCCACAATCGTGCGCGAGGTCATCACGTCGAGTCCTGTTGTCGGCTCGTCAAAAATCATGACCGGAGGCTCGTGAAGGATAGAGCGGGCAATCGAGGCGCGTTGCTTTTGTCCGGTCGAGAGCGTGTCGCAGCGCGCCTCGGCGAACTCGTGCATGCCGAGCGTCGTGAAGACGCTTTTGATGCGCGTCCGCAGCGTGGCTTCGTCGAGACCATGCAGCCGCCCGAAGTATTCCGCCATTTCGCGGACGGTCAGACGGCCATAAAGCGCCGTCGTCGTCGAGAGAAAGCCGATGTGGGCGCGCACCTTTTCCGGCTCCAGCCGGGCGTCAAAGCCCGCCACGTAGGCTGTGCCGTCGGTCGGCTGAAGCAGCGTTCCCAACATGCGCAGCGTCGTGGTTTTGCCCGCGCCGTTGGCGCCCAGTAGTCCGAAGATTTCGCCGGCGTGAACCGTAAAGCTTACGCCGTCCACGGCGCGAACCTCGCCGCGCTTGCGGTCGCGGTAAACTTTGACCAGTCCCTCGGCGACAATCATGCGCGACAGTTTGCCGGAATCGGCGCGACCGGCCAAGCCGTCTCGTTTCTAGCCCAATGGGGTTGCGCAACTGGCGGACATCGCGTAAGGCATGGCGAAACATCAAGGCATCGCGCCAACCCAAGGAGAATGCTCATGAAGCGCCCTCGACGACCAGCGGCCGCATCCGGCGGGCGGCTTGGCGTCCTGCTGTCCGCCTTTCTGGCTTTGCTGACGCTGGCTTCGCTAATGCCGTCATTGGCTCAGCCAGCTCTGGCGGCTCGCCAGAAAGCCGCCAAGCAACTGACCCTGGAATCGCTTTTTGACCCCGTTCAGAGGGTGAACTTCACGGGCAGCCTGCCGCGCCTTGTCTGGCTGCCAGACAACAAGCATTACCTAGCGTTTGAAACCAACGCGCAGACTCGCCAGTCTGAAGCGGTGCGCGTTGAGGCGATGACCGGCAAGCGCGCGCCCTTCCATGACCCGGCGGCGATGCGGCAGGCGCTGGAAGCCGCCGGAATGTCGCCGGACGGCGCGCGGACGGCTGCCGGACTCCGCTCAGTCGTCTTCGACGCGGACTTCCGGCGCGCGCTCATCGGCGCCGACAACGATCTGTATCTCTACGATTTCACCGCCAATCGCGCCCGGCGACTGACCGACTCGCCCGACGCCGCTGAAGAGGAATACGACTTCAGCCCCGATGGGAAGCGCGTCAGCTTGGTTCGGAACCACGACCTGTTTCTTATTGACCTTGAAGCCGAGCCGCCGACTGAGCGCCGCCTGACGCAGGACGGCTCGACCAGCGTTTTCAACGGCGTTCTCGACTGGGTTTACGAAGAGGAGGTTTATGGGCGCGGAAAGCGGCGCGGCTACTGGTGGAATGCGTCGGGCACGCTGCTCGCTTACCTGCGCCTGGACGACACGGCCGTGCCGGTTCACGTCCTCGCTGATGACCTGCCGTTTCGGCAGCGGGTTGAGAAAACCCATTATCCGCAGGCCGGCGACCCCAACCCGCTGGTCTCGCTGCATGTCGTCACCTGCGACGGCGAGCGGGCGGAAGTCAATCTGGAAGCCTATCCGGCCGACGACCGGATCGTAACCCGCGTCGGCTGGCATCCGCGCGACGCCAATCGGCTGTTGTTTGAGGTTCAGAACCGGCGGCAGACGTTCCTTGACCTCGCCGCGACGACGGTGCGCCTGCTGGAAAGCCTGCCGTCTCTGCCGCGCCCCGATGCCCCGGAGCGCCTGCTACGCGAGGCGAGCTCAACTGCCTGGGTGGAAGTGGTCGAGCTGCCGACGTTCCTGCCGGACGGGTCGTTTCTCTGGCAGAGTGACGAGACAGGCTTTCGGCATCTATATCGCCACGCGGCCGACGGCAAGCGCCTGCGCGCCGTGACGCAGGGCGAGTGGGACGTGCGCGAGTTATACGGCGTCGCCGACGGCATGGCGTATTTCGCTGCCGCCGCCCATTCGCCCATCGCCAACCATATTTACCGCGTCAGGCTGGACGGCACGGGGCTAACGCGCCTGAGCCAGATGGAAGGGACGCATGAAGCGGACTTCAACGCCGACTGCACGGCCTACTTCGATACGTCGAGCGCAGCGGCCACGCCGCCGCAAATCAGCTTGCGCCGCGCGGACGGCTCGCTGCTGCGCGTCGTGGCGGACAATGCCGAAGCGCGCGCGCTGGCGGCCGAGTACGGCGTGACGCCGCCGGAATTTCGGCAAGTTAAGACGCGCGACGGCTTCCAGATGGAAGCGATGCTGCTGCGCCCGCCGGATTTCGATCCGCGGAAGAAGTATGCGGTATGGTGCTACGCCTACAGCGGCCCTGGCGCGCAGTCAGTCGTGGATCGGTGGGGCGGGCAGCGCATGCTGTGGCATCAGCTGTTGGCGCAGCGGGGCTATTTGGTGTGGGTGTGCGACAACCGTTCGGCCAGCGGCAAGGGCATGCGCTCGATGGCTGCGGTTTACGGCAGGCTGGGCGAGCTAGAGCTGCGCGATTTGGAAGATGGCGTCGCGTACCTAAAGACGCTTCCCTTTGTGGACGGCGACCGAATTGGCCTGTGGGGCTGGAGCTATGGCGGCTATATGACGGCCTACGCGCTGACGCACAGCGCGGCGTTCAAGTGCGGCATCGCGGGCGCGCCAGTGACCGATTGGCGCAATTACGATTCGATTTATACGGAGCGTTACATGAAGCTGCCGCAGGACAATCCGGAAGGCTACGAGCGGAGCTCGGTCGTGTCCGCGGCCGAGCGGTTGCGTGGCCCGCTGTTGCTGATTCACGGGTTGATGGATGACAACGTGCACCCGCGCAACTCGGTGCAGCTCATAGACGCCTTACAGAAAGCGGATCGCCCGTTCGAGTTTTTGGCCTATCCGCAGTCGCGGCACGGCGTCGTGACGCCCTACCGCGTCAAGCACCTTTACGGGCGAATGCTAGCCTTCATCGAGCGGCACCTGTGAGCGGCGCGCAGCTGGGCGGGCTTGTCGCGCGGTCGCGGGGCGTCTGCTTGGCGAGCGTTAGGCGCTACGCCGGAGTCGCTGACTGAGCGCGGCATGAGCGGCGGCTTCCCCGGCGGCGATGACGGCGTCAAGACGACCGCTTCCGACGGGCAGCAGTCCGTACAGCGGAATCGCCGGCGCAATGAGCGTATCCGCCGCGTCGAGCGCCCGGCGATAGTGATGGGGGAAAAACCGCCTGACGGCGGGCGCGGTCGGTTCCACGCCGACGGCGCGCAAAACGGAAGCGATGCCCAGCACGTCGGAGGCCACAACGTGGGTCGCTCCCATCTCCCGCGCCGGGACGGAAGGCAGCGGACAGGCCAGTCCGCCGTCGAGCAGGGAAAGACCCTCGCGGATGACAGGGCGCCGGGCGCCCGGCAGCGCGCAGCTGGCGCTGATAGCGCTCGGCAAGTCGCCCTCCCGGAGGACAACCAGCCGACGCGACGGCCACTCGCCGGCGATGGCGACAAACGGGCGCTCTAGCTCCTCGAAGGTGGCCGGCAGGTGCTGAGCGCAGAACCGCTCGAGGCGGTCGCCGTCAAACAGCTCAGGCCAAAAAGTGGAAGCCGCGATGTCGCGCATCTCGCGCCAGGACAAGCCCGCCGCTAGCATCGCGCCGACGATGCTCCCAGCGCTTGTTCCGGCAATGAAGGCGGGAGCGATGCCATGGGCGTCAAGCGCCTTGATGACGCCAATATGAGCGAGCCCGCGCGGGCCGCCGCCGCTGAGCGCAAGACCGATACTGGAGGGCGAAAGCCAGCGGGACATATGCGGGAAGCGAAAGCCAAGCGCGCTTTCCGGGGCGACGTCGCCGCTTTGGGGCGGGCGCGAGCTGGACCGCTCTGGACGGCGCGCCTGAGCGGGGCGCTGTCCGCGACGATCTCAAAGCGGCTAGCGCTACGCCTTTTGCAAAAGGCGAGCTGGCTGACGAGATGCCGAGCCGAAGCTCGGTTTTGACGCCAAGGGGAATGACAGTGTAGCGAGTCGCCGCGCCGCTGCCCAGCCAATCCCGCCGGATGCCGAGCGCGCCGCCCGTCTCGCTCGTTCAAAGTCGAATGTCAGTTGATATTTCGGCCAGCTTGACGCCTCCAGGGCGAGGCGCTAACCTTACAGCTTTCCTTTGCGGAGAAACGAACGCTGACCATCCGCTCAGGGACTTGCTGGGCGCCGACGCGGGGGATCGCTGATGTTTGAGACGCTTTCGGAAAAACTCAAAAAGACGCTCAAGACGCTACGCGGAGAGAGCAAGCTCACTGAAGCGCACATCAACGCGGCCATGGGCGACATCCGCGTGGCGCTGCTTGAAGCGGATGTCAACTACGGCGTCGTCAAGCAGTTCATCGAGCGGGTCAAGGAAAAGGCGATTGGGCAGCAAGTCTGGGATGCGCTCTCGCCGGCGCAGCAGGTCGTCAAAATTGTCTTTGACGAGATGGTTGAGCTGCTTGGCGGCGACGCCGCGGACGTGACTTTCAATCATCAGAACCCGAACGTCATCCTAATGGTGGGGCTGCAGGGCTCCGGCAAAACGACCTCGACCGGCAAGATTGCGCGCTTTTTCGCCCGCCAGCGCAAGCGTCACCCGCTGCTTGTCTCGGTGGACGTTTATCGCCCCGCGGCGCGCGACCAGTTGTCTGTGATTGGCAAGGCGATTGGCATTCCGGTGTATGAAGACCCCGCGACGAATGATCCGCTGGCGCTGGCGCGCGCCGCCTACCGCGACGCTCAGTTACGCGGCTTCGATACGCTGCTGGTGGATACAGCCGGGCGGCTACACATTGATGACGAGTTGATGACCGAGCTGGCGCAGCTCAAGGCGGAACTCAACCCCGTCGAGACGCTTTTCGTCGCCGACGCCATGATTGGGCAAGACGCGGCGCGGAGCGCGACGGAGTTTCACGAGCGCATTGGGCTGACCGGCGTCGTGCTCTCGAAAATGGACGGCGACGCGCGCGGCGGGGCGGCGCTCTCCATCCGCAGCCTGATAGGTCAGCCGGTCAAATTCGTGGGCGTTGGGGAAAAATACGACGCGCTGGAGCCGTTTTACCCCGACCGCATCGCGCAGCGCATCCTGGGCATGGGCGATGTCTTGTCGCTGATCGAGAAGGTTCAGCAGGATGTGGATGAAGCCGAGGCGCTGCGTCTCCAGCAGCGGATGCTCGAAAACCGCTTCACGCTGGAGGACTACCGCGCCCAGTTGCGGCAGGTCGGCAAGCTCGGCTCGCTTGACAAGTTGCTTGGCATGCTCCCCGACGGTTTGCTCGGCGGAATGAATCTGCGCCTGACGCCTCAGCAGTCCCAGATGATGCAGCGGAAGCTCAAGGAAACCGAAGCCATCATCAACTCGATGACCAAACAGGAGCGCGAGGATCACACCTTGCTTGCCAAGAGCCCATCGCGGCGCAAGCGCGTGGCCAAGGGCAGCGGCACGACCGCGCGCAAGGTCGAGGACCTTCTCAATGAGTTTGCGACGATGCGCCAGATGATGCAGCAGATGACGCGCGGCGGCTTGTTTGGCGGCATGAGCGGGCTGTTTGGCGGCTTTGGCGGCGGACTGGGGGGCATGCTTCCGCCCGCCCCGCGCGGGGGGACGGGCTTTGGCGGCGGCTTTGGCGGCGGAAAGCGCAGCAAGCAGCACACGCCTCCGAAAAAGAAAAAGAAGCGGAAGTGATGCGTGGTTGGCAGGCTGGCGCTGCCAGCGCGCATTAGGGAATACACTTTTTTTCAACAGTGTGGTGGAGGAAATAACGGTGCTTTCCATTCGTCTAACGCGCCGCGGCACGCATCGGCGGCCGTTCTATCGAATCGTCGTGACTGAAAAACGCTCGAAGCGCGATGGCGGCTTTATCGAGATTCTCGGCTACCGCAATCCGCTAACCGACCCGGAGCAGCTCGTTGTGAAGCTTGACCGGGTGGACTACTGGATGAAGTGCGGGGCGCAGCCGTCCGATACGGTGAAGTCCCTGATTGCGCGGGCGCGGCGCGCGGCCGAGGCGACCGCGGCGCCAACGCCGAACGCTTAACTAACTAAAAGCTTGACTGAACGACGCGTCGCCGTCTTTGGCGCGGCGCGTCCTTGCGAGGCGTGACTGTGGCGGATGTGGCTCGTTTGACAGAACACATAGCGCGCGCGCTGGCGGATGCGCCCGAAGCGGTCTCGGCGTCGGTCGAGGCGCATGGGAACGCGCTGGCGGTGAAGCTGAAGGTTGATCCGGCGGATGTCGGGAAGATCATCGGCCGCCACGGGCGCACCATCACGGCGATGCGCAGCCTGCTATCAGCCGTCGGCGCGACGATCTCCCGCCGCGTGTCGCTTGAGGTGGTCGAATGAGCGCGTTCGCGAGCCACCCGCCGCCCCCCAGCGAGGAGCTGGTCACGATTGCGGCGATTCGCCGCCCGCGCGGCTTGCGCGGCGAAGTCATCGCCACGTCGCTCAGCGATTACCCGGAACGGTTCGCCGCCGGCGTGAGCGTATGGCTGCGCCCAGCGCGCGGGTCGCTGCGGGCCGCGGCGATTGAGCGGGCTTGGTTTCGAAAGGGCAGCGTCATTCTGAAGTTTGTCGGTCTCAATCACATCAATGAGGTTGAGTCGCTGGCGGGCCACCAAGTGTGCGTGCCGCTCTCGGCGCGGGTAACGCCGCCCCAGGATGAGTTTTTTTACGATGATTTGATTGGCTGCCGCGTCGAGCTGATGAATGGGGAAGCGGTCGGAACGGTCGTGGATTTCGCGCCCTACGGCGGCGGCGTTCTGGTCATTGAGCAGGCGCAGCCTGGTGGCGAGCGCCGGGAGCGCCTCGTGCCATTCGCTCGCGCCATTTGCCCGGATGTAGATGTGAGCGCCAAGCGCATTCGGATCACGCCGCCGGAAGGGCTATTGGATTGAGAGAGGAAAGGCGGCTGATGACCGGCGCGCGCGGCGGCTTCGGCGTAACAGACCATGCGGCTCGATGTGCTCACGATATTTCCGGCTTTCTTCGACGGCTTCCTCGCGCATGGCATCGCCCGTCGCGCCCGCGAGCGCCGGCAGGTTGAAATCGGCATCCACGACTTGCGCGACTGGACTTATGATCGCCACCAAGTCGTAGACGACCGCCCCTATGGCGGGGAAGATGGCATGGTGCTCAAGCCAGAGCCGATTTTCCGCGCCGTCGAGTCGCTCACCCACCGCCAGTCTGATCCGTCCATTATCTTGCTGACGCCTCAGGGGCGACGCTTCGACCAGGCGGCGGCGCTTCGTCTCAGTCGGCAGTCACAGGTCATCTTGATCTGCGGGCGCTATGAGGGAGTGGACGAGCGGGTTGCCGAGCATCTGGCGACGGAAGAGCTTTCGATAGGGGACTACATCCTAAGCGGCGGCGAGCCGGCCGCCATGGTGGTCATGGACGCCGTTATTCGGCTGCTGCCAAATGCGCTGGGCAGCCCGACCTCCGCTCAATACGAATCGTTTCAGACCGGACGGCTGGATTATCCCGTTTACACCCGCCCGGCGACGTACCGCGGCTGGTCGGTGCCGGCGGAGCTCCTGACCGGCAACCACGCGGAAGTGAATTTGTGGCGCCGGCGGGCGGCATTGCGTAAAACCCTGCGCTATCGCCCGGACCTGCTGACCGACCCCGCCCGGTTGGATGACACCGACCGTCGCTTACTCACCGAACTGCTGCGCGCGGCAGCGCCGGCGGCGCAGCCTGCGGAATGCAACTCATCACCATAGCGCGAGAGGAATCGACTCAATGATTAAACCCGACCTACAGGCCGTTGAGCAGGCGTATCTGCGTCAGCACCCATCTTTTATCGCCGGGGATACGGTGCGCGTCCACGTCAAGATCAAGGAAGGCGAAAAGGAGCGCATTCAGGTTTTCGAGGGCATTGTCATCGCCCGCAAGCATGGCGGCGCGCGCGAAACCTTCACCGTCCGCAAGGTCAGCTTCGGCATTGGCGTCGAGCGCATTTTCCCGCTGCACTCGCCGAGCATTGACAAGATCGAGGTGGTTCGGCGCGGGCGCGTGCGCCGGGCGAAGCTGTATTACCTGCGCAACCTGCGCGGCAAGGCGGCGCGCATCCGCGAGCTGGACACGCGCCAAGCGAAGGACGGGGCGAAAGCCGCGCCGCCCGCGCCCGTCGCCGCGGCTGACCGACCGGAACCGCCGGCGGTTGACGCGCTGGCGAGCGACGCGCCGCCCGCGACTGAGTAATCGCCCGCGCCAAGCGGTTGACGCGCGACGCATTCGGCGATGAGCCGGGATGATCTCCGCCAAGCGTGCGCTTGGTTACGGAAAGGCGTCCCGCTGATTGCGCATTGTCCGCCCGCTATGTCTTCAACCGTCTTCTTCCTCTTACAACAAGCCGCTGCGGACGCGCCCGCGCGCGGCCCGATCATGGGTTACATCCCGATCATCTTGCTGTTTGCCGTTGCGCTGGCGATACCGATTGGCGCTTTGACGGTTGGGCGCTTCGTGCGGCGCACGGTCATGACCCCGGAGAAGATGATGTCGTACGAGTGCGGCGTGGACCCGGTCAGCGACGCGCGCGAGCGCATTTCCGTGCGCTACTACGTCATCGCTATGCTGTTTCTCATCTTCGATGTGGAAACAATTTTCCTTTTCCCCTGGGCGGTGATCTACGACCAATTAGCGCTGTTCGGGCTGATTGAAGCGTTTATTTTCATCGGCATTCTGGTTGTTGGCTACTACTACGCCTGGCGCAAGGGCGCGCTGGATTGGGTGTAGTTGAAGCTGAAAGGCGTCAGCGCGCGGTTCAGGCTAAGCTAAAGGAAAGGTATCAGCGATGGTACGCGAAGAAACGCCGGGCTTGGTTCTCTCGTCGGTTGACTTCATTTTCAACTGGGCGCGCAAGTCGGCCCTCTGGCCGATGACGTTCGGGCTCGCCTGCTGCGCGATTGAAATGATGGCGACGGGCGCTTCCCGATTCGACTTGGACCGCTTTGGCGCGGGCGTGTTTCGTCCAAGCCCGCGTCAATCCGACCTGATCATCGTCGCCGGCACGGTCACGCTCAAGATGGCGCCAGTCGTGCGCCGCGTCTATGAGCAGATGCCCGACCCGAAGTGGGTCATTTCGATGGGCTCATGCTCGAACGTAGGCGGGCCATTCAACACTTACTCCACTTTGCAAGGCGTTGACCGCGTCATTCCGGTGGATGTCTACGTGCCGGGCTGCCCGCCGCGCCCGGAAGCGCTGCTTTACGGCCTCATGCGCTTGCAGGACAAAATCATGCGCGACCACCCCACGCGGTTTCTCTTTGGTCGCGGCAACGAAATCATTGAGCCGGAAAAGTCAGCCGTAGCCTAAGCGGCCCGTCGCTGGCGGCGCAGGCGTAGCCCGCTTTTCGAACGGCGTCGCCGGGGTCTGCAAAAAGCGGAAAGCGGCGGAGGCGGGCGCCGAGATCCCGCGAAGGGCGACCGCGACGCTGATGCGGAGGCGGCTTGAAAAGCGAGCTACGGGTAGCGCTCGAGAAACGCGATGCGATCGCGGGCGAGGGCGCCCCAGGCTGATTGCGGGTCGCGCGTTGCGTAGTCGCGCCAAGCGTCCAGCGCCTCAGCTCGGCGGCCCGTTGCCTCCAGCGCGCGGGCGCGGTTGTAGCGAGCTTCCAGCAAGTCCGGATCAAGGCGCAGCGCCTCGGCAAAAGCGTCGAGCGCCTCCGCGGCCGCTTCCGGCGCATCGCGGGCGGCTTCCAGGAGCGCCAGCCCGAGATCGCTGCGTAGCCGCGCATCGCGGGGAAACTGCTGAAGCGCGAGTTGCAAGTGGGCAAACGCCGCTAGCGGCTGCCCCTCAGCAAGGTAGAAGCGTCCCAGGGCGCGATGGCCATCCGCCGTCGGATGGCGTAGAAGCTGCTGTTCGAGACTTTGCCGGGTCGCCTTGAGCTGAAGCTGCCAATGATCCGCCGACTGGTCGCCGCGGTGAACGGTCGCCGGCTTGGCTGCCGGCAAGTTGGCGAGCTGTCCGTCAAGCGCCAGTCCGACCGTGGACGCGATGCGCTGGAGCGTCGCTTCGGCCTGAGCCTCGCCGCCGCTTGATCGCGCAAGCCACGCATAGCCGCCGCCAACCGCGCCAGCCAAAGCCAAGCCGAGCGTAAGCCAGCGCCGCCACGGGCGAGGGCGCCGCGCGAGCGGCTCAGCTTGGGGCGCCGGCTCGCTCATCGCTACTCCAGGTTGGCGATCAACTCGCCGATTTCAGCCGCCATCGTCGGATGGCCATGGCGCTCGGCGGCTTGCTGTCCTTGTCGCCAAGCCGCGCGGGCCGCTTCGCGGTCGCCTAGCTGTTGATGCGCCTGTCCAAGCAGCCGGTAGCCGGCGCCCTGGTCGTCGCTAGCTTCGAGATAAGCGGTAAGGTGCCGGACGACGGCCGCATAGTCGGAAAGCTTCCAGTATTCGTTCGCTAGCCCATAATGCGCCATCGCATTCTTGGGGTTCGCGGCCAGCATCTTGCGCAGCGACTCGATCCGCGGCGTCGTCATACGGAAGCTTCCTCGGCAGCGCCTGAAGCCGACTCGCCGGCGGACGGCGGGGGTGGGACTTCGTATTTCCGAAACTCGAGTTCCGGGCGCTCAATTTCAAGCAGCTCAAACAAGCTGCGCGTCAAGCGCAACCCGCGCGTCACCCAGAACGCCCCGCGGGCTTCATACTCGGCTTCAAGCGCGCGCGGCAGCCCGCGCAGCTCGACTTCCCTTGACCAGAGAATAACGTCAACCTTCTGAATCATATCGCCATCATACTCGCTGAGAAGCCCGCGACCAACTCTCCTTCGGCGAGAGCTAGTCTGTAACTTGAGTCAGCCATCCGACCCGCGCGAGGTAGCTTGCCAGAAGCAAAATTTTCGGCTCGATGTGCGGCAGGTTGTCGATGATGTCGGCGAGGGTGCTCTGGCCATCAAACAACTCAAAGAGCGCCATATTGGATGGCGACAGCCCAGCGTTTCCCAGCGCCGCCTCCAACTCGTCCGTCCGCCGGTAGATCGCGTTGAGCGGGGGCGCGAGCCGCCGGTCGCCGAGAAAAAAAACGAGATCGTCACTGATGTCGAGCGACTCCAGCGGCGAGGTGACGCGCGCGCCCTGATTTTGCTCCCAGTCAATCTCATCGGCGACGGTGGCCAGCAGGAGGGCCGGCGTGACCGGCTTAACGAGCGACGAAAGTCGAAGGCGCTCCATCGCGCGCGAGAGAACCTCATCTGGCAGGCGCGTCAAAGCGATGATGGGCGTTGTGATCCAGCGCTCGCGCATGAGGCGCGCGGCGGCCAGCTCGCCCACGCCTGGGGCCGTATCCACAATGACGAGCGTCGGCGACAGATCGCTGCGCGCGCACGCCGCTTCGGGGTTGGGCGCGACCTCGACCTGGTAACCGGCGACGGAAAGCGTCTTTTCAATTAGCTGCGCTATTTCCGCGTCAGACCCAACAAACAGGATGGTTTGGCGGCGAGTGAGGCTCATCGCTGCTTGGGAAACGCTTTCGTTAGCTCTTCCAGCCGTGAAATGCGCTTATCAAAAATCGCATTCCTGATTTCGTGTAGCGTGTCGAGCTGATCGAGTTCAACCAGCGCGATGTTGATGCGCCACATGACTTCCTGGCGCGCCTTGCGGCAGCGCTTCTTTTCAGTGGAGTCCGAGCGGCGGTACCACTCTTCAAGCGTCGCCCGCTTGAACTCAAACTGGCGTTGCTTCAGCTCTTCAACGAGAGCGATCAGGCGCGCTTGAAGGTCAGCGTCCGTTGTCTCGCGGGCGCGGAGATAGGCCTGAACCCGCTCGCAGATGCGCTCGGCGAGCGCTCGCTTGATGCCGGCCGCCAAGGCGATGTCGCTGGGCAGTCCAGTCGCGTAGCTTTCAATGCGCGACATGCCGGCCGCGAAAAGCTTTTGGATCGTCCGCTGTCCGACGCCCGCAACCTGCTTGAGCAGCGTGTTCACAATGATGCTTTCCGACGACGTGGCCGCCGGCGGTATCAGGAACGCGTTGGGAAGATACGTCTCCAGATCGGCGTAGGCGCTCAGAACGCGCAGCTTCCAGTGTCGCCCATAGCGGCGACGGTCGCTCTCGTTGTGATCTTGAAGCAGAGCGGATTCGAGTCGTTCCAGCCGGCTGCTCAGGTCGGTGAAATCAATCGACTCGGACGCCCGGCGCAGGCTCGCCACCGCCGGGCGACAGGCCACGAGCCAGTCGCGCGCAAAGCCGCCTTTGCGTAGCTCCGCGATGAAGTCCTTGATGGGCTGCGTGTAGCCGGCGGCAATTTCCGTGAAAAGCTGGCGCACTTCGGGCGGAATGCTGAACTCGGTCGCTCTATCCTGCCAGAACCCTTCGGGCGCGGGGAGTTCGGCTGTGGCGGAGTGAACTGCCGCGTCAAACGCCCCTTCCAGGCTTCCAATCACGTCATCGAGAAAGTCATCGTCCGTATCCACGGCAAGGTCGTCAAACGGGTCCTCGTGGCCATCGAATGTGACCTCGGTAGTGATGCGGCGCGCGTGTTGGGTGGTCGTGGCGCTCGTCGCGGATGGCGCTTCGGCGGACAGCAGGGTCTGAAGCCGCTGCGTGATATGCCCCGCCAGCGAGACATCCGGGCCGAGCGTCTCGCCGCTGAACGACCGAACCACGTCCACGAAACAGGAGGTCGCTTGCGAAAGCCCATCGAGTCCGGCGACGAGTCGCTCCGGGGCGAAGCCGGACAAGCGCAGCGCCAGCGCCGCCGCCGCTTCGGCTAGCGCTAGCAGGGCTTCGATGCCTTCGAGAAGCGCGGGCGGCACATCGCCCGCCGCGCGGCGCAAGTCGCGCGTGGCTGTGAGAAGCTCATCCGTGTGCTCGCACACCGCAAGGTGATACGCCGGATGGTGCGGCGCTCGACGAATCCGCTCAATATAAAGCTTCAGAAGCGTAGCGCTGTCTTCAACGCCGACAACGAAGGCTTCAAGCGTGGTGAACCGATTCATGGATGCAGTTGAGACATCAGGAATGTAATGCGAGCATAACACAGCCGGGCGCCTTGTGCCCGCCGTCCGCTGAGTCAGTCGCCTGAAAGCGCCCAGCGCGGCGCATCGCGTCCTGGCGCGCCGCGCCTAGCTTCGCCCGATCAGCTCGGCCATCGTTTCCGGCAACTCGATTTCCATTCGCAGCAAAGCCGTGCTGTAGGTCTTGCCTTGCGCGTCGCTCCGCAGCGATACGGTGCCGCCGCCGCCGAGCGCCTTGTGGAGCAGGAAGTTGAGGGCTTCAAGGTTAGGCAGCTCGTAGCGCTCCACATCGCCCTGGCAAAGGTCGGCAAAGTGCGCCTTGACGCGCTCCGGCGTGACCTGCTCGCGCAGGACTGGATAAAATTCAGGGCGGCGCGCCAGTAGCCCAATGTTGGACGTGTCGCCTTTGTCGCCCGACCGGGCGTGGGCAATCTCGAATAGTTTGACTCGCATATCGTACGCTCTGGCTTTCCGCTCCGGCGCGGAGCCGCGGATGGAGCTGGCGACGCTGTTTTCAGTCGCGCTCGACAGCCAGCGCGACGGCATTGCCGCCGCCCAGGCAAAGGGCCGCGACGCCGCGCTTGACCTGACGCGCCTGCATCGCATGCAGCAGCGTGACCAGGACGCGCGCGCCGCTGGCCCCGATCGGGTGCCCCAGCGCAATCGCGCCGCCGTTGACATTGACTTTCGCCGGATCGGCCCCGACTTCCCGCGTGACGGCAATCGCCTGCGCGGCGAACGCTTCGTTGAACTCGAACAAGTCCACGTCGTCCGCCCGCCAGCCAGCCTTGGCCAAAACGCGCCGGGTTGCTTCAACCGGAGCCATCATAATCAGCTTCGGCTCGATCCCGCTCATAGCCTGCGCGACAATGCGGGCCAGCGGCTGTCGCCCCAGGCGCTCGGCCTGCGCCTCGGAAGCGACGACGACCGCTGCCGCGCCATCGTTGATGGTCGAGGCGTTGCCCGCCGTCACCGTGCCATCGGGTTGAAAGGCCGGTCTGAGCTTGGCCAGCGTCGCCACTGTGGTGTCGGCGCGCGGGCCTTCGTCTTCGGTAAAGACGACCGGATCGCCTTTCCGCTGCGGGATGGTCACCGGCTCGATTTCCGCCCGAAACGCCCCGGCTTGCTGGGCGGCGATCGCCTTGGCCTGCGAGTCGGCGGCGAAGGCGTCCTGCGCTTCGCGGGAGACGCGGTAACGCTCGGCGACCACCTCCGCCGTACAGCCCATGTGCCAGTTCTCAAACGCGCACCACAGTCCATCGTGAATCATGACGTCCACGATTTCGCCGTGTCCCATGCGGTAGCCCTCGCGGGCTTTCGGCAGGACGTAGGGGGCGTTGGTCATGGACTCCATCCCCCCGGCGACAACAAACTCGGCGTCGCCGGCTTGAATCGCTTGCGCCGCCAGCATGACGGCGCGCAGCCCCGAGCCGCACACCTGATTGACCGTGAGCGCCGCCGCGGCCGGCGGGAGTCCCGCGCCGAGCGCCGCTTGCCGCGCCGGATTTTGGCCCAGCCCGGCTTGCAGCACGCAGCCCATAACGACCTCATCCACCTGAATGGCGTCAATCCCCGCCCGCTCAATAGCGGCGCGGACGACCTTCGAGCCAAGGGCCGGCGCGGCAAATGACTTGAGCGAGCCCTGAAACTTCCCAATCGGAAGCCGAACAGCGGAAAGAATAACGGAGGCAGGCATTGTGGATGATTTCTCGCAGAAGGAATAATGACACGCAATTAGTATACGTCGGCAAAGTCTCACGCACTACGGCTGTTTTTCAGGAGCGCGGCATGGCTGATGAAATCGCATACGTATCGGTTGTTCGGCTGGCCGCCGAAGGCGTCGCTCAACTGGAAGAGCGCACCCGGCGCGGAGAGCTGCGCTGGCGACCAGTCGCATTGGGGCCGGTTGCGCGCTTCACGGCGGACGACGCCGACTTGCGCTATACCCTGACCGGCGGCCGCGACGAGCTGCCGACCGTGCTGACGGCATTCAATACGGCGCGGCGGACGCTGTTATGGAAACTGTCCGGAGTGTCCAGCGCGCGCCCGGCTTTGCAGGCGCTGGAGCATCTGGTGACAACGCGGTTTGCTCCGGCGAAGTCGCCGGCCGAGCCGGATATGTCGCGGGTGGCGATGTTCCCGTTGCGGCGCGCGGCCGCCGCTGCCGTTTCGCCGCTCGTCGAGCGCAGCGCCTGAAGCGCCCAGTTTTGGAAGGGATGGGCCGGCTTGTCGTCGCCCGCTTCATCCGGCGGCCAAGGAGCGCGACCTTCCGGCCTTCGCTTATTCCGGCGCGAGCGTCATTGCGGCGAGCCGCGCCTTGAAAAGATTCGCGGAATTGGCGCTGGAATTTGGCGCTGTGACCGGCTCATTCTGGACGTCCGCGCCGCGGACGTGACTTCATACGCCCGCTATGGCTGCCGAGGACACCCAAGCCGCGCTTGCTTCGGTCGCTGTCCGGCGCGTTCTCTGGACGCTCCTGGTCGCCAACCTGCTCGTGGTGGCCGCCAAGGCTCTTGTCGGCTGGCAGGCCGGCTCGCTGGCTATTCTCGGCGACGCCGCCCATTCGCTCACCGACGCGGTCAACAACCTTGTCGGCGTCTGGCTCATTCGCGCCGCGGCTAAGCCGCCCGACCGCGAACACCCCTACGGCCATGCCAAGCTGGAGCCGATTGGCGCCTTTGTCGTCGCCGCGCTGATGGGCCTCCTGTCCTACGAAATTGGCCGCGAAGCCGCGCTTCGCCTCTGGTCGGGGACGGTCGCGCCGGTCGCCCCGACCCCCCTGACCTTTGCCGTGATGGTTGGCGCGCTCATCGTCAACCTGTGGGTCGTCTGGCATGAGCGCCGCGCCGGGCGCCGGCTTGGGAGCGCCTTTCTGCTGGCGGACGCGCAGCATACGCTGAGCGATGTGTATGTCACGCTGGGCGTGCTGGCCGGCCTTGTCGGCATGCGGCTCGGCTGGGCTTGGCTCGACCCCGTCATCGCCTTGGTTGTCGTCGCGGCGGTTGGCTGGGGCGCGTACCATGTCTTGATGACGGCGATTGACGACCTCATGGACGCTGCCGCCGTGGATGGCAACGCCCTCATCGCGCTCGCCCGCCAGGATCTTGATGTCGTGGATGTCCTGCGCGTCCGGTCGCGGGGGCGTGGCGCGTATGGCTTTGCCGAACTCACGCTTGTTTTTCGGCACAATGACTTGCGCCGCGCCCATGCGACCAGCGACCTTCTGGAGGAGCGGATTCGGCGGGCCTACGGGATCGCCCACGTCACGATTCACCTTGAGCCCGCCGAGCCCGCCGCCAACGCTCCGAATGCAGGGGAAGTGTCCGTATGACCGAACCGCGCGAGGTCGCCGTTCTAGCCGGCGGCTGTTTCTGGTGTCTGGAAGCCGTGTATCTCGCCATGCGCGGCGTTGAGAAAGTGGTTTCCGGCTATGCCAACGGGCAGACGCCCAATCCGACCTATCGGCAGGTGTGCTCTGGGGAAACCGGCTATGCGGAAGTCGTGGAAGTCACTTTTGACCCGCGGCTTATAAGCTACCGCGATGTGCTCAATGTGTTTTTCGCCATCCATGATCCGACGACGCTCAACCGGCAGGGCGCGGATGTCGGCACGCAGTACCGTTCTGGCATCTACTACCTGACGCCCGAGCAGCGGGCGACGGCCGAAGCCGTAGTCGCGGAGCTGACCGCCCAAAAGGCGTTTGACGCGCCCATCGTGACCGAAATCGAGCCGCTGCGAAATTTCTATCCGGCGGAGAGCTATCATCAGGATTACTTTGCGCGAAACCCGTATCAGCCGTACTGTATGGCGGTTGTCGCCCCCAAAGTCGCCAAGTTTCGCCAGCGTTTCCTTGACAAGGTCAAGTCATAGCCGGGTTATGCCGGGTGCCGCCGCCCCGCTGGTCGCCGCTCCAGCCAGCTTGTCAGCGACCGCGGACGAGCCGCTCGTCGCGCGCGGCGCGCGCGTTCACAACCTCAAAAACATCACGGTTTCCATCCCCTATGAAAAGCTGACGGTCGTGACCGGCGTGAGCGGGTCGGGGAAGTCGTCGCTGGCCTTTGACACGCTCTATGCGGAAGGCTATCGCCGCTATGTCGAGTCGCTGTCAGCCTACGCGCGACAGTTTCTGGAGCGGTTGCCGAAGCCGGACGTGGACGAGATCTCGGGCATCTGCCCGGCGATAGCCGTCCAGCAGAAAAATCAGACGCGCCAGCCGCGCTCGACCGTCGCCACGCAAACGGAAATTTACGATTATCTGCGGCTGCTCTACGCCCGCGTCGGCGAGATGCATTGCTATCGGTGCGGCGGGCGCGTGCGCCGCGATACGCCGCAGTCGGTGGTTGAGGAGGCGTTATCCCTGCCTGACGGCGCGCGGTTTTACGTGACGTTTCCAGTCGCGCCGCCCCCGGCGGGCGGCTGTCCGCCGGACGCCGCGCCGAAGCGCCCGCGCAAGAAAAGCGCGGCGGCGGCGCGGGTGGAGGTCGTCGCGCGTCTGATGAGCTTGATGCAGCGCGGGTTTCGGCGCTTGCTCGCGGATGGGCAAGTCATCGAGCTGAACGCGCCGGATGACTTTCCCCGCGCCGCGCTGGAAGGCGTTGAAGTTATTGCCGACCGGCTGACGGCGCGGCCGGATATGGCGGCGCGGCTGACGGACTCCGTCGAGATGGCCTTTCGGGAAGGTCACGGCGACATGGCGATTCACGTGGTCAGCCCGACGCCGGCGGTAATGCGCTTCGGGGAGCGTTTCGCCTGCAAGGCCTGCCAACTGGCCTATCCGATGCCCGATCCGATGCTCTTCAGTTTCAATAGCCCCTATGGAGCTTGCCCGGCCTGCCAGGGGTTTGGCAGCGTCATTGGCGTGGAGATGGCTAAGGTCATCCCCGACGCCGGACGGTCGCTCGCCGACGGCGCGGTGGAGCCCTTTGAAAAGCCGCAGCTCGACTGGGCCAAACACAGGCTGCGCGCGGTCTGTCAACGGCACAACATTCCCTGGGGAGCGCCTTTTCGGCATCTGACGGATGACCAGAAACAGCTCATTATTGAAGGCGAGCCGCAGGGGCCGTGGAGCGGCGTTCGGGGCGTCTTCGGCCAGCTTGAAACGAAAAAGCGCAAGTTGCATGTCCGGGCGTTGTTGGCGAAATATCGCGGCTACGCGACCTGCCCGGACTGCGGCGGCAGCCGGTTGCGCCCGGAAGCGCGGGCTGTCCGAGTTGGCGGGCGCGATTTGCCGTCGATTGTTCGCCTTTCCATTCGGGAAGCCCTGGATTGGCTGGCGGCGCTGCCTGACCGACTGACGCCAGAAGGCCGCGCGATTGCCGCTCGCTTGCTTGACGAGATTACGAGTCGGCTGCGTTTCATGAGCGAGGTTGGCCTGGGCTATCTGACGCTTGACCGGCTGGCTTCGACGCTATCCGGCGGCGAGTCGCAGCGCATCCAGCTCGCCACGCACCTTGGCGCGGCGCTGACCGGGGCGCTTTACGTCTTGGATGAGCCGAGCGTCGGCCTGCATCCGCGCGACACGGCGCGGCTGGTGGCGACGCTGGAGCGCCTGCGCGACGGCGGCAATACGGTCGTTGTGGTGGAGCACGATGAAACGACCATTCGCGCGGCGGATTACATTGTGGACATCGGTCCCGGCGCGGGCGAGCAGGGCGGGGAAGTCGTGTTCCAGGGGCCGTATGACGCCCTGCTTCAGGACCAACGCTCGCTGACGGCAGCCTATCTGCGCGGCGACCGGCGGATTCCGATCCCCGCGAAACGCCGCGCCTGGGAGCGGGCGATTCGTCTGCGCGGCGCATCCGTCCACAACCTCAAGCAAGTTGACGCGGACATCCCGCTTGGCGTTCTGACGTGCGTTACAGGCGTTTCCGGGTCGGGCAAGTCCACGCTGGTTCACGAGGTCTTATGCCGGGCGCTCGCTTCGCCGGAAGCGGCGGCGGCCGTCTGCGCCTCGATAGAAGGTCACGAGCGGATCGCGCAGACCATCGTGGTTGATCAGTCGCCAATTGGGCGGTCGTCGCGGTCAAATCCGGCCACCTACATCAAGGCCTTTGACGCGATTCGGGAGGTCTTCGCGCACACCGATGAGGCAAGGCGCGCCGGCTTTGGGCCGGGACATTTTTCGTTCAACGTGCCGGGCGGGCGCTGCGAAGCCTGCCAGGGCGCGGGAACCGTGACTATCGAGATGCAGTTTCTCGCCGATGTCGAGTTGCCCTGCGAAACCTGCAACGGCGCTCGCTTCGCGCCCGAGACGCTGAACATTCGCTTTCGCGGGAAAAACATCCGCGAGGTCTTACAGCTCACCATCCGCGAAGCCATCGCGCATTTTGACGGCGTTCGGAAGCTGACCGAGCGACTGCGCGCGCTGGACGATGTGGGGCTTGGCTATTTGCGTCTGGGGCAGCCCGCGACGACGCTTTCCGGCGGCGAGGCGCAGCGGCTCAAGCTGGCGGCGCATATCGCCGAGGGCCAGGCTTCCAGCGGGCTGTTTATTTTCGACGAGCCGACGACGGGCCTGCACTTCGCCGATGTCGCGGTCTTGCTGGGCGTGTTTGAGCGGCTTTTAGCGAATGGGGCGTCGTTGCTGGTCATCGAGCACAACCTGGATGTGATTAAGGCCGCGGACTGGGTGATTGATCTAGGTCCGGAGGCCGGGGCGGCCGGTGGCGAAGTGGTCGCCGCCGGCCCGCCGGAAGCGATCGCGGCGGTTGAGGCGTCGCATACGGGACGGTTCTTGCGTCCGCTCCTCGCGGCCGGCTAGCGCGGGCTGACCGGGTCGGGGGCGCGAGTCCGGCAGTTAGCTCCGGCGGTTAGCGTCAGGCGCCACCGGTTACCGCTTCAGGACAGGCGGCAGCGCGGCTTTCCCAGCGGGCGGCTCGCGCTTGAGTCCGGCCAGAAGCGGTTCCGGGAAAACGCCGATGTAAATAACCGCCGCCAGCGCCACCGACAACGCCGTGGCAAGCGGCCAGGGGAGCTCCGGCAAATCGTCGTCGGGCGATTGGCTTTCCTGGAAAAACATGGTCATGACAGGGCGCAAGTAATAGTAGAGCGACACCGCGCTGTTGAGAATGGCCACCACCGCCAGCCACGGGTAGCCGCCCTGCCAGACCTCTCGAAAAAGAACGAGCTTGCCCATGAAGCCGGCCGTGAGCGGCAGCCCGCCCAAGGCGAGCAGGAAGATAGCCAACGCCACGGCCGCGCCCGTCGCTTGCGCGCCAAGCCCGGCGTAGTCTTGGATGTCGGTGCGGTCGTCGTCCTGACGCGCGACGTAGGCCACGACCGCGAACGCGCCAAGCGTCATTGTCGCGTAGCAGATCAAGTAAAACGCCGTCGCCTTCCAATCGCCGACAATGACGCCCATCAAGGCGTAGCCCGCATGCGCGACCGAGGAATACGCCAGCAAGCGCTTGATGTCGTCCTGCGCGATGGCGACGGCGTTGCCGATGACCATCGAGAGCGTCGCCGCGACGATGAGCGTCAGCGTCCAGGCTTGATGGAGCGAGAAGGCGTCGGGCGGAAACATCCCGACAAAAACCCGCAGCATGGCGACAAACGCCGCCGCTTTTGGGCCAGCGGCCATGAAAGCCGTCACCGGCGTGGGCGCGCCGTGGTAAACGTCCGGCGCCCAGAGGTGAAACGGCGCGGCCGCCGCCTTAAAGCACAGCCCGACCAGCATCAGGGCTGCGCCGGTCAGCGCCAGGCTTTCCGAGGTCAAGCCGCCATTTTCGATGACCAGCCGGATGGTGGTTAGGTTGGTTGTCCGGGTCGCGCCATAGACCAGCGCCATGCCATAGACCAGGAAGCCCGTCGAGAACGAGCCAAGGATGAAATACTTGACGGACGCTTCGTTTGACCGCAGGTCGTGGCGGCGAAAGCCGGCCAGGGCATAGGAGGCGATGGAAAGAATTTCAATGCCTAAAAACAGCATGGCGAGGTCGCCGGCCCCGCCGACGAGCAGCATGCCCACGGTTCCGAAGATGAGAAGCGCGAAATATTCGCCACCACTCTTGGACTGGCCGCTGAGCATCGGCATCGCCAACAAGACCGAGAGCGCTGCCACAAAAAGGAAGACGAAGGCGAAGGCGGCGCGCATCGGGTCGGTGACAAGCATGCCGTTGAAGCTCGCGCCAGGCGGCAGGTCAGCCCAGCGCCATACGGCATACGTCGCCGCCAGGATGCCCGCGAGAGCGAGCGGGCCGGCCCACTTCCGGGTCTCCTTGGCGAAGGCGTCGTAGAGCATGACGCCGAGGCCCGTCGCCACAAGGCAAATTTCAGGGAGAACTGCGGTATAGTTGATGTCTGGATTGACGGGCATCGCGGATGAGTCAGGGCGAATGAATCAGGCGAGCGATCAACGGCCGCGCCCGGCGCACCATAATCATCCGCGGTGGGGACGGCAAGCCGCGCCTGGCTCAAGTTTGTAACTGATTAACGGGCAACGCCTTTGTCATCGCCTTTTCCTAATGTTTTCACGGCTTCGCCAGCGCGCGCTGGCAGCTACCCAGCCAGGGCTTCTCGCTTCAGCCAAAAACGAGCCATGACCGTAAAAACTGGTATGACAACCGGATGCGCCTTGATTGGCGCGCTGCTGCTCTGGCTGACGACCGTGACCGGCCAGGAGCGCTCGCGCACGGTTCAGGTGGCGTCGGTGAATGATGAGACGGTGGCCCGCGAAACCGTCGCCGCTTACCGCTCGCGCGGCGCGGCCGCCTACTACGTGAAGGTTGAGCTTCCCCAGGGAACGTTTTACCGGGTTCGGGTCGGGCGCTTCGCGACGCCGGCCGATGCCCAGCGCTACGCGCGGGCCATTGGCGTCCGCGACGCTTTTATCACGGCCTATGACGGGCCGGCGGACGCGCCGCTCACCCGCGCCCCGGACCTGCCGGCGCGGCCTGCGGCAGAAGCTTCGGCCGGCAGTCGCCCGCTGCCGCCGGTCTTGCCTGGAACGGCGGGCGCGCTGCCGCCGCCCGTCATGGTGATCAAGCCAAAGGGCAAGCCGTCGCCGCCCGTCTCATCCTCCGCGCCGCCGACCCGGATCGCGCCCGCGCCTGACGCCGCTCAGCCGAGCGACGGGCCGCCCGCCGGCCTCGACGAGATGCCGGCCACGCCGCCGCCGCTCCCCGGGCGACGCCTGCCTTGGCGCGCGGAGCGTCCGGCGCTACTGCTCGACGGCCTTGCCGCGCCTCCGCTCTTGGAGGAGAGCGAGCTTCGCGTCGATCCGTCGCCGTGGGCGCGACTCAGCACGCCAACGCGCGCCGACCTGCACTGCGCCCACTTCGTGAGCCGCGAAACCGGCTGGGTGGGCGGTCGCCGGGGCGTCATCTTGCACACGGAAGACGGCGGGCGCCGCTGGGTTGAGCAGGTGACGGGCACAAAGGCCAACGTCTCGGGACTTTTCTTTTTGAACGCCAAGATCGGCTGGGCGGCGGTTGGCGGCACTTGCGGCCTTGACCCGCGCGCGGATGGCATCGAGCCGGCGATTCTGCATACGGACGATGGCGGGCGGGTTTGGC
Organism: Chloracidobacterium sp. CP2_5A; assembly: GCA_002254845.1. Classification (GTDB taxonomy): domain Bacteria; phylum Acidobacteriota; class Blastocatellia; order Chloracidobacteriales; family Chloracidobacteriaceae; genus Chloracidobacterium. The sequence goes on along the minus strand of NKPT01000009.1, from coordinate 33,331 downwards.
GGGCGCTGGCCGAGCTTGATGCGCGCGCGCTGTGGTTTGTCAACGAGCAGGTCGGATATGCCGTCGGCAACTACAGCTCGGTCTTCCGCACGACGGATGGCGGCGCGACCTGGGTTCCCTGCGAGGGACTGCAGCGCGCTATCGCTCGTCCCGAAGGGCTGCCGGACGCGGTGCTGACCTTCACCCAGGCGCAGTTTCTCGATGAGCGCCGGGGCTGGGTTGCCGGCACCTTCTTCGGGCGCGGCGTGGCGCGTCCGGCCGGGGTGTTTTTTACCCAGGACGGCGGGATGACCTGGACGCGCTGCCCGATTCCCTTCGCGGCCACGGCGGCGGATATCACCTCGATGCGGTTTATTGACGCCCGGCGCGGTTTTGTCGTCTCAGAGCTTTACCGGGGCGACGCGCGGTTCGTGACGCTACACTTGACGAATGACGGCGGCGCGACCTGGAGCGAGCGACGGACGGCGGTGCCGGGCTTTCACGTGACGCACTTTCTCGATGAGCGCACAGGCTGGACAATGGGCGCGTTGCTGACGCGCGACGGCTCGGCGCCGCCCTATGAAGTCGGCATCTGGATCACGCGCGATGGCGGCCGCACTTGGCGCGAGGAAAAAACCCTAGTCGGAACGCAGATCTACGCCGCCTTTTTCCTCGACGCGCAAACCGGCTGGGCGGTCGGCCAGGGCGGCACGGTGCTGCGCTATCGCCCATAACCCAAATGAAGAGGAAGCTTGCCGCCGTGCAACAGCTACTTGAGAACCTTCGCCTGGCAATCGCCAACATATGGGCCAACCGACTGCGGTCGCTGCTGACCATGCTGGGCGTGCTGGTCGGGACGGCGACGGTCATCGCGGTGTCATCCGTGCTAACCGGCGTCAAGGATCGGACGGCGAAGCTGGCCGCCCAGGTCGGCCCGGAAGTGCTTTACGTGAGTCGGTTTGACTCCATCGGCCCGCGCTTTTCCCGGCTGACGCCCGACGAGCGTCAGCGCAAGCCCTTGACGGAAGAGGACGCGGCGGCGGTCGCGAAGCTCCCGTCGGCGCGGGCGGCGACGCCGCAGTTGGTCGTCGGGAGCTTTGGGCCCAGCGCGACGCAGTATCGGCTCAAGTACAAGGGGCAGGAAGCAACCCGCCCGATCGCCTTTGGCGTATGGGCGAATTACCCGGAAGTGCGATGGCTGAACCTGCGGATGGGGCGCTTTTTCACGCCGGAAGAGCATGACCGAAAGCTTGATGTCGCTCTTTTGGGACCTGTGGCGGCCCAGCAGTTGTTTGGCGACCGCAGCCCGCTGGGCGAGATGGTGGAGTTTGAGGGGCGCCCGTATCGCGTGATTGGCGTGGTCGAGAAGGGGCCGACGGGCATTTTCGGCGATACGCCGGAAGACCGGCAGATTATCATTCCCTACGCGAATCTGGCGCAGCGTTACCCGGAGCTGCTGCGCGAGCGCGGGATTACGATCATCGCGCATGCCCGCGAAGGTCAGCTGGAAGCGATGCGGGATGAAATCAGGGAGCTGCTGCGCCGCCGCCGCCGGGTACGGTCCGAGCAACCGGATAACTTTGGCATCAGCACGCCGGACGCCATCTTCGCCACCTTTGACAGCATCACGTCGGCCTTGGGCGTCATCGCGGTTTCGCTGGCGTCGGTCAGCCTGATTGTCGGCGGCATCGGCGTCATGAACATCATGCTGGTGTCGGTCACGGAGCGCACCAAGGAGATCGGGACGCGCCGAGCGATTGGCGCTCGGCGGCGGGATGTCCTAACGCAGTTTCTGGTCGAAGCGGTGGTGCTGTCAGTTATCGGCGGGGCGCTGGGCATTGGGATCGGGATGGGGCTGAGCGCGGCGCTGACGACCTTCGCGCCGAGCATTCCATCGCTGGTGCCGCTGTGGGCAGTGGGCGCGGGATTCGGCATTTCAGTCGCGGTAGGGCTGTTGTCGGGCTTCCTGCCGGCCCTGCGCGCGGCGCGGCTCGATCCAGCCGAGGCGCTGCGCTACGAGTAAGCCCCCTGAGCGAGCCGCGCCCAGTCCGCTTGCCTTTATTCAAGACGCTGAAAGAAGCCGCTCGGCAAGGTCTGCGAAGCGCGCAGGCGCGGCTGCGCGACGAGTCCGGCCTCCACGCTACCCGTCAGCAAGTACCCCCCTGGCGCGAGCGCCTGCTGAATGCGCGCTGTCGTCTGCTGAATGGCCGTGTAGTGCATGTGGGTGAGCACGTTGCTGCACACAATGACATCAAACGGCCCCGGCAGGTGTTGCCACAGGTGCGGGTCGTAGAGGTTGGCGTGGCGCAGCCGAAGGTTACGCCGCAAGCGCCGGTCAAGCTCGCCCGGCGGGGCGTCCGGCGCATAGACGCCTTGAAAGAAACGCTCGCGCAGGGATGGGTCGAGGTTGCGAAGCTGGAGCGGATGATAGCGCCCTTGGCTGGCCTGCAGCAGCGCCTTGCTGCGTAAATCCACGGCCAAAATCTCCACGCGCCAGTCGGGAGCGTCGCCGAGCAGGTCTTCCAGAATCATCGCCAGCGAGAACGGCTCCTCGCCCGTCGAGCAGCCGGCGCTCCACAGGCGCAGCCGCTTCGCGCCAGCGCGCTTCTCGATGAGTTCCGGCAGCGCCATCCGCCACAGGGCGCGAAACTGCTCCGGCTCGCGGAAAAAGCTCGTCTCGCCCAGCGCGATTTCTTCCGCCACGGAGTGCAGCTCGCCGGGCGACTGGGCGGCCACGCGGCAGTACGTCATCTCGTCAAACAGCAGGCGGCGCGACTTATCCGTGACGACAGCTTGCAGGGCTGCCCGCAGCGAGATGTTCGCCGCCCAGCCATAGACGTTGGCCAGCGCGACCTCAAGCTGCGGCAGATGCGGGTTAGCCGGATTTCGCTTTTTGACGGGCATGATTTAGGCTTCCGCGGCCGAAGCGTTCCAGTCCGACTGTCCGCCGGTTTTTGACCGCACCTGAATGTCGGTAATCCGCATCGTCCGGTCAATCGCTTTGCACATATCGAAGAGCGTGAGCGCCGCCACGCTGACGGCTGTGAGAGCTTCCATTTCGACGCCGGTGCTCGCCCGCGCCCGCGCCGTCGCCGTAATGGCGATGTGGTCGGCCGCAAGCGTCAGCTCGACGCCGACATGCGCGAGCGGGAGCGTATGACAGAGCGGGATGAGCCGGTCGGTTTGCTTGGCGGCCAGGATGCCCGCCAGCCGCGCCGTTTCGAGCGGGTCGCCCTTGGGCGTCGAGCGCGCCCGAATCGCGTCGAGGGTTTCGGGCCGCATGTAAATCGCCCCCGAAGCGACGGCCGTCCGATCAGTGGGCGGCTTTTCGGCGACATCCACCATTGTCGCTCGCCCGGTTTCGTCAACGTGACTCAGCGGCATGGATAAAACTGGCCGACGGCGCGAAAAGCTGAAAAGCCGTCCTCCAGGCAACGAAGAACGGCTTTTTCCCTGACTGATGAAGGTGGCGGAGCTGACGGGGCTCGAACCCGCGACCTCCGACGTGACAGGCCGGCGCTCTAACCAACTGAGCTACAACTCCGCAGATTCCTTCCCCAACGTCATCGCCGCGCGCGCCTGCCCGCGCTCCGACGTGGTGGGCGGTACTGGGCTCGAACCAGTGACCCCCGGTTTGTAAGACCGATGCTCTACCACTGAGCTAACCGCCCGTGACCGCGCCCGGCGTCGGGGAACAGCCACATTAGGCGGGACGCCGATGGCTGTCAAGCGCCTTTTCGAGCGGCGCGCTTCAATCCCCCGCGGCCGCGACGGCCGGGCGCGCCGCGAAAAACTTCTCCGACGTGTCGGGCTTTTCGCGGGCAAACTTCTCGATGGCGGCGTTATCAATGTTGATCGAGCACAAGCTGCCGCACATGGAGCAGACCTTGGCGTTGGCCGCCTCGGACTCTTCCTTGTAGCGGCGCGCTTTCTCCGGGTCCATCGCCAGCCGGAACATCCCGTCCCAGTCAAGCTGCTTCCGGTAGCGAGACATCTGGTCGTTCCACGCCTTGGCCCCCTTGACGCCCTTGACCAGATCGCCCGAATGGGCCGCGATGCGCGTGGCGATAACGCCCTCGATCACGTCCTGACGGTCGGGCAGGCGCAGGTGTTCGGCCGGGGTCACGTAGCACAGCATGTCCGTGCCGGCCCCGGCGGCAATCGCCCCGCCAATCGCGCCCGTGATGTGGTCGTAGCCCGGGGCGACATCGCAGGTGAGCGGCCCGAGGACGTAAAACGGCGCGCCGTCGCAAACGCGCTTCTGAAGCTGCACGTTCGCTGCAATCTGGTCGAGCGGGACGTGTCCCGGCCCCTCCACCATCACCTGACAGCCCTTTTCCCTTGCGCGCGCCACAAGCTCGCCCAGCACAAGCAGCTCCGCCAACTGGCCGCGGTCGCTCGCGTCGCCGATCGCTCCCGGCCGCAGCCCGTCGCCTAGCGAAAAGGTCACGTCATGCCGCGCAAAGATGTCGCACAGGCGGTCGAATTGCTCGTAAAGCGGATTTTCATTGCCCGTCGCTTCGATGTAGGCCGCCAGCAGCGCTCCGCCGCGACTCACAATGCCCTCGATACGCTGGTGGTTGCGCAGCTTCTTGACGGTTTCCTTCGTCACGCCGCAGTGCACCGTCATGTAGTCAACGCCCTGTTGGGCCTGCTTCTCGATGACGGCGAACAGCTCTTCCGGATCCATCTTCAGAATCGAGCCTTCCGACGCGACTTGGTAAATCGGCACCGTCCCCAGCATGAGCGGGCTTTCGCGGATGAGCGTTTCGCGGATGAGGTCAAGGTCCGTGCCGGTCGACAGGTCCATGACGCTATCCGCGCCGTACTGCACCGCCGCGCGCAGCTTGACGATTTCCTCTTCGAGCAGTTGGCGATAGCCCGACGCGCCGATGTTGGCGTTGACTTTCGTGCGCAGGCCCTTGCCGATGCCAATCGGGCGAAAGTCGCGGCGGATGTTTTTCGGAATGACAATCGTCCCCTCGGCCAGTCCCTGCCGGATGAATTCCGGGTCGAGCCGCTCATCCTCGGCGACGGCGATCATGTCCTCGGTAATCTTGCCCTCCAGGGCGAGCCTGCGAAGCGTCTGGTATGCACTGCGCACGGTGGTTTCCTCCCAGTGGTTGACTCGCGCTTGGCGCGTGACGCCGAATGTCAGGAGACGGCGCTCTAATCCTCGTCGTGCTTGCTGCCGTCGTAATGCAGCGTCAGCGATTCGTTATCCACGCGCGTTTCCAGATGAACCGTCCGTCCCCAGAGCTGATGGACGTATTCCAGCACCTTGCGGGCGTACTTCAAATCCAGCTCCGCGCCTTCAAACCGATGCGTCAGGTAAAGCTCGCGGTTGCGGTTGTAATCGCCGTCCGTAACCTCGATGTAGGGAAAGCCGAAGTTGGTCATATTCGTCACCAACTGGTCGCGGACGCGCTCCCAGCGCTTCTCCGTGATCGTCCACTCCTCTTCGTCCACGAGTTCGAAAATGTAAAGGTCAAGCTCCTCGACCAGCGCCTCGGTGAGGTAGTTGCGCAGAAACGACACGTCGTTATCCACTTCGCGCACCTCGAAGATTTTTTCCCGCCCCTGCCCGCCGGGGCGGCCATAGGCCTCCCGCTCCTCGTCCGTCGGGTGGTCCCAGCGGCGCTCAATGTCTTCAAAGATTTTGTAACCGAGATAGTACGGGTTGAGCTGCCCCTTGTGCGGCGACACGACCGAGGCATGCAGCTCGGCGAACTCAACGAAGTCGTCCGTGCCCTCGCATAGCTCGCGCATGATGCGCGAGTGCCAGTAGCTCGCCCAGCCTTCGTTCATGATCTTCGTCTGCATCTGCGGGACAAAATACAGCATTTCGTCGTGAATCATCATCATCACGTCGCGCTGCCAGGCTTCAAGCGTCGGCGAGTGGGTCGCAATGAACCAAACGAGATCTTTTTCGGGATACGCCGGCTCGCCCGGCTTCCGCTTCGGCGGCTCGGGCTCGGCGCTCGCTGGCTTTTCGCCCAGCCGCAGAATGTCTTCAAAGGGATTTTCCTTGACCGGCCCGGGCTGCTTGTTCGGATTGGACGGCGTGTCGCGCTCCTTGCGAATCAGGAAGTTCGGGTCAATGTGCTCCTCAATCGAGAGCACCGCGTCAAGGAAGGTCTCGACGGTTTTGCGCCCGTACTGGAACTCATACTCCTCGATGCGCGCCGCATGCAGGTTGACTTCATCCACCATTCGCCGGTTGGTGCGGGCGAAATAGGCGTTGTTTTTGAAGAAATCCACGTGGCCCAGCACATGCGCCATGACGAGCTTGTTCTGAAGCGGCGAATTGGTTTCTAGCAGAAAGCCGTAGGCCGGATTCGTGTTGATGACGACTTCGTAGATGCGCGACAGGCCGAAGTCATACATGGTTTTCATGCGGTGGTAGGCCTTGCCGAACGTCCAGTGCGAGAAGCGTCCTGGCAGGGCGTATGAGCCAATCTCATACATGACTGTCGCGGGGACGACCTCGAAGTGAACCGGAAACGGGTCTAGCCCGAAGTCGCGGGCGATGGCCCAGATGCGTTCCAAGGCCTGTTCGAGAGCGGCTAATTCCTTGTCCACGACAACGTACCTCGCTCAGTGGCGGTCGGGCGGGCGGATGCGCCGGATGGCGGAGCCTAGCGCCGTCCACGACAACGCGCCTCGCTCAGTGGCGGTCGGGCGGGCGGATGCGCCGGACGGCGGAGCCTATCGCCAGCGAAGCGCCAAACGGCTGGGGAGCATAACGATAGACCGTTCAGGACGCGCGACTCAAGAGCGCCGCTGAAGGCGGCGGCTCAGTCGGCTAATTTGCTTTTGGTTTGCTTTCGGCGTCCTTTTCGGCCCGGCGAATGCGCTCGATGTTTCGTTTCTCAACCGGCGTCAGCTTATCGCTCGCGCTGTTTTCGGTCGGATGGTACCACGGCTGAGCCTTAAAATGCTCGGCCAGCCCTGGGTCGGCGAAGCGATAGCCATGTCGCGCCAGGATTTCATTGCGCATAAGGCGCAGCTCTTCGAGCGACAGATCCGCGAGGTCATCCTCCGTCAGGTCGCGCAGCGAGGCTTCCGGGAAATCGCCGGGGACATCCTCTGGATTGATGGGCGTTTCCGGCGACTGACGCGGCGGCCCCGACGGCTTGGCGTAAGTGCTCAGTCCCTTTTCCCGGATGCGCGCCACGACGACCTTGGCGTCGGCTTCGGTGGCGTAAATGCCCAGCGCCACAATGTAAAAGCCGGGATCGAAGTTCGTCCACTCATCCGTCTTCACCACAAAGGATGGGAAGCCGGCCTTGGCATAGTCGGCGCGCTTCGCCTCGGCGGCTTCCAGGGTCTTAGAGGAAAAGCCGATGACATACACGCCCTCGGAGCCGGGCGCGAGCGATTCCGGCGCGGGCGGCGCTTCTTCCGCGGATGGCTCCGCCGGCGGCGCGACTGGCGCGGGCGCATCGGCGACGGGCGCATCGGCGACGGGCGCGAGCGGGGCCGGGGCGGCGGGCTGAAAAGCCCGCCCGTGGAAGTACGTCAGCAGCGCCAGAAACAGTGTCGCGCCCAGCAGGAGCGTCACGGCCGCGCCTGCGGCTACCCACCACCAGCCTTGTTTGCGCCGCTCGGCAGCCAAAGCTGGCGACGGGCCGGCGGCGCGGGATGGCGGCAACGGCAGCGTAGCGGCCGTTGCCATGAGCGACGCGCCGCTCGCCGGCCGCCCAGTCGGCGGCTGCCAAGTCGTCGGCGCGGACGCGAAAGCCGCCGCCTGCCGATCCGTCGCCGGCCCAGGCCCGCCCTCCGTAGTCCAGCCCGCCGCCGGCTGCGGCGGCCGGGCCGTCGCTTGCGCCAGCGCTTGCCGCATCGCCGTCGCCGTCTGAAACCGCTGCGCCGGGTTCTTACACAGCGCCGTCGCGACAAACTGATGGACGGCCGCCGGCAGCGTCGCCGGGAGCGGCATGGGGTCGCGGTTCACGATCGCCCCCATGAGCGTCGTCAGGTCTTGCTGCGGAAACGGCAATCCGCCGGTGAGCAGTTGCTGAAAAATCACCCCGGCCGCCCACAGATCGCCCTGCTCCGTGCGGCTGCCGTCAAAAGCTTCGGGCGGCATGTAGGCGGGCGTCCCAGCGATGAGGCCCGTATGCGAGGTGGCGCGCGCGACGCGCGCAATGCCAAAGTCGGCCAGGCGCGGCGTATCGCCCTGGAGCAGAATGTTCGCCGGCTTGAGGTCGCGGTGCACAATGCGCCGGTTATGAAGATGCTCAAGCCCGGCCAAAACGCCGTCGAGCATTCTGGCCGCCTCTGGCAGCGCTACGCGCCCGCCCCGGCGCGCTATCCATTCCGCCAGCGAGCCGTCCGGGGCGTATTCGCTCACGATGACAACCTGCCCATCGTAGATATCGGCTTCGATAATCGGCAGGACGTTGGGGTGCCCGCTGGCTTCCGCCCATACGGCGGCTTCCTTGCGGATGGCGTCAAGGTCAACGTTGTCGGCGATGGGCGCTTTGAGCGCCACGCGGGTGACGGCCAACGCTGTGCGCCGCTCGGCCAGCCATACCTGACCAAAAGCGCCGCGCCCTAAGAGTCGGACTAGGGTGTACGGGCCAAGCATTGCGCCAGGTTGCATGGGCGCCTCCAAAAGCGAGCGGGCGGTGAGCCGTCAGCCGTGAGCGCGCGTTTCCCAACTTGAAAATATGGATTGAAATCGGCGCGCTAAGCGCTAAGAATGACGCTGCTTTTCAGCTTCCGTCAAACGCTGTTCGTCATCTTCAACGCGAGGTTGAGCGAGTGATGAAAACGCTCCATCGCTGGGCCGCGGCCTGGTGGCTGCTGTGGCTGGTCGCGCAGGTCGGCGCGCAGTTGCCGAAAAGCTCCGGCGCGGCGCCGGTGGTTGTCCCCGATGATCTCCGGGCGGCGATAGCCCGCATTCAGCCCGCCGCGCTGCGCGCCCACACCGAGCTGCTTTCCGACGATCTGTTTGAAGGCCGCGCCCCAGGCGCGCGCGGCGGGCTGCTGGCCGCTAAGTACATCGCCGCGCAGTTTCAGACCTACGGGCTGGAACCCGTCAACGGCTCGTACTTCCAAAATGTGCCCATCGTCAACCTGCGCGCCCAGCCGACCACGATGACGCTGCGCGCCGCCAATGGCGGACAGGTCGAGCTGGATTACGGAACGGAGTTCACCGCCCAATCGGGCGAGTGCCTCCCGGAAGTCAAGCTGGACAACGCGCCGGTCATTTTCGCCGGCTACGGCATTGTCGCGCCGGAGTACGACTGGAACGACTACAAGGATGTGGACGCGCGCGGCAAAGTCGTCATGCTGCTCGTCAACGATCCGGGGCTGCGCAACCCGAACATTTTCCAGGGGCGAACGCTGACCTACTACGGGCGCTGGACGTATAAGTTCGAGGAAGCCGCTCGGCAGGGCGCGCGCGGCGTGTTGCTCATTCACACGACCGAAAGCGCCACCTACCCGTGGCAAGTCGTGCAAAGCTCGAACACGGGCGCGCGGTCGGAGCTGGTCCGCGACGCCGACTCGCCGCCGGTGGTGGCCCTCAAGTCGTGGATTACCGACGACGCGGCGGTGCGCATCGCCAAGCTGTCCGGCAAGAGCCTCGCGGCGCTGATCGAGCAGGCGGAGCGGCGCGATTTTCGCCCCGTGCCGCTGGATGTCACGCTGTCGCTTGATTTGAAAAGCGAAGTGACGACGCTGGAATCGCCGAACGTCGTCGGTCTGCTGCCGGGCCGCGACGAGAAGCTCCGCGAGGAATGCGTCGTCGTGACGGCGCACTACGACCACTTCGGCGTCAAGGACGACCCGCCGACGGGCAAGCGGCTGGTCTATCACGGCGCGCTCGATAACGCTTCCGGCACGGCGGCGCTGCTGGCGATGGCGGAGGCGCTGGCGAAGTCGGCGTGGCGACCGCGCCGGTCGGTGTTGTTTTTGGCGGTGACGGCCGAAGAGCAGGGTCTGCTGGGCGCGCAGTACTACTGCGAGCGCCCGCTGGCGCCGCTTGAGAAGACCGCCGCCAACGTCAACCTCGATGAAGTCAATGTTTTTGGTCGGACGCGCGACTTCGTCCCGCTCGGCGCGGAACGCTCGACGCTCGGTAAAACGATTGACGCCCTAGCCAAGCTCGAGGGGCTGACGATGAAGCCCGACCCCTTCCCGCAAAACGGCTCGTTTTTCCGCTCCGACCACTTTTGCTTTGCCAAGGCTGGCGTGCCCTGCCTGTCGCTCAACTTCGGCGTCGAGATCGAGGGCAAGCCCGCCGACTGGGGCAAGGAGCGGTTTGAGACTTACCTGCGGCGCGACTACCACCAGCCGACGGATGTCATTCAGGACGACTGGGATTTTCGCGGCGCGGCGCAGCACGCGCAGTTTGCGCTGCTTATTGTCGGCGTCGTCGCCGAGGACCCGGCGATGCCCGACTGGCTGCCCGGCGAGGCGTTTCAGCGTTCAAAGAAGTCATAACAAACTGGATGGAACAAACTATGGCGACACGGCTCGAAGCTCCGGCGGCGACAGGCTTTCATCCTTTCGTCGCCAACGACGAAGTCCTGCCGGAGTTCACGCTGCGCAGCGTGTTAGTTGGCGTCATTTTGGGGATTGTCTTTGGGGCTTCGTCGGTCTATCTGGCGCTCAAGGTCGGGCTGACCGTTTCGGCGTCCATTCCGATTGCCGTGCTCTCGATTACGATTTTCCGGGCGCTCGGCAAAAGCTCGATTCTCGAAAACAACATGACGCAAACGGTCGGCTCGGCGGGCGAGTCGGTCGCCGCCGGGGTGGTGTTTACCGTTCCGGCGCTGCTGCTGATGGGCTATTCGCTCGACCTATCGCGGACGACCCTAACGGCGCTCACGGGCGGCTGGCTGGGCGTGCTGCTGATGATTCCGCTGCGGCGCGCGCTCATCGTCAAGGAGCATGGGAAGCTGACCTACCCGGAAGGCACGGCCTGCGCCGAGGTGCTGATTGTAGGCGAAAAAGGGGGCAGCCAGGCCAAGCTAGTCTTCGGCGGGTTCGGGCTGGCGCTGCTGTACAAGTTCTTGATGTCGGGACTGCACCTGTGGAAGGAGTACCCCGAAAAGGCGCTGGGGAAAGCTCTGCCGGGCGCGACCATCAGCGCCGAGGTGTCGCCGGAGCTGATGGGCGTCGGCTACATCATCGGGCCGCGCGTCGCCGGCATCATGCTGGCGGGCGGGGCGATGTCGTACCTCGTGCTGATCCCGACCATCGTGTTCTTTGGGAGCGGGCTGACCGAGCCGCTGTTCCCGGCGACAAAGCTCATTGCCGGGATGTCGCCCGGCGACGCGCGGACCAACTTTGTACTCTACATCGGGGCCGGCGCGGTGGCGACCGGCGGCATCATCAGTTTGGCGCGCTCTCTGCCGATGATCCTGTCGGCTTTTCGGGCCAGCGTCGGCGGCTTCAAGGCGGCGGGCGAAACTGGCGTGGCGCGAACGGAAAACGACCTGCCGATGAACCTTGTCCTGGGCGGGGCCGGGCTGCTGTGGATCATCCTCAGCGCCGTCATTTATTTTACCGCGGCAGAGCTTGGCTTCAGCGTCCTCGCCGCCGGGATGATCATCGCCTTTGGCTTTTTCTTCGTGACGGTGTCGTCGCGGATTACCGGCGAAATCGGCTCGTCCTCGAACCCGATTTCCGGGATGACCGTGGCGACGATTTTGCTCACCTGCCTGATTTTTCTGGTTATCGGCAAGGTCGGCATTGAAGCCCGCGTCGTGGCGCTCTCGGTCGGCGCGGTTGTCTGCATCGCCGCCGCGATTGGCGGCGCGACCTCGCAGGATTTGAAGACCGGGTTTCTCGTTGGAGCGACGCCTCGGCAGCAGCAAATCGGTCTGGTCATCGGCGTCACGACTTCGGCGCTAGCCGTCGGTTGGGTGCTTTCGTTTCTCAACGACTCCAACACTATCTACTTTCCCAAGGAAGCGCCGAGTTACGTGTCGAAAACAACTGGCGACGAAACGGTTGCGCTGGCGGGGAAGACTTATCGCGTCCACAGCGTGACGGAGCCAATTGCCGGACTCTTGCCCGGACGCTACTTGGTCAACGAGGCCGGGCAAATCCGCTTCGCGATTGACCCCGGCGTGGGCGGCATCGAAACCAAAAAGCTCGTCGAAGCCGCCGGACCCGTCGGCGGGACGCCGACCGGCGTGATGCGCGGGCTGGATGACCAAACTTACACGGTGGTCAGCGTCGGCGAAGGGGAGGCTGTGGCGGAGTATCTCGTGGACGCCGCTGGCCAGGCCCATTACCGCCTTGAGAAGCGTGATTTGCCCTATTCCGCGCCGAAAGCCAGCCTGATGAAGCTGATTATTGACGGCATTCTCACGCAGAAGCTTCCGTGGGGGCTGGTGCTGTTGGGGATGTTTATTTCCATCACGATGGAACTCTGCGGCGTCGCGGCGTTGCCGTTCGCCGTCGGGCTGTACCTGCCGTTTTCCACGTCGGCGGCGATTTTTGTGGGCGGCTTGATCCGGTGGCTGGTTGACCGGCAAGCGGATGGCGCCGCTTCGGAAGCCGAAGCGGAAGCTGGGAGCGGGGTGTTGTTCAGCTCCGGGCTCATCGCCGGCGGCTCAATTGGCGGGTTGCTGTTGGCGGCGCTGACGGTCGTCGCCGGCGCGGCGGCGGCACAGCTCAACGTCGCGGAACGCTTCCCGGCGCTTGAGCATGGACGCTTTTCCGACCTGTGGGCGGTGGCGGCGTTTTTGGCGCTTGGCGTTGTCTTGTACCGCATTGCGCGGTCGTCTCGGATTGTAATGAAATCATGAGCTTCATCCAGCTTATTCGGCGGTTGCCGGCGGCCGCTTTTGGATTGGGACTGCTGTGGCTTGGCGCGACCCTGTGGATGGGCGACGTGCAAGCGGGCGGCGTGGTGACGCGCGACAACGCGCCATTCAACTACGCTGAAGACCGGCTGCTGATTTACTACGACCCGGCCACCAAGCGCGAAACCGTCATTTTTGAGCCGGCGATTCGCTTTCGGGGCGAGGCCTTCGCGTGGGCGATGCCGTTTCCAAGCGACATCCAGTTGGCGGCCGCCGGGCCACAGATTTTTCTGCGCCTGAGCGAATACCTTGCGCCGACCATCATCGAGACCAAGCTGCGCTGGAAGCTGGCGTTTTGGTTGTGGGAGTGGCTCAAGCCAAAGCCGGTCGTCAAGCCGAGCGGGTTGCCCAAGCCGCAGCCCGGTCAGGTGGTGGTGGCCCGGCGCGTCGTCGAGTCGGGCATCGAAACCTTACCGCGCGCCACAAAGGCGCAACTCGTCACAGCGCTTCAGAAGGCGGTGATGCGCGATCCCGAAGAAATCCCCTTTGATCCGACCAAGCCGCCCAAGCCGGAAAAGCCCATCCAGTTGTCAGAGGCGTTTCTTGCTTGGGCCAAGCCGCATCTGGATGAGAAGGCGACGTGGGTAGTGGTCACGGCGCGGACGGATATCCCCGATGTCTCGCTCGGCTACGATGAACAAGCCTCGATTCAACCTTTTGTCGTGTCGTTTACGACGGAGCGGCCAATTGTGCCGCTGGCTTGCCCGCCGCCGATTCCGGCGGCCGAAAACGCTCCGCGGTACCGTAACTTCAAGGTGTTTATCGCAAGCGACGAGCGTAAGGAAGTGCGCGCTGATAATGTCGTCTTGTTCGAGCCGGCCGCCGTCCCCTTTGCCGATCGCGTGCCGGCCGCCGACTGGGCCAAACGGGTGCTGGCGCCGACGCAGCCGGAATTCCAGCCGTCCGGCGACACCTTTTTGACCGTCTATTTCCACACTGAGCGCGAGCAGCGCGTCTTTGAGACGAGTCCGGCGATTGTCCCGGCGACGACGCAGGCGACCATTCGCCCGCCGGCGAATGTGGTCGTTCAGGAGCGACCGATCGTCATTCCCGGCGAGGCGTTGCTGTTGATGCTCGGCGGCGGCGTGGTCTATTGGCAGCAGCGCCAACGCGAGCGGCGATAATGCGGGAAGCTATGTCGAGCGCGCCGGCTTGACGCCGCGCCCCGCAGCTTGACGCCGGCTCTCGCGTGGCGGCGTCCGCGCCGACTGCGACGCGCCCGCCGCGGGGCAGAGGTCGGCGAGGACGCACTCGCCGCAGCGGGGCCCCCGCGCCCGACAGACGGCCCGGCCGTGAAAAATCAGCCAGTGCGGCAGCATGACGTAGTGCCGGCGCGGCGTCATCGCCATCAGGTCGCGCTCGATTTTTTCCGGCGTCGGCGCGTTGGAAAAGCCCAGCCGCGCAGAGAGGCGCCTCACATGCGTATCCACGACCACGCCCGGCGCTTGCCCGAAGGCGTTGCCCAACACCACGTTCGCCGTCTTGCGGGCGACGCCCGGCAAGGTCAGGAGGTCGTCCATCGCGCGCGGGACTTCGCCGCCAAACGCTTCAACCAGCCGCTGGCCCATCCCTTGCAACGCCTTGGCTTTGTTGCGGTAAAAACCCGTCGAGCGGATGTCCGCCTGAAGCGTCTCCAGGTCGGCTTGGGCGTAATCCGCCGCCGACCGGTATTTTTGAAAGAGGTCTTTCGTGACGAGATTGACCCGCTCATCCGTGCACTGCGCGGAAAGGATGGTGGCGACCAGCAGCTCGAGCGGCGTCGTGTAGTTGAGTGAACAGCGGGCGTCGGGGTAGGCCCGGCGTAGTCGCCGGATGACGGCTTGCATGCGGCGGCGTTGAGCGGACAGACCCAACTCGTCCGTGGCGCGGGGCATTGATTTTGGCATGGCTCGGCGCAGGCGAGGCGCGCGGGAAACCGCTTGACTTTCAGGGGAATTGAGTTCAGCATAGCGCCATCCGCTCGATTCCGAAACAGCCTGTTTCTGACTCGCCCATTCCCCTAAAGACTGATAGCTTATGCCGAAGGTTCTGGTTCCTCTTGCCGAAGGCTTCGAGGAAATGGAAGCCGTCATCGTCGTGGATGTCCTGCGTCGCGCCGACATCGCTGTCGTGACCGCCTCGCTGACCGACAACCGTGCCGTCACCGGCTCCCACGGCATTTCGGTCGTCGCTGATACGACGCTGGACGCGGCGCTGGAAGAGCGCTTTGACGCCGTGGCGTTGCCCGGCGGTCTGCCCGGCGCCATCCATCTCCGCGATGACGCGCGGGTGGCCAAGCTGACGCAAGACGTCGCCGAACAGGGCGGCTGGGCAGCGGCGATTTGCGCCGCGCCGATGGCGCTGGCGGCGTTTGGGCTGCTGCAGGGCAAGACGTTTACTTCGCATCCAAGCGTCCGCGACCGACTGGCGGAGGCCGGCGGCGAGTACGTTGAGCGGCGCGTCGCGGCGGACGGTCGCCTCATCACCAGCCGCAGCCCCGGCACGGCTTTCGAGTTCGCGCTGGCGTTGGTCGCCCATTTGGCGGACGAAGCGACCGCGCGGCGGTTGGCGGAGTCCATGTTGGTGGCGTCGCCGGCTGTTTGAAGTCAAACCCTCCGGGAGCGGCTGTTGTATGGAATCCGTGCCAAAACGTTTGCTGTTTGGGGCGCTAGCCGCCGGACTGCTCGCGGTCGGCGGCTATGTCTGGCTTCAGATCCGGACAAGCCCGCTGTCCTCCGCGCCGCCCCGCTTGGCGACGGACACGGTCGCCGCGAAGGAAGCCGCGGAGAACCCGCTGTTGAGCGAGTTGTTGGCGGACGACTACGCCGACGCCGAGGAGCTTGAGTACTACGACCGTAATGCCGTCCGGCGGGCGTTGTTAGATGAGCAGGCGCGCGCGACCGGCAGGCGGGCCGTCGCCGTTGCCTACTTGCTGGCGGCTTTGGACGAGGATTACGCCCGCAACCGGGATGTTGTTTTGGCGGCGTTGGACGCGCGCCTGGCCGATCCGACGGATGACGACGATGTCATCGAGTATGCGATTACGCTGTGCAAGCGCGGCGACCAAACCCTGCGCCAGCCCCTGTTCGCGGCGGCCGGGCGGTGCGTCGGCGAGGCGGCGGAGTTGCTGGGAACATTCTACGCGGAGCTGATCGCTTCAGACGTGGACGGCTTTTTAGAAGTTCTAAGGCGCTTCCCGGCGGGCGAGCAACGCCGAATTGCCGACCTGATGGCGCAAAGCCTGGTTGTCACATCGGAAGAACAGGTGTCGGACGACCAGTTCGACAATCTGTATGACACCCTGACCCGCCGCGTCGCTCAGGGAAAATCGCCTATTTGCGCGGCCGCTCGGCAATGCCTCGAGGCGCTTGACCGCGAGCTGTCCGACGAAAGCCCGCGCCCGGCGACGATTCAGGCGCGCGAGCGCGCCAAAGCTGCAGCGTGGTAAAAGCTGAGACAATAATCTACGCCCTGTCCGCGGCGGAAACGCCGCGTTCCTCTCGGCGCCGCGACTTTGCGTCTCTACGCGAGGTGCCGCGCCAGTCCGCTTTCCGCAAGATGTAGCCGCCCAGGGACAGCCGTGACGCCAACCCGCTAGGCCTTTCTAAGTCAGCGCGTTTGGGAAGGGCGGCGCTCGCGGCGACCTAGAAATGCCTAGAAATAGCGGCAACCTCGAAACATTCGCGCCATCTTGGGGGAAAGCAAGCGAGCTTTTGCGCCGGCCCTATGACGCTGTCGCCACCTTTGGCGCGCCGTCGGCCGCCTCGACGCGCTTGCGCGCGGCAAGGATCTCGCGCTCCAGGCGCTTGATCTTGACCAAGTGCTTCGGATTGAACGCCAGCGACGGGTAGTAGCAGTTGCTTTCGTGCGTGCAGAAGCAGCCATCCTTGACGCGCTCCCGACGCAGCTTCATCGCTTCGGAGTACCAAAGCGCCGAGAAGTTCCAGTCGTAATCGCGCAGGTTGCCGATAGGCGGAAGATTTTCGCAGCTCGACACGGTTCCCTCATCGTAAATGACCCCGCCGGCCGTCCCCGCAAAGCACCGCAGCTGGGCTTTTTTCTCCTCCTGGGTCTTGGCGATGAGTTCGTGCATGTAAATATCCACCGCCGCCTTGAACGCGCCGCTAGGGCCGCCGTACACATTCTTGGTCCGACCGCTGCGCGAGTCTTCGAGAATCATCTCGGAAAGCTGCCGGTAGCGGTCAAGGTCAATATTAAGTTCTTCGGGGCGCGCGGCCGGCGGGCGAATGTAGTTGAGGTTGATCTTGTCCGGGCGAAGATCGTGCTTGAGGAAGTCGTACCACTCGAACAGCCGATCCTGGTTGGAATTCATCACGCAGGTGCAGGTTTGCACATCGAGCCGACCGAAGCTTTTCTTGAGCTTCTGAAGCTGGCGAGCGGTGTCAATGGCGCGCGCCCAGCTGCCAGGCTTCTGGCGGATCTTGTCGTGTTCGGCTTCGAGGCCGTCCAACCCGAGCGCCACCGTGACGTGCAGACTCGGGCATTCGGTCAGAATGCGCTCCACATCCGGCAGAATGCGCTTTTGAATTTGCCCGTTTGACATCAGGTAAATGGATTCCAGCCGGTTGTTTTTGTAGAACGCCCGCGCAATGTCCGGCATATCGAGGCGGGTGAACGGCTCGCCGCCCGCAATGACCAACACGGAGAGGTTGCCGCCCAAGGTCTCGCTGACGCGGACGATGTTTTCCGTCTTCATCTGCAGCTTCTTGCGCTCCTTGTCGTCCAGCTCGTCAGTGAAAAAGCAGTGAACGCAGCGCATGTCGCAGACCGAAGTCGCCAGGATATTGAGGAAAACCGGAGCGAACGGTCTGCCCACCGCGAGGCGGCTGTAACGCTTGAGCAGCTCTTTGGTCATTTGGTCAAGGAACGACATGGGGCGGCATCTCCGGGAAAAGGTCCGAGCGCGGCTTGTTAGCTAAGCGCCTAGCGGGCCAAGGTACTTGTTTTGACCTGCCGACGGCAAGGGCTTCGCGTGCCGCCCCGCCGGTCGCCTGGCATCAAAACTCGATGCAGATGACCGTCATTTCAACATCCGGCATTGTCTTCGCTGACGGATCGGCAAGCTGCTGCCGGAGTCGCTCGCGCCCCTCCCGGATGATGGCGCCTGGAAGCTCCTGCGCTGGAAGCGACCCGAAGGCGGCCAGCAGTTGGGCGTTTTTTTTCAGCAGAGCCTCGGCGTCCGGAGCTAGCTCGCATAACTCGCCCACCCAATCGCTCATAAGAATCAAGCGGCTGCCGCGCGCCAAGCGGACGGTCTGGGCAGCGAACCGCAGGTCGGTTAGCCCGTCCAGCGGCGGATTGACCGCTTGGCTGAGCGAGATGGGCGATGACGCCTCCGCCGCCGGCAGAGCGATCGGCGCGACATAACCCGCGTTGCAGAAGGCGAATTCGCCGGAGCGAAAATCGGCAACGCCATAAACGAGGCGTACTTCCGAATCAACCTCGCGGAGGCGGGGCGATAGGAAGTCATTGAGCCGCTCAACGACCCGCGCCGGACAATCCGCATAGCGCGCCGCCTTTGACTTGATAGCCGCCAGCACGGTCGCCATCAGCAGCGAGGCCTGCAACTCTTGCCCGCTCACTTCGCCAATCGCGACGCCGATCCGCTCATCGTCGAGCGGCAGCGCGACAAACCACTCGCGCCCCTGTTCGGGCAAGTGGGCGTATTCGGCGACCAGTCGCCGGCGCTCATCCCGAAAGCCGGAAGGCGGGAGCAGATTGCCGTGAATGAGCCACCGCACGTCTCGCTCCTCGCGCCACCGCTCAAGCCGCAACCGATTGCGGACGTAGCTTGGGGCCAAATCGAAGGCTTCGTTTCGCCCTTGGCGCGGCGGTTGGCGATATCGCCAGGCCAGCGCCATCGGCAGCGCCGCCACGATGCCGCCGGCCAGAAAGTCCGGCTCAAAGCCGCCTGGAAAGCGCAACGACCAAAGCAGCGGGAAGAAGCCGCCAATGAGGAGATACGCAAAAACGACCGCCAGCCAGCCATAGCGTAGGAGCGTCCACAGGAGCGCGGCGACGAGGAGCGCGTAACCCGCCGCCGCCGCCCAGGACTGCGCGACGAAAGGAAAGCCCGCCAGTCCGAGGAGACATCCCACAGCGAGGGCCGCCGAGCGATCCGAGAGCCGGTTACGGGCAAAAGCCAGCATTGGCGTCAGCCAGACGGTCACCAGCCAGAGGCCGCAGAAGCACTCGCCCCAGATTTTCCACCCCGGCAGATGCCCAAGCGCCAACGACTGCGACCAAGCCGAAAACTCATGCCAAGGCAGCGCGGGGTGCCCGGACTGGCCCGCGACGCCGGTCTCAATCGCCAAAATCCATAGCGCCAGCGCGAACGCGCCCCCGTACAGTCGCGCCACGTGGGGCGGCGGCCAGTGCTTCCGGCGCGAGAGGCGATAAATATCGCCCAGCAGTTGGCGCTGGCGCTTCCAGTCGTATGACTCCGTCACCGCCAGCGACACCAGCCCGAGTCCAGCAATCGCTAGCGACGCGACGCCAGTCGTCGCAAGCGTCAGGAGGAAGACGCTTAGCCGGTACGTGACATCGGGCAGGCTGGCAAACTCGACTTCGGAGATGGACGGATTGCCCCAAGCAAACGGCGCCAGTAGCGCGAATCCCAAAAGCAGGAGCAGCCAGATCGCCAGGCACGCCGCCAGGGCGCCGCTCACAACCAAGACCGTGAGCGACCCCATTTCGCGCCGTAACGCGCCCCGGATAAACAGGACGAGCCATGGCAGCCAGAGCGCGATCGCGAGCAGCAAGACCGTAATCGCCTGCGCCGCGCCGTCCAGCGGCGACTCGCGCGGCGGCGGCTCTTGAGCGAGCGTCAGCGACTGCAAGGCTTGCCCCTCAAAGGCGATCTCCACAAAGGGCCACGTCTCGTCATTGGTTTTCCAGCGGCGAATCACATCGCGGGCGTGGCCCGGCAGGGGGCTTTCGCGGGCAACCGCCGGCGCTTCATCCGCAAGTGGCGGCGCAATCTTCGCCTCAGCCGCGAGGAAGTCGCGCCAAGCTTCAACCAAGGCGCGCAAGGTCGCGCTTTCCAGGGGCGGCTCAGCCTCGGTCAATGGCGTCCGCCGATAAAGCGCGAAGGCGCGGAAGTCGCCGCGCCGGCTCAATGTCAGGCGATAGAGATGGCTATCATCAGGGGCGAGGAAGGCGAATTCCCAACGCGCTTGATCAGCTTGATCGCGCTGGCATTGCTGCGCGACGCGATAATCGGACAGCGACCGCTCCGCTAGGCTCGCCGGTCGCAATCGCTTCAGTAATTCCTCCGCTCGCGCTCGCGCCTCGCGCTCCCGCAGGCGAGCGATGGGCGGCGAGTACGCCTGGCCGCTACCCAGCGCGAATATCGTCAGCGACAACAGCACGGACCAGCCGGTCCAGACCAGCGCTTGGCTTTTTCTTTTCGTGGAGGAAAGCGACTGGTCAAAGGGAGCGATCATGAGCGTCAGCGGCGGAAGCGACGGCGCGCAGCGCGGCGACAACAAGTAGGCGCACTCTATGAAAGCCCGTCTTGGTTTTCAAACCAGCGCAGCCTCTGAAAACCGCGCGATTCGTCGTGTGAGAACGCCTTGAAATGCCACTACGATGGTGCGACACTTTGCCAGACTCCCACCGAGCGACTCGCTAGGCTGCACTTGAGTTGAGCGCCATGAGTGTTTTGACCTCCATTACCCCGAAAATCAACTACGTCAAGGAAGCCGCCGGCGAGCCATACAACATCTGGACGATGGTACTGTTTTTGTCGGCGGCGGCCTACACGCAGGACTGGACGCCGCTCGCGGCCGGGGCCGCGCTGGAAGCCGCCTACCTAGTCGTCGTGCCGGCCATGACGGCCTACCGGCGCTTAGTCGAGCGGCGAGCGGCGCGGCAGCGTCAAATCTTGCGCCGCCGCCAGCGCGAGGAGCTGATTCGCGCCTTCGAGCCGCGCGACCGCGAAATGGTCGAGTATTTGCGCTTCCAGAAAAGCAAGATTTACGAAAACTACCTAAAATTCACCAAGCTTGACAGATTGCCGGAATCCATCCAGTGCCTCGACACCATGTGGGAGCAGTTTGTTGACCTGCTCGATGTTTACCGACGGCGCAAAACGCACTTGCGCTCTATCAACCGGACGGCGATTCAGAATCAAATTGCTCAGGCGGAGCGCCAACTGGCGACTGCCGACGCCGCGACTCGCCCGCTGCTTGAGCATAACCTGGACGTGCTTCGGCGCCGGATGAAGGCCTTTGGCGAAATCGAGCGCAGCGTGAGCCGAGTGGAAGCGCAGCTCCAGGCTATCGAGAACCGCTTTAGCCTCATCAACGACCACATCATGACAATGACGGCGCTGGATGGGTCGGTCGCCTCCGATCTGGATTTTGGCGAGCTGCTCGCCAACATCGAAATCACGAAGCAGATTCTGGAAGAGTCCGCGCCGGCGCTGTCGGGTCTGAACTTGATTGAGAGCGCCAACTATCCGGAGTCTTTCCAGTCGTCGCCCGGTCGCCGCGAGCAGTACGAGTAATCGAGCAGCGCGAGTAATCTAAGGGCAAGCCTCCGCAGCGTCATTCCGCGGGACGGATGCGGTACAGCCGCCAGGGCTGGTTCGCGTCGGTCAGGCGGCGCAACCGCTGCGGAAACTTGGCTTGCAGCCGCTCGTGCGCCCAGCGGTCGCCGACCGCCAGCACAAAGTCAAAGTAGTTCAGATCGGTTTCCGTCAAAGACTCCGGCGACCACTCCAGTCCGTCCGTCCACCGCGCGACGGTATCGGTTTCGTACCGAACGAAGCTCTGCGGGAATTTCGCAAACGACAAGCTGTAGCCGCCCCCCCGCGTCACCTGCGCGTAGGCGGGCGTCTGCATCAGCGGCCGACCCCGAAAGCCGGGGACTTCCTTGACGAAATCGAGGCCAACCACGCGCGGGCGCGGCGGCAGCGCGGACAGCGCCGCTTCCAAGCTGGACACATGCTCGCGGGCAAACGCGCGCCAGACGCCGGCTGTCCACAGGCAAAACGCGACGCACAGGAGCGCCGCGCCCGCCCGCAGCAGCGCTCCTGCGCAGGCGTCCTCCGCGCCGCCCGGGGCCGACATATCCAGGGCCGGCGCGCCGAGCAGCAGCAAAACGGCGGCGACGGGCATCCAGCGCTCGGCGAAAGCGATCGTGTATTGATACTGATACGGCAACAGCAGCCCCGCCGCCAGACACAGGCCGCCCGCTAGAAGCAGGGTCGGATCGGTCGCCGTCCGTATCCGTCCCCAGTGCCTGATCAAGCCGGCGGATAGCCAGCCGCCAAGGATGGTTAGCGTCAGCGGCTCAAGCGGCCCGCACAGGCCGCCATAGACCGCCCGCGGCAGCCAGCCGGTCAATAGCCGGAGTCCCGCCGGGTCGGTCCAGACGGTCTTGTGCGAGACGAGCGCGGTGGCGCTGCCGATCCCGGCGTACATCGCGGCGGCCAAGACCGCGAGCGGCGACAGCCAGAGGCCTTCGGCAAGGAGCGCCCGCCACGGCCGCCGCCGCGTCGCGCCCGCCGCGCCGAGCCAAAGCAGCGCCAGCGCGAACCACAGCGCGTGCGCGGCGTAGAGCGCCGCCGCCAGCCCGGCCAGCAGCGCCCGCCGCCGGCGCGTCGGCGGCGCGTCGGTCGTCGTCACATGCGCCCACGCCAAAAACAACGGAAAGCCGGTCATAAAGCTCATAAAGCCCCAGTAGAGCGCGTGGTTGAAAAACAGGGTCGTCGCCAGCGCGGCGGCGGCGGCCGATCGCCCGCGGCGGGCGGCGATCCAGTGGATCGTCAGCGTCCAGGCCAGCGCTAGCGTCAGCAGCATGGCTTGCCCGACGCGCGCCGGCGGCAGCGCCTGCCACAGCGCCCCCATGACCAGATAGGCCAGGCTGTAGGGCGTCCACCACTGCACGACATAGGCGACGCCGTTCGGTTGCGGCGTTTCCTGAAGGATTTCAAGCCAGAGCCGGACCTGGGCGACGTGTTGCGGCAGGTCGGTGGTCGGCGGGAAGGGCGTCGTCAGGAGGGGCAGCGTCGCGGCCAGCGCGCAGCCAGCGGCCACGGCCGGGCGCGTCCCCAACGGCCGAAGCGCGCGAAAGCAAACATGGGCAAACCTCATGGGCTTGCATATACTTGCGCCCAGCTCGCTGATGCAACGCCAATTTCGTTGTCTCCTTCGTCAACGCTTTGTGAAAGCTTGTTCGCTCTGGATTGCGACGGGACTGTTTTTGCTGGTCGGCGCCGTGTATGTGCTGACAAGTCCCGGCCGCATAGACATCATTGACGGGCAGTGCCGCTTTGAAGTGGCGCGCAGCCTTGTCGAAGTTGGGAAGCCCAGCCTGCGCGATCCGATGCTGACCTGGATTGGCGTGCGCGGGCGCGACGGACGGCTTTACAGTCACTACGGCGTGGCGGCGTCAGCGCTGGGCGCGCCGCTGGTGGCGCTGGGCCAGCTCGGCGACGACTGGAAGGGCGAGCGCCAGCGGTTTTTGTTCTCGCTCGCGTCCGCCTTGGTCGCGGCCGGGCTGGCCGTCGTTCTGTTTTTCTTCCTGCTGGATTTGGGCGTGACAGCCGGGCGGGCCGCGCTCTGGACGCTTGTCAACGCCTTCGCCACGCTGACTTTTATTGGAGCGACGACAACGTTTGACAACGCGCAGCAGGCGTTTTTCGTCTTGTGCGCGGCGTGGTGCGCCTACCGCAGCGCCCGGCGGCAGTCGGTCGATTACGCCGTCGCCGGCGGACTCTGCGCTGGCTGGTTGGTGAACTTCGTAGAGCATCTGGCGTTGCTCTGGCCGTTTCTGGCGCTGATGTGTTCGCGCGTGAGCGTGACGTGGCCGCCGCTGATCAGCGACTTGCGCCCTTGGCTGGCGCAGCTCTGGACGGCGTTTGGGAAAACGGCGACCGGGCGGGCGTCGCTGCAACGCGTCGCGGCGTTTAGCGTCGCCTGCGGCGTCGGGCTAATCGTGTTCGGCCTTTACAACGCGCTGCGCTTTGGGCACCCGCTCAACACCGGCAAGTTTGACATTCCAGGCCATCCGTCCTTCTGGGGCAATCCGCTCTACGGCATACCAGGACTGCTCATCAGCCCCGGCAAGGGCGTTTTGTGGTATAGCCCGCCGATTGCGCTCGCCCTCTTCGGCTACGCCGGGTTGCGCGCTGAAGCGCCGATGGTGGCGCGGATGACGCTGGCGGCGTCGGTCGCGCTGGTCGCTTTTCTGGGATGCATTTCGTTTTACGGCGGCGACTGGTGCTGGGGGCCGCGCTACCTGTTGCCGATTCTGCCGCTGTGGTCGCTGACGTTCGCCTTCCTGCCGCAGCGCGCGTTGATGCGCTGGGCCGCCGTTGTCGTTGTGACGGCGGGACTGAGCGTCCAGGCGCTGGGTCTGAGCCTTGACCACCAGCGGTTCTTTCTAGAGCGGTGCTTGACGCCGCACTTTTGGGCGACCGATCCGGGGTTTTACTTTCGGGAAAGCGCGCTGTTGGCGCGACCGTTTGAACTGGTCGATCCAGTGAATCCGTCGGCGCGCGACCTGGCCTGCTGGTTTCGGCCCGGACCCTACGACGACACGAACACCTACTGCTTGTTTGGCCTCGCCCCGGAGTGGGCGGACGACTCGCCCCTGTGGGCGCTCAATTTCGAGGTTTTCTACGTCGGGCGGCCGTGGGTTGTCTGGATGCCGCGCCAGCCGCGCGAGCGGCAGCCGATTTCCGTTCGCTGGTGGCTGTTTGGGACGCTGACCGCCGGCGCGGTCGGCGGCGGGCTGCTGGCCTACGGCTTCCGGCGGCGCGGGGATGAGCTCGGCGGTGAACTGTAAAGCCGATCGCGCCGCCGAAAGGCTGGGCGGCGCGGCTTCACAGTCGTTCCTGGAATCGCTTCGCTGGCTTGAAGAGCGCGCTAGTCGCCAACGCCGGCCAGGCAGGAAGCGCTTTCAAGCGAACGGGACGTCACCCGGCAGGACAGTAGCCACTTGCGGTAGTGCCCGATGCGGCCCCGCGTTACGTCGCCGTAGATCGCTTGCAAGCGCCGCGTTATCGGCCCAGCTTGGCCGGTGCCAACCAAGCGCCGATCCACGGAGCCAATCGCGGCAATTTGCGCGCCCGTGCCGCAGAAGAACGCCTCATCGGCGATGTATAGCTCGGAGCGGTCAATTGGGCGGAAGTCGGTTTCCACGCCCAGCTCCCACCGGGCCAGCTCCACGACCGTGTGGCGCGTGATGCCTTCCAGAATGTCGGCATAAATTGGCGTCGTCACGAGCTTGCTGTTCCGCGCGATGAAGATGTTCATCGCCGCGCCTTCCGCCACCTTGCCGTGCGCGTTGAGGACGATCGCTTCGTCATAGCCGTTGTCGCGAGCTTCCGTCGCCGCCAGCGCGGAGTTGACATAGGCGCCGCAGATTTTTCCGCGCGCCGGGATGGCGTTGTCTTCAACCCGCCGCCACGATGACACGCTGACCGCGAGCGGGCGACTGGTATCCACGTAGTCGCGCATCGGCACGACAAACATCGTGAAATCGTCGCCAGGGGAGAGCTTCGTGCCAATTTGACGCGCGGTTTTGTAGGCCAGCGGGCGAATATACACATCCTCGCGGTAGCCATTGCGCTGGATAAGCTCAACGGCCAGGTCGCATAACGCATCCGCGTCATAGGGCAATTTCATCTTGAGGAGCGAAGCGTTCTGTATGAGCCGAGCGAAGTGATCGCGCGGGCGAAACAGATAAAGCTCCTCGTCATCAGCGTTCCAGTAGCCGCGAATGCCTTCAAAAACGGCTGTGCCGTAATTAAACGCATGCGTCATGACGTTGATGTTGGCTTCGGCGAGCGGCACGAAGCTTCCCTCGAAAAAAGCGACTTCACGATGGCGCATAGATGGCGTCTCCCTTGAATATGAAGTGACTCTAACCAATCTACAGAGTTCAACCGGCTGAGCGCTTCAATTAATGACGCGCCGGCCGTAACGCGAGCGAGCGCGTCATACCAGCGGCACCGTCTGGCTGTGAAAGCGCTCGGCCGCGCGGCTGGCCACCCGGCTCAACATCGCTTTGGCCGTCGAGCCAATGACCCGCATCCCGCGTTCGATTTGCTCAAGCGAGACGTGGCCGTAACTGAGGCGCAGCGTGTTCCGCTTGGGGTTATCGCTGTAAAACAGCCGCCCGCGGCTGAAGACAACGCCCTGTTGACGCGCTTGGTAAAGCAGCTCGGTGGCATCCAGCGCCGCCGGCAGCGTCACCCACAAGAACAAGCCTCCGGCGGGCGTTGTCCAGACCGTCCCCGACGGGAAGTCGTCCCGCAAATGCTCCAGCATCATGTCGCGGCGCGCGCGATAAATGGGCCGGATCCGCTCCAGGTGCGCCTCGTAACGCTTGCGCCGGCAAAAGTCCCACAGCGCCGATTGCAGCAGGGGCGAGGTGGTGATGTCGCTGTTCTGCTTGAACGCCGTCAGGCGCGCAATCACCGGTCGCGCCGCCGCGCACCACCCAATGCGCAGGCCCGGCAGGAGACTCTTGGAAAAGTTGCTGACATAAATGACGTGCTCGGTGTCGTCCAGCGCCTTGAGATGCGGGAGCGGATCGCCATCGAAGCGCAGGTGCGAGCCGTAGTCGTCCTCGACAATCGGCAAGTTATGCTGCCGCGCCAAGGCGAGCAGCCGGCGGCGACGCTCCCAGCTCAGGCACGCGCCGGTCGGATTCTGAAAGCTCGGCACGACGTAGACCAGCTTGGGGCGCTGCACCTTGAGCACGTTTTCCAAGACATCCACGCACAAGCCGTCCTCATCCACCGGAATCGACAGCAGCCGCGCCCCCGCCAGCGCGAAGGCGGTCATCGCGCCCGGATAGGTCGGGTTTTCAATCGCCACGGCGTCGCCAGGCGAAATCAGGGCGCGCGCGATGAGGTCAAGGGCCTGCTGCGAGCCACTGGTCACGATGACGTTTTCAGTCGTGACATCCGCGCCGCTTTCGCGCATCCGCTGCGCCAGATAATCGCGCAGTCGCTCGTACCCGGCGACCGGGCCATAGCGATAGACCTCGTCTCCCAGCGTCCGCTCGGCAAAGTGCAGCGAGTTGCGAAAATCGCGAGTCGGAAACGACGCGGCGTCTGGAAACGAGCCGGAGAAGGAAATGACATCGCGCAGCGTGCTGACTTGATAGAGGTCCAGCAGCGACTCGACGACCGGACTCTGCGCGCGTTCGGAAAACACGCCTTCCCACACCATCTTGCGCAATGGCGTCCGGCGCGCGGCGCGGCCCTCGAGCGGCGCGACCTCCGCCAGTTTCTGGCGGGCGACAAACGTGCCGCGCCCGACAAAGGATTCCACCGCCCCGTCCGCCAGCAACTCGTCGTAGGCCATCGCCACCGTGCTCCGGTTGACGCCCAGCGCCTGCGCCAGCTCGCGCGTCGCCGGCAAGCGCGCGCCCGGCGACAGCTTGCCGTCGCGGATCGCCGCCAAAACCGTCTGCTTGATTTGCAGATACACCGGCGTTTTGGAATGGTGGTCGAGGGTGAAGCGCATGCCGTCGTGACTCGTCGGGGATCTGAAAGGATGGATTGATTTTTGCCGCTTGGCGCATCATCTTATGGCGCGGCAACGCTGAGAAAACAGCCAATTCATTTTTTTATGCCAGCCACTTGAGCCAGGCGCTTGTTGGCTCGATGGGCTGCCCGCCAGACCTCGCCATGTCAGCCGCCTGGATTTTCGCCCCCGCGCCCCATGCCCAGCACGATACGGGCGCGCACCCGGAGACGGCGGCGCGCGTGACAGCGATTGTCCGCGCGCTCGAAAGCGACGCGGCGCTGCGAGCGGCTATTGAGCGCGGCGCGCCCCGCGTCGCGTCGAGCGAGGAGCTGACCCGCGTCCATACGCCGGAGCACATTGCGCGGGTGGCGGACGCCTGCGCGATGGCGCGCCAGCGCCGGCAGCGGGTGGCGCTGGACCCAGACACCGTTGTTTCGTCCGGCTCTTACGAAGCGGCGCTTTACGCGGCTGGCGCGGCGTTGGCCGCCGTCGAGGCTGTCGGCCGCGGCGGCGCTCGCCGGGCGCTCGCCGTCATCCGCCCGCCAGGCCATCACGCGACCGCGAGCCGCGCCATGGGTTTTTGCTTATTCAACAATGTGGCCATTGCCGCTCGTCATGCCCAGCGCCTGGGCTTCGAGCGCGTTCTCATTGTGGATTGGGACGTTCACCATGGCAACGGCACGCAGGAAATTTTTTACGCCGATCCATCGGTTTTTTTCTTCTCGACGCACCAGTTTCCGCACTATCCCGGCACAGGCAGCCAGTGGGAGCGCGGCGCGGGCGCGGGCGAAGGCTACACGCTAAACATTCCGCTTGCGGCCGGGACATCCGCCGCCGCGCATCGGCAGGCGTTTGAAGCCGGCCTGGCGGCGATCACGGATCGGTTTCGCCCGGATTTCGTGCTGATTTCGGCCGGCTTTGACGCTCATGCGGACGATCCGCTGGGCAATCTCAACCTGACGGATGCCGACTTCGCGCATCTGACCCGGCTCGTCAAGGATGTGGCGGATACCTACTGCGCCGGACGGCTTGTTTCCGTCTTGGAGGGCGGCTATAACCTGACCGCCCTGCCGGGAGCGGTTTGCCGCCATGCCGCGGCGCTTGCCGACCAGACCCTTGCTGACCAGACCGGCGCGACAAGCCAAGCTCTAGAGGCCTAACCTATGAAGCGGGCTGCCGCGCGATGGCGCATCCGGCAACGACTTGCGGCGCAGCGTCCGCGCCCGCCAGCGGGCGGAACGCTTGAAAAAGCGACGGCGCTGGCGCGACTGCGCCGCCTCAAGCAGCGGTTTGCGCGCTACATTGGCCGAGCTTATGGCCATTTGGCGGCCGATTGCGCCGGCTGCCCGACGCCCTGCTGCGCCGACGCGCAGTTTGTCAATGTCAACATCGCGCGGCTCGAAGCCGAGGCGATGCTGGCGACGCTGCGCCAGAGCGCGAAGCGCGGGCCGGAGAAAGCGCGCGAAGTCATTGCGCGGGCGCGCGTCGCCGTCGCGCGGTACGGGCTGACGGAAACCGGCGACGCCTTTGAAAAGACCTACGCCTGCCCGCTGTTTGAGCGCGGCGTCGGATGTCTCGTCCACTGGAAGGCTAAGCCCGCGGCCTGCATCCAGCACGGCTGCTATGAGCGGTGGGAGGACCTGCCCGAAACCGGCACGCAACGGGCGGTCGAACGGCAGGTCGCGGCGCTTGATGAAGCGGCCTACGGCGCGCCGTCCGTCTGGCTTCCAATTCCGCTCTGGCTTGCCAAGCTGGCATCCGAAGAAGAAGGTCAGTCGCCGACACCGTCGCCGACATCAGACGCCGCCGCGGCGCGCCAACGCGGTTATCGCGAGGGGCGTCGCTAAGTCGGAGGGAAGTTATCGCCATGCCGCCAACTGTCTGGTGCGCGCAGCACGCCGCGCGCTTTCCCTTCGCGCCTGACGCCGTCGAGCAAGTCTGCCCGGCCGGCCACGGACTGCGACTCGAAGGCGTCACCGGCTATTGCCCCGCCTGCGACCTCTACTGGGACATGCGGCAGGTCGAGCGTCCAGACGCCTGCCCCTATTGCCAAGCGCCAGACGCGACGCTCCGCCTGTGTCAGGCCTGCGAGCTCATGACCTATTGGCCTCGCGAGGCGCCTGCCCATCCGCGCTGTCCCGGTTGCGGCGCTTCCGTGGAAGGCGAAGCCTTGCCCCATGCGTGCCGCCTGCTGCGGGTTACATTCGTTACGCAGCGTCGGCAGTGCCCGACCTGCCGCGAGCCGATTGAGCGCTCGCCCGCGCCCGTCATAGCCGCCAGCGCGACTAGCGCCGCATCGGGAGCGCCGACGGTTGTTCGGGAAGATTCGCTGCCGGCCGCGGCGACGGATGCCGCGCCGGCGGTTACGGTCGCGCCGGACGGCATCGCCTTGGTCGCTCCGATTCAGGCGCGCGAGCTGCACCAGCGATACCTGCCAAGGCTCATTCGGGTTCACTTCGACTACAACCTGCGCCGGTTTTTCCGTAACGAAAAAGGGCTGTTTTACGCCTGCGGCGTCGGCGCGCCGCCGAGCGCCTACCACATCATTCCGAGTTGGTCGCGCTTTGGCGTGGCCGGCGACTTCACTCACTGGTTTTCAGAAATTTTCGACTGCGAGCAACCGAGCGGCGGCGACATTTGGGTGCATGCGCCGGCCGTCGCCGACGCCGAGGGGGCGCTGCTGCGTAAGGGACAGCTTGAAGTCAACCGCCCGCCGGCGGCGTCGCCGGCGTCCCGGACCGTCGCCGCGCCGCCAAGCCCGCTCGAAGCGCCCGCCCCGCCGCCTGCCGCCAAAGCGCGCTGTGACGCTGAAACCGCCCCGCCAGCGCCAGAGCTGCCGAAGCGACCCGCGACCGCGCCGCCGGCCGCGCCCAAGCCTTCCGAGCCCGCGCCGGAAGCGGCCGCGCCGCCGCCCGCAGACCAGCGTCGCCGCCGGTGGCTGCCTTGGCTCGCCGCCGGCGCGATTGCCGTCGGCATCGGCGGCCTTGGCATCTGGAAGACCTATGTCGCGCCCCAGCCCGCCGCGCAGGCGCCGGAAGCCGCCGCGCCGCGCATCGCGTCGCGTCCCAATCAGCCGCAAGCGGAAAACCAAACCAGCCAGGAAGCCATTCTGGCGGCGCTGGACGGCCTGGCGCAGGCTTTCACCGCGCAGCAAGTCGATCACTACCTAACTTATTTCGACGCGACGCTTCGCCCGTACTATGGCCGCCGCGAGGAGACGGCCGAG
Organism: Chloracidobacterium sp. CP2_5A; assembly: GCA_002254845.1. Lineage (GTDB taxonomy): Bacteria > Acidobacteriota > Blastocatellia > Chloracidobacteriales > Chloracidobacteriaceae > Chloracidobacterium. The sequence goes on along the minus strand of NKPT01000009.1, from coordinate 2,804 downwards.
CGCGCCGTCAGCGATATGGCTAAGCTTTGGGAAACTTACGCGGAGCTTTCGATGACCCACAAAGCGCCGCAGGTTCAGCTCGACGCCAAAGGCGCAACCGCTACGGCAATCGCCGACCGGACGCTGACCGGTCGCCATCGCCTGACTGGGGCGAGCCTCAACGATACAACGCGCGTCGCGTATCGCTTCATCAAGCGCGACCGGCGCTGGCTGGTGGCAGGGGCGCAGGTGGCGCCGCCGGCCAAGGGGAAGTGAGCGACCGCTTTCAGGCGACGCGGAGCGCGCCTTTTCCCTGAGCCAACTTCCTTTAGCCAACCCGAGCGCCTGGCCTCTGCCGGCCGCTTGCGCGCCGGCGTGAAAAGCGCGCTAGCAAATTCGGTCGAGAGTTTGGCACACGGCGCGGCACCGCTCCGCTGACGCGCTCCCGCGAACAATGGTTGCGATGCGACCTTGTCGGTCAAGCACGATGACGTTACAGACATCGCTCTGGCAGCGATACATATCAGCCACGGCGCCGCCCCAGTCCAGAAGCACGCTTTTGGGCGCGCGACTGCGAAGCTGGCTGCGGACGATGGGCCGGATAGGGCCGGGCACGCCGCGCAAGATCGCCACGCCCTGAATCTCGATGCTGTCGCCATACCGCTGGTAGAGCTCTCGAACCCAAGGCTCGATTTGCTCCGAGCCGACGCGGTCGCCCAGCATGAGAACCAGCGGCTTGGTCGTGGGAAAAGCGATGGTGCGCGGACGATTGTACTGATCCGCAAGCGTGAAGGATTGCGATTGCCCGCCAACGAGGCTATCAGCGGCGCGGGTGACGGGAACGAGCGCGAAAATAAAAAATCCGAGAAGAAAAAGCCAAGCGGCCGCTCTGTAAGCCATCGGTATGGAAAGAGCCTCCTGTCATTTGGATTCTGGCGCCTTTGGCAGACGCTAAGCGCCCTGGATGAAGACTTTATGAAAGTCAGTCGCCGAGCGATGGACGTAAGCTTACGAAGCGGCTGAATAAGCCAGCGTTGCCTTGCGAAAGCCCAGGGGCTTCGGCTTGACTACCGGGGCGGCCGCTCACGCCGCGATTTCGGGCGCGATGGACAGAATGTCGCGCAGCATGGCGGCGGCGGTCCCCGTCGGGCCATCCTCCAGGCTAAAGGCGGTCGTTCGTCCGAAGATGTCGCTTTGATAGACGATCCCGGCTTCCTGCATCCCGAGCCGCGCCAGCGGATGGTCGGCTGGCACGCTGGTCGGGCGCACGCTCAGGTCGTAGCGTCCATCCGCGCCGCGCTCCGCCTTAGCCAGGAGAATAAGATTGCCGCCATTGCGCCGGGCGCGCTGAATGTCATCCGGCGTCACGCGCGTGATGCCTTCGACGGCAATATCGGAAAGCCGCGTCGGCTGGCGCAAGACCGCATTAGACAGGATGAGCAGCTTGTTCGCGGCGTCCCAGCCCTCGACATCAAGCGTTGGGTCTGGCTCGGCGATGCCGATGCGCTGCGCCTCGGCGAGCGCCGCGGCATAATCCTTCCCCTCGCTCATCAGGGTTAGCATGACCTGTGTTGTGCCATTGAGAACGGCTTCTATCGAGCGAATCTCGCCCCCGGCCAAGTCGCGCCAGCCGATGTTGACGCTAGGCAGCGCGCCGGCGACCGCGCCGCTGAAGCGCAGCCGGGGCGCTCGGCGGTCGCCCGACCAGTCGCTCATCCGGGCCAGCTCGTCAAACGCCACGACCAGCGCGCCTTTGCTCGCCATGACCACATGGACGCCCCGCTGCAGCGCGGCGCGAATCAAGTCGAGCCCCGGCTGCCCCGCGCGGATGTCGGTCGGCGTCGCTTCCAGCAGCAGGTCGGCTGGAAGCCGCTGCGCCGCCGCGGTCATCTCAGTGATGCGGATGTCGCCGCCGGCCAGCTCGACAACGCCCCGCTTGTCACGCTTGCAGGCGACAATGGCGATAGGATCAAGACCCTGTTCACAAGCAATGCAGCCGGAAGAGTCAGCGACAGCGACAAAGCGCAGGGCGAGGCCATAACGCTCGCGCAGATAGGCGGCGCGCGCCGGAAGCATAGCCAGAAACGACCGGCCGATGTTGCCAAGTCCGGTCAGGATGCAGCGCAGGGTGCGTGTTTCCATAGCGTTTGAGTCAGGCTGATTGGCGTTGGCGCGCCGCGCCGCGGGAGCGAGCGAATTGACGCGCATCAGGGAGTTTGCTAGCTTCGGCTTCCCAGCCCATCCGGGCGAGCTTCGCGGGCGGTTAGTCTCAGTTGGTAGAGCACTCGCTTCACACGCGAGGGGTCACAGGTTCGAGTCCTGTACCGCCCACCATGCCTTTATTTTTTCTTTCGCCACGTCGCAACCACGCCGTACGTGACGGCTGAGCGAGTCGGGCGCTCCTGCCACTGCTCGTAATGCAGCGCCCGCCCTTCCGTTGGCCCAAACGCCGGCAGCGCGTCAAGGTACGCCATCAGCGGCGGAAATCCGCAGATGCGCCGCGCGTCCGCATCGCGCGCGATGTGGGCGAGCAGGGCCTGGCTGTCGCCGGCGGCGACATATTCGAGCAATTCTGTGTCAGCGCGCTCCAGCTCGCTCGCCTTGGCTTGGGCGTCAAAGGCGTCGCCGAACTTGGGGCCGACGTGCGCCAAGTCGCCGCCGACAAGCAGCGCGGCGCGGCAGGGGCTGTCCGCGAGCGTCGCGCGAAGCGCCTGGATGAACGCTTCGTAGTCGGCGCGCGCCGCCCGGCGCTCGCCCTCATCCGCGGCGTAAAGCGCGTGGAAAGACGTGCACAGAATAGGCGCGATGCGGACGGGGCGCTCTTC
>NKPT01000226.1 GCA_002254845.1 Chloracidobacterium sp. CP2_5A | reverse complement strand
GGACTCAATATGCCCGCGCCGCCTTGCGTCACATGCCGGCAATCGGCGGGCAAACGGACCCGAATTCAACCATTCGGGGCGACGCCGCCCGCCGCGACCCTCAGACCCCGGCCGACCAGAAAGGTTTCCGCCGAGCGGTCGCGCGACGCCTTCGGCTTGAGCGGCTTGACGACGCGAAACGTCCTCTTGAACTGCTCGACGAGCTGGCTGTAGCCGCTACCGTGGAACACCTTGCACACCAGCACGCCGTCGGGCTTGAGGTGGCGCCGGGCGAAGTCGAGCGCGAGTTCGACGAGGTGCGCGATGCGCGCGGCGTCGGCGCTCTCGATGCCCGACAGGTTCGGCGCCATGTCGGAGACGATGAGATCCACCGCCCGGCCGGCCAATGTTTCGTCG
>NKPT01000320.1 GCA_002254845.1 Chloracidobacterium sp. CP2_5A | reverse complement strand
CTTGCCCGCCTGGACAACGCGTTCTTCGACAATCTGGCGCTTGTGGCGGAATCCGATGCGCAGCAGGAAGCGATTCGCCGGTGGCGCGCGTGGCGCCAGCGCGACGCCGCCAACGCCATTGTCAAGCGCGCCGCGCCTTTTTTCCGCAGCGGCGACAGCACCGCCGACGTCATCGCGGTCGTGCATGCCTCTGCATTGAGTCCAGCCATCATGCATGCGCTCAATGGGGCGCTGGCGGAATATGAAAGCAAGATTGCGCCGCTTGTGAAGAAGCGTCTTGAAGCAGCCGAGGAACTTCACCGCCGCTCCAGCTGGCAGCGCAG
>NKPT01000060.1 GCA_002254845.1 Chloracidobacterium sp. CP2_5A | reverse complement strand
CTAGCGCCCCAAAGCGCCAGGCGGCGACCAGCAGCGTCGCCACGCCGATGAGCGTCAGCGGAAACAGGTACACATAGCTGCTGTTGGTCACGACAAAGGCCGCGCTGCGGGCGTACTCGCTCAAAATGAAAAAGGCGACGCCCAGCGTCAGGAGCGAAGAAACTGTTCGCGGCGGAAGCGCCCGCAACCCGGCCGGGACGACAACCGGGAGCTTCTGTCGCATGTTGAAGCAGTAGGACGCTAGGAGCATAAACTCGCCAAAGGCAATGTACGGCAGCGCCTCGAGCGCGTCTTCGTCGGTAATCGGCGGCAGGCCAAAGGTATAAATTGTCTCCACCCAATCCCCCCAGCCCTGCGTCACGGCGAAGTACCGATACGAGCTGAAAAACATCGTCAGCCCGGCAATCATCAGCGGCGTTTCATCGTTCCGCCGAAAGAGCCAGACGACGGAAAAAGCCAGCAGGGCGGCTTGGATGAGCGCAATGAGCGGGAAAAGCGTGTCCATAGGCGGTTGGCGTCCGGCGCCATCAGGCGGTTTCGAGCAAGGCTTGCCAGCGCGCGCCGTAGGCGTCCCAAGTGTACGCTTCCGCCTTCCGACGCGCCAGTCGTCCCATCTCGAAAGCCTTGGTCGGCTGGGAGAGAGCCTCTTCCATCACGGACTGCAACCGCTCGGCGTCGCCGGCCGTCATCAGCCAGCCATCCGCGCCGTCTTCAATCAAATCTGGCCCGACGGTGGCGTCCGAAGCAATGACCGGCACGCCGCACGCCATGGACTCCAGGACGACGAGCCCAAAGCCTTCAAAGTAACTTGGAAACGCCAGCGCGTCACAGCGCCGAAGGATGTCCGGCAGGTCGCGGTGCGGACGCTTGCCTAAGAACCTCAGTCCCGGCAAATCCGGTATTAGCCGCCGCACAGTCGGCGACGCCGGCCCGACCAGCCACAACTCGGCGCGCCGCGCCGCCAGCTTGCGCCAGACCTCCAGCAAGAGCGGAAGGCCCTTGCGCGCCGTCAGCGCCCCCAGAAACAAGAACCGAAACGGGCGTCCGCCCTCAGATGGCCGGCGCGGCGTGAAGGCTTCCAAATCCACGCCGTAGGGGTTAACGACAAGCTTCATTTCGGGAACGCCATGCGCCAGCAGCGACCGTTTCGTGAAGCTGCTGGCAACCACAATCGTCGCCGCCAGCTCGTGTTCTCTTTGCTCATGCCCCAGCATTGCGGGGAGCGGCGGCGCAATGCTTTCGCGCCAGTCGGGATAGCGGGCGGCGACTTCCTCGAACACCCGCCGCTTCCAGAGCGGATGGGCGATGCTCTGGTCAAGGATGAAGCGCCGACCGAGGTCTCGGCAACGCTCGGCGAGGATCCAGGATGACGTATCAAACCCAATCACGGCGTCCGCCGTCCGCAACGCCGAAGATGGCACGTCTCTTTGAAAGCGCTGATTGCGCGCCAGGAAAACTTCCAGCGCCGGCTTGCCGCGTCGGATAGCCCACAACGCCGCCAATTCGCGCCATGGCTGCAGATGCAGCCGCTGACGCGGCACGCCGCTCAGCAGCCGGTTGCCCAGCCGCTCGCGCAGCATCGGCGAACTCGCCAACCATCGTCCCCACCAGGCTTCCTCCCGCAGCGCCAGACCGGTCCAGAACTCGCCCAGCAACCCTCGTTGCGCCAACTGCCGAGCAAGCGGAAACGCATGCTGCGTTCCGGGATGGGCGAGCAAAACCTTCGGCACAGTCTTTATCCCGGATTTCTCCCAGAGCGCGGAAGTCGCGAGCTACAAGCGCGTCGTGACCCAGCAGGTTGGAATCGTCCGCGCTTCCGGGCCAAACAGCCAGTGCGGCTTTAGCCGATGCACCTCCACAGCCCGATTCGCCGTCCGCAGGCGACCGATGACCGGCTCCAACAAATGGTCGCCATGCACCTCGACCAGCCACTGCGCCGGCTCGCCCAAAAGCCGGCTTGCTCCATCCAGCACCTCGATCTCCGCGCCTTCGACATCCACCTTGACCAGCGCCGGGCGCCCGGCCAGCGCCGGGCGCGCATCCAGCGCGGCGTCAAGCGTGACGGTTGTCCCCGCGTCCTGCGCGCCAACGCGCGCGGCGATAAACTCGAATGTCGCGCCGGCGTAAGCCTCCGGCCACGCGCGCGGCGGGCGAGTCAACTGCTCGCTCAGCGCCGGATCGTCATTCAGCCCCGGCTCAAACGCGATAATGCTCGGTCGCCGCCCGTGGCGAAGCGTGGCCGTCGCGCAGCCATACGTGAAATAGCCGTCGTTGGCTCCGACATCCCAGACGACCTCAACCCGCTTGAGCGCCGCCTCCAGCCAGGCGTTGAGGACATGCTCGTAGGCGCCCAGAATTTTGCGCTTTGCATGCGCCGGGTTGAGAATGAGCCGCGCGCCCCGGAAAGGACCTGCCAAAATTGTCACCGGAGCCGGCGAGCGCTTCGTCAGGAGCGCTACCCAGCTCATGACTCGCGATGCGGCGAGCCGCCGTAGCCGTTGAGAGTGATCATCGTGCCATCCCCTTCTTCAGTGAAAATCTCCCGCAGCAACGCCCCGGCTTTCATGCCGTTGATGACATGCACCGAATGGACGCCGGAGCGCAATGCCCGCGCGGCGGCCTCCAGCTTGGGCAGCATCCCCCCGGCGATCCGCCCCGCCGCCATCAGGGCGGAGACTTGCTGGAGCGTCAGGCGGCTGATGGGGTCGCCTCTTTCGTCGAGCACGCCATCCACATTTGTCGCCAACACCAGCTTTTCAGCCCGCATCTCGGCGGCAATCGCGGAGGCGACCGTGTCGGCGTTGACGTTGTAGATGTCGCCATCCTCATCCGCCGCCAGCGACGCCATCACCGGCACGAAGTCTTTCTCGATCAGCGTGTCGAGCAGGCGGGTGTCCACGTCGAAAATCTCGCCGACATAGCCGTAATCCACCGTCTGCGGCTTGCCGGTTTCCAGATTGACAATGACCTGCGGCGGGCGCTTGCGGGCCGTCAGGATGTTGCCGTCCACGCCGCTCAAGCCGACCGCCGGAACGCCCGCCTGCCGCAGCGCGCCCAGGATCTCGACGTTGACCTTGCCGCCAAACACCATCTTGACCACGTCGAGCGCCCGCTCGTCCGTGACGCGCCGTCCATTGATGGTCTTGGGCTTGATGCCGAGCTGCTGGCTCAGCTCGTTGGCCTGCATGCCGCCGCCATGCACGGCGACCACGCGAATGCCGACCTGCGCGCACAGCGCCAGCTCCTCGCAGAACGAATCCAGCGTAGCCTCTTCGGCGGCGACTTTCCCGCCGAACTTCACAACGAAGGTTTTACCCTTGAAACGGTTGATATACGGGAGCGCCTCCCGCAACACATTCGCGTCAAATCCCATGGCGTTTCAGATTAGATTCAGGCAATGCAGCAGAATGGTCTTTTGAACGTGCAGCCGGTTTTCGGCCTCGTCGTAGCAGTCATTTTGCGCCGATTCGAGAACGGCGTCGGCAACCTCGACATTGCGGCGCAGCGGCAGGCAGTGCAGAAAGCGCGCTCGACCGAGCTTCTCCGGCGTTAGCATCCAGCTCCGATAATGCGCGGGGGGCGGCGCGCCATAGCTCTCAAGCGAAGTCCACGACTTGGCGTAGACCACGTCCTGGTCGGCCAGCGCCGCCTGATCATGAACAACCTCGACGCCCGGCAAGCGCGCCATCACGCTGTCCGGCAGGGGAAATTCCGGCGGCGCGACAATCGTCAGCCGACAGCCGAGCTGCGCCGCGGCCAGCGCGAACGAGTTGGGCACGGCGGTCGGAAGCGCCTTGACGTGCGGCGTCCAGGCCAGCGCCACGCGCAGGCCGTCGGTTCGCCCAAATCGCTCGCGGATGGTCATCATATCGGCCATCGCTTGGCAGGGGTGATACAGCGCCGACTCAAGGTTGATGACTGGGACGGTCGCGCGCCGGCGAAAGGCCTCGATGACCGGGTCGGCGTGATCTTCCGCGGCTTGCTTGAGCGCGGGAAAACAGCGAACGGCCAGGATATCGAAATACCGCGACAGGACGCGCGCCGCGTCAGCGATATGTTCCGGCTTGTCGCCGTCCATAACCGCGCCATCGAGATATTCCAGATTCCACGCGCCGCGCCCGACTTCGAGCGTCACCGACGCGCCGCCTAGCTGCGCGATGCCGACGGCGAAGCTCGCTCGCGTGCGGAGCGAGCTATCAAAAAAAATCAGCGCCACGGACCGCCCGGCCAGCGCGTTCGAGCGCTGCCCGCGATGCGCGATGGCATGCGTCAAAATGGCTTCGAGCGTTGAGCGGTCATGCTCGCTCGCGTCTATGAAGTGTCTCATGGATTCCTTGCTCGGCGCGTCAGACCCATCGTTTCGGGCAAGCCGCTCATGAGGTTGAAGGCTTGCACGGCTTGTCCGGCGCCGCCCTTGATAACGTTGTCAATCGCCGCCCACGCCACCGCCGCTCGACCGCGGACGGCCAGCCCAAGGTCGCAGTAGTTTGTTCCGACGACCCACTTGAGGTTGGGCGGTTCGTCGCGCAGGCGAATAAATGGCGCGGCGGCATAACGCTCGACGTACAGCGCGCGCAATGCCTCGCTGGAAATCGTCCGGCTCAGCCGGGCGTAAGCCGTGACGAGAATCCCGCGAATGAAAGGCCCGGAATGCGGCTGAAAGACAAATGACGCCGGGCGGCCCGTCGCCCGCTCCAGCGCCTGGCCAATTTCGGGAACGTGCCGGTGCGTGAATGGCTCGTAAGCGAAAAGCGCGTCGGCGCGAAAGGGATGGTGGGTCGTGGCGCGGGGCGCGCTGCCAGCCCCGGAAGAGCCGGTGACGCCGTTGACAAACGCCTCTTCAAGCAGCCCTGAAGCGACCAGCGGGAAAAGCGCCAGCGTCGCCGCCGTGGCGAAGCAACCCGGCGCGGCGACGTAGCGCGCCGCGCGAATGTCCGCGCCAAAGAGCTCCGGCAGCCCATAGACGAACCGATTGACCCACGCCGGCGCGGCATGAGGACGCCCGTAAGTCGCTTCATAAGCCGCCAAGTCGCGCAGCCTGAAATCCGCCGAGGCGTCAATGACGCGCCGACCTTCGGCCAGCGCGTCAATGCGCGTCATGGCCTCGCCGTTCGGCAGCGCCAGAAACGCGACTTCCGCCGCGCCAATCGCCTCCAGGGGCGCAAGAACAAGGTCGACCCCCGCCAGGTTCGGATGTATCGCGTCCAAAGCCTTGCCAGCCGAATCCCGGCTGGTCACGGCGATCACTTCAACGCGCGGATGATCGAGCAGCAGGCGGACGATTTCGCCGCCAATATAACCGGAGGCGCCGACGACGGCGACGCGCAGCGGCGTCGCCGGCGCGGATGGAGCTTCAGTCATGCGTAACGTTCAGGCCACGGCGACATCCGACCCATAATGCGTGACCGGCGGCGTCATGTGCAGGATGCTTCCCCCAAGATTGAGCGTGGCGAAGAGCTTTTCCGGGTATTTCAAGGCATTGACGGCCGGAATGCCAAGGCGCGCTTCAAGGTAAGCGGAGCCGGAAATGTTTTCCGTCGCCAGCCCGCTGAAGGCGTTGATGCGAACGCCAAGCTGGTTGAGATAAAGATGCGCGCCGTACGCGCCCATCAAATCGCTGGCGCAAACCACCACGGCCGCCACTGACGCCAGGATGTCGGCATCGGCGATGACCGAATCCACCCGATAGTGACCGAAGATGCCGTCGCCCAGCTCAAAGATGAGCAGGTCGCCGTCTAGCGCGTTGGCAATCGTCTTGACAATTGGCGCCAGATCCTCGGCGTCAACAGTCGAGGGCAAGCCGCAATCCAAAAAGCTTTTGACGTCGGCCGCGCCCGCCGACTCAAATTTCTTGAGGTCGCGGATGGCGCCAACGCCCGAAAGCTTGGCCGCGCCAACGCGGAAGCCATTCGCCGTCGCCACGCGGATAAGCTCGGATGCCGTAACGGTTTTGCCGACATTCATGCAGGTGCCGACGACGAGAATAATCGGTCGCCGCCGCAACAGACGATCCGCGACGGGAAGCGCGTCGCGCCGAAGGTTGACGACGCCGCGCTCGTCGTGAAGCGTGCCGAGGTAACGCACCCGCGTCGCCTCGCCCAGCGCGGTCGTGGCGTCAAGGAACTTTCCGATGACGCCGCCGACATTGAGCACGGAAAGCTGATCGTTTTCAGCCAGCGCGTCGGGCACGCAACCCACAAAGCCGCGCAGCGCCTGGCGCGAGCCAAGCACGCCAATAATCCGCTCCCCCGCGACCAGCGGCGTGGTGGCGCCGTCCAAAAGCTCAAGGTAGGGATAGTTCTGATTGACCTGTAGCACTTCCACGGCCACCACGTCGCCCAGCTGCGCGGTCGAGCGCGGCTGGATGGCCATGGCGTCGCCAATAAGAGCCCGGAGCGTCGAAGAGCCTCGTTTCATGGCAAGTCCTCCCGGCGCGCAGCGCGCGCAGCGGCAATCTGGTCGGCGATTCGCGCCGGCGATACGCCCCCGTGTGAAGCGCGGCCGGCAATGGACTGTTCCGGGGTGAAGGTTTCAGGCGTCACGCTCAGACCAAGCGCCGCCCACTCGTCGGCGGAGACTTGAGAAAAAGGTACGCCATGACGCGCGATATTGCCAATCGCCGCGTAAGCCGTCCGGAACGGGACGCCCTGCGCGACGAGCCTCTCGACCAAATCGGTCGCGTAGAGCTTTTCATCCGACGCGGCCTGACGCATCGCCTCGCGGCGAACCGTCATGCGCTGAATCGCCAGCGCGCAAACCCGAACCGAAGCCAAAACCGTTTCCGCCACCCGAGCGACCGGCGGCTTGGTCTCTTGCAAGTCGCGGTTGTAGCCGACCGGCAACCCCTTGAGCGTCGTGAGCAGATTGACCAGCTCGCCGATGCACTGCCCAGCCCGGCCGCGAACCAGCTCTAGGCAATCCGGGTTTTTCTTCTGCGGCATGAGGCTCGAGCCGGTCGTTAGCTCATCCGGCAGGCGAATGAAGTCAAACTCCCGCGAGCACCAGAGAATGAGCGTTTCAGCCAGTTGTGAAAGATGGACGGCGAGCAGCGCGCAGGCAAAGACGAACGCCGCGGCGAAATCCCGGTCCGTCACGGCATCCAGCGCGTTACTGAATGCGCCGTCGGCGTTGAGCAGCCGAGCCGTCAACAGCGGGTCAATCGGAACGGCCGTGCCGGCCAGCGCGCCCGCGCCCAGCGGCGAAATCAACGGCTGGCGCAGGCGCTCCGCGTCGCGCGCGAAAGCGGCCTGATAGGCGAGCAAGACATGGGCGAGGGAAACCGGCTGCGCCCGCTGCAAATGCGTGTAGCCCGGCATGACCGTATCCGCATGGGCTTCCGCTTTGTCAAGCAAGGCGGCGGTCAAATCCGAAAGCGCAGCGCGCAACGCCGCCTCGCAGTCGCGGACGTAAAGTCGCAAATCGAGCGCGACCTGATCGTTGCGGCTGCGCGCCGTGTGCAGCAGGCGGGCGTCCTCGCCGATGAGCTCCTCCAGCCGCCGCTCGACGTTCATGTGTACGTCTTCGTAGTCCGGATCGAGCGCGAGGCCTTCGGCGCGAATTTGATCGAGTCCGGCCCGCAAGCGCCCCGCTTGTTCCGGCGACACCACGCCGCAGGCTTCCAGCATGGCGACGTGCGCCAGCGAGCCGCGCAAATCAGCGTCGAGCAAATGGCGGTCAGTCTCCGTCGAGGCGACAAAGCCGGCGATGCCGGCATCCATCGGCCCGCTAAAAGCGGCGCGCAACCCCTGCGCCGATAACGATTTGGGAAGGCTGGATTCCGGCATTATTGGTCACGCGCTGGGGAGTCGGGATGCAGATGCTGATAGACTGTCACTTCCAATCCAAAAAGCCCAAGGGTGAGGAGCGCGAACGAAACGTGCGTCAAAAGATTGACGCGCTCTGGCTCCAAAGTTCCAAACACGACGACCAAAGCTGTCGTGATGGCAGCCATAAAGCCCAGCGTCGCTAGCGCTTCCTCGAAGAAAAGCTGTAAGCGACGAGCGTCGCCTCCGGCGGCGCGAGCGGGCGTCTTGACGGAAAACATCGGCATGACGGGAACCTCCACAGCCTATGATTTGGCCGCGCCTGCGGATTGCGCGCGGCATGATGGGCGCGACGCGTAAACTCGATCTTTTATGGACGCATCGCGGAAATGAACCGGCCTTGCCAGCGTCATTGTCCAAGCTACAAGGCTTGCCGGCGCAGCCGCAGACCTTGAATGGCAATGAAGCCGCCGGCGTCGGCGGGCGAAACGCGGGTTCGCGTTTCAAAGCTCACGGCTTCAGCGTCGTACAGCCCGACGGATGACTGGCGCCCCACGACCTGCGCCGCGCCTTTGTAGAGCTTTAACCGGGCTGTTCCCGTCACGTTCCGCTGAGTGTGCGCGATGGTCGCGCGCAACAGCTCCATTTCAGGCGAGAACCAAAAGCCGTTGTAAACCAGCTCGGCGAACTTCGGCGCGAGCGTTTCCTTGAAATGCGCCACCTCTCGGTCGAGCGTCAGCGACTCGACCGCCCGGTGCGCCAGCATCAGGATGGTCGCTCCCGGCGTCTCGTACACGCCGCGCGACTTCAGCCCAATAAAGCGATTTTCGACAATGTCCGCGCGGCCAATGCCATGGCGCGCGCCCAGCGCGTTCGCCCTCTCCAACAGTCGGAATGGCGAAAGCGCTTCCCCGTCAATGGCCGTTGGAACGCCCGCCTCAAAGGCAATATCCGCGAAAGCCGGCTCGTCGGGGGCGCTTTCAGGGTCGGTTGTCCAGCGGAACATGCCAGCCGGCGGCGGCTGCCAGGGGTCCTCGAGGACGCCGCCTTCATAGCTGATGTGCATGGCGTTGGCGTCCATTGAGTAGGGCTTCTCCGCCGTCACCGGCACCGCGATGCCATGCCGCTCGGCATAGGCCAGCAAATCCCGCCGACCGACAAAGGACCATTCGCGCCACGGAGCGATCGTCTTCAAGTCCGGGGCGAGCGCGGCGACAGTCAACTCAAAGCGCACCTGATCGTTGCCCTTTCCGGTCGCGCCATGGGCGATGGCGTCGCAGCCGGCGGCGCGGGCCGCCGCAACCAGCGCCTTGGCGATGACAGGCCGCGCCAGCGCCGTGCCAAGCAAGTACGCCCCTTCGTAGACGGCGTTGGCCGCCAGCGCCGGAAACACATAGTCGCGGACAAACTCCTCCCGGATATCGGCAACGATGGCTTCGCTCGCGCCGGTCGCCAGCGCCTTTTCGCGAATGGCCGCCAAGTCTTCGTTCTGGCCGACATCGGCGACAAACGCCACCACCGGGACGCCATAGGTTTCCTTGAGCCACGTCAAAATGACGCTCGTATCAAGACCGCCGCTGTAAGCCAACGCTATTTTCTTCATCGCTTTCGCTTCCCTTCCGCGCCGCTCCTGATGCGCCGCCTGTTGACCTGGCTGTTCAGCCCGGCGATCTGCGCGATCCGCTCGACCACCCGCCGCGCCTTGGCCGCCGTTTTCGCCACCACCAGGACGGTGTTGTCGCCGGCCACCGTGCCGACGACCTCTGGAAAGCCGAGTCGGTCGAGCGCCTCCGCGACTGGATGGGCGTTGGCGGCGTCGGTATGCACCACGACCAAATTGCCCGCCGCCTGCGCCCCGCGCGCGAGACGCGACAGCAAAAACGCTTCGTTGGAGCCGGGCAGCGCGGCTGTCGTTCGACCGTAATAGGTTCCGCTGGCATCCGAGAGCCTGACCAAGCCAAGCTCCTTGATGTCGCGGGAAATCGTGCCCTGATCGCACGCGATACGGTAGCGAGCGGACAGCGCGGCGCGGAGTTCCGCCTGCGTGCCGATCCGCTCAGCGCCGACGAGTTCCAGCAAGGCCCGGTGGCGCTCAGCCTTTTCCATTTTGACCCGAACTCAGCTCCTTTCGATTTGCCCTCGCGGGGGGGGGTAAGCCCGAGCGGCGGATGGTACGCATATTTATGCATATGTCAAGCATAGATATGCAAAAAGGCGACGGATCGGCGTCCAGCCCGGAGGCGCCGCCGACCGTTTGGAAAAATTCCCGGCGTCGGAAGCGCCTGGATTTCGCATCCAATCGCCGCCGGTCGCTCACGGCGGCTTTTGAGAGCGCCCCCGAGTTGCGCCTGAAGTGGCGCCTCAGATGAGGCAATTTAGCCAGCCAGGATTGATGAAATGACGCAAAGTGGTCCGTCGCATGACGCGCTTAGCCACTAGCGCCTTGTTATCGCTTGGGAGGTTACGCCGCCGGTTGGCGCGGTCTGGGAGACTGTGCGCGACCGGATGAATGGACGACTTGGCGGAGAGGCGACGAGTCCGTCGAGCGGATTCGCGCGGGCGGGGCCGACGGCGTTGGCGCGGCAAGGCGCTTTACGCGGGAAAAGCGCCCGGCCCTACCGCTTGACATTGGGCTTGGATCTTG
>NKPT01000236.1 GCA_002254845.1 Chloracidobacterium sp. CP2_5A | reverse complement strand
CTGTTGGGAGTGACAGTACCCTAACAAGCCGGCGTGTCAAGCGCGTTGTACGGTTTTTGACAGGCTGCTCGCGGCGGACGCGGTTCGTGGTTGAAGCGGCGTCCGGCGATGAACCGATGAAAAGTCCGATGGACCTCGTTTCCGCGGTCGTCGGGTTCAAGCAAGCCGAGCTGAGCAGCCGCGTGCAGATTGCCGTGGCCAAGCGACTGCTGGACCTGGAGCGGCTGCAGGGGGCTTCCGCGGTGAAGCTGATCGAGGCCGCCGGGCAGGTGGCCACGAAGGGGGATGCCTTGGTAGCCGCCGCGACAGGTCTCGGCGGAGAGCTCGACGTCCGCGCGTGAACGGTCGCGCCTCACTCCAATAGGATCGCAACGGTTGCCAGGCGT
>NKPT01000107.1 GCA_002254845.1 Chloracidobacterium sp. CP2_5A | reverse complement strand
GGCGGGAGCGTGACGACCCGCCCGGCCCTGACGGCCCGCGCGTCTTGCCATAAAGGATCCTTTTCGAGAGGCTTCGGCGGCGCGACGTACCGCATGCCACCCGCCCCATGCGCCCGGCCGCCGGTGTCAGGAACGAAAATCACGTCCGGATCCATCTCCATGACGGTTTCCAGCGCGATTTTGCCCCACGCCTTGACGCCCGCTTCCCGCGCCGCATTGCGGGCGCCAGCTGCCTGCAAAAGCTCGTCCGTGTACGTGCCGATGCCGGCTGTGTAGCCGTAGCCGCTGCCGATGTAGAGCGCGCGCGGCGGCGGCGCGCCCTCGACTTTGGCGCGGACGGCCGCCAATTGGCGGTTCATCTCGTCAATGAGCGCCTGCGCCCGCGCTGGCTCGCCAACGGCGTTGCCCGTCAGCCGGATGTTTTCCTGAATTTCAGACAATGTGTAGCCGCGCCCAATGCGGACCACGCGCCCGCATCCGGTTTCCAGCAGGCGCAAGATCTCGGGCGGACAAGACGCGCCGACAATTACCAGGTCGGGATCAAGCGCCAAAATTTGCTCGGCGCGAATCGGCGCGGACGCCACCCGCCCAGGAATCCGAGCGGTTCGCTCCAGCGCGTTGCACAGG
>NKPT01000002.1 GCA_002254845.1 Chloracidobacterium sp. CP2_5A | reverse complement strand
TTCAACAGCCTGTCGGGCGCGAGCGTCAACGGGACGTGGGAGCTATACGTTCAGGACTTTGTGAGCGGCGATTCGGGTAACATCAACGGCGGCTGGTCGTTGACCATTGAGACGGGCACGCAAAACTGCTTCACGACGGCCTGCTTGACAAACGTCAACCCGCAGGTGCAGTTGTTGATGTTTCCGTCAGGCTATGGCTCGCTGTTCGGTTGCCCCGGCTATCCGTTCCGGTACATCCTGACCGGGCAGCTGACAAACACCGGGACAAACCAGCTCTCAAACATCGCCATTCAGGTCAAAGGGCTTGGCTTCCCAGACCTGACCAATCCGAACAATGTCATTCTGGCGTCGCCTAACCCGCATCGGTTGGCATCGGCGGATGACTATATCGGGCCTTGCGCGTTCAGCGGCGGACAGGCGGGCTCGATTCAGACCACGCTCAACGGCAAGCCGCCATTTGGAAGCAACACGCCGATCGCGACGCTGAATCCGGGAGAAATTGGATCCGTCTTCTTCCGTATCCACACGCCAAACACGCAGCCGATTCGGTTCCTGGTGGACGTGCTGGCTATCGTCGGGCCAGCTCCAACGACAGCCGAGGAGGTTGAGGCAGGGCGGCAAGTCATCGGCACGATGGCGATCGATGTCGTTCCCGAAGCGAATGGGAAGCTGACGGCGCGAGTCGTCAGCTACGAGCCGGCAGCGCCGCAGGCCAAGGCCGCTGAATTGCCAGCGCCGGCGCCAACCCGGACGCTGTCAACGGCAACGCCGGGACGACGCTAAAACCTGTATGACGGCCGGCTGAGTCCGGCTTCGCCTTGGCGGTCACGCTTGCTTAGAGCGTGACCGCTTTTTTCTTGATTTCCCTGCCCCTTCCGAGAGGCGGGGGCGCTCGCGGACTTGAAAGGTCGCGTCGGCTTGGGATTTTCCTTGGCGCTGCCGGGAGCTACCCCAACATCACAATCCTCGCATTGACTCTCGACATCAAGATGAGCCCGGGCTTGTAAACGCCGTTGCAACGCGGCGACAGGCGGCGCGCAGGCTTTCGGTCCAGCGCCGTATGCCTAGCCGCGCGCCAAGGGAAGCCCGCTGGGCGACAGTTGCGCCGGATGTAAGTCCCGCGCTAGGCTTGTCGCCCATTTGGCAGCGCTTGACGCGCTCGAGCGACGTTGCTGGACGTCCTCGCGCGCATGGAGCGCGCTGCGACTTGGCGCTGCCGCTGATTCGAGGCGCAGACCGGTGGCTTGGATTAGCGGTCGGCACCCGACAAGTCGCACAGAAGCCAGCTTGACTGCCATGACGCTGCCGCCATCGGGACTGACAAGCGAAGCCGCCTGCGCGCCGGACGAGTCGAACGGCTTTTTTGCGATCTCAGGGCTTTCGCTCAGCGAGGAACAGGCGCAGGCCGTCAGGGGGCCGCTGGCCTCGCGCCTTGTCCTCGCCGGGCCGGGCGCTGGCAAAACGCGCGCGCTGGCGTGCCGCGCAGCTTACGTCATCGCTTGTCTCAAGGTGCCGGCCGCGTCGGTGCTGGCTGTGACCTATACCAACAAGGCGACTGAGGAAATGCGCGCCCGGCTGGGACAGATGCTGCCCGCCGCCGTCGGGCGGCCGACCATCGGCACGTTCCATGGCTTTTGCATCCAACTGCTGCGGCGGCGCTACGCCAAGGTCGGTCTGCCGGAATGCTTCGGCGTGGCCGATGAAGCCGCGCAAATCATGGCGCTCAAGCGGCTCAAGCCCAAAATCCAGGAGCAAAACGCCAAGGATATTCTGAGAAGCTTTTCGCAGGCTCGCATTGGCGATCGGCGACCGGATAGCGCAGGGGCATCGGGCGACTTGGCATCGCCGGAAGACTTTCTGCGGGCAACCAACCCGTTTTTTGCTGAGTATCAAAATTATCTGCGCCAGAACGGGCTCATAGACTTCGACGACATCCTCACGCTGACTGAGCGGCTGCTTGACGACCGCGAGGCATTGGCGGAAATCCGGAGCGAGCTGCAATTCATTCTCGTGGATGAGTTTCAAGACACTGACGCGGCGCAATACGCCATCCTCAGGCGGCTAGCGCTCGAGCGCGACGCGGAAGCCAAGGCTTACCGCAATGTCATCCCGGTGTTCGCCGTCGCTGACGATGACCAATCCATTTTCGCCTGGCGCGGCGCGCGCCCGGAAAATATCCGCCAGTTCTACAGCGAATTTCTAGCTGGACAGGAAAGCGCCGTCGTTCGGCTCGAAACCAACTATCGCTGTTCAGGCAATATCGTGGCGGCGGCTAACCGGCTGTTGGAGCGCGAGCGGCGCCTATGGAGCAAAACGCCGCGCGCTTACCGGGACGATGGCGACAAAGTTTGCCTGTATCGCTACGCCGACGACCGAGCGGAGATCGAAGGCATTGCGGAAGACATTCGCGCCAAACGGCAGGCTGGCATCCCGTTTTCAAGGATGGCCGTGCTTTATCGTCGCCACGAAACTGGCGAGGCGTTCGAGAGCGCGCTGCTGTCGCTGGGCATTCCGTGTCAGATCGTCCGCCGCCAAGGCCTTTACGACGCCCCGGAAGTCAAGCGGATGCTCCTGCTGATGCGGGCGACGCTCAACCCTGAGGACGATCTCGCGCTATCCGAGCTCATCGGCGCGGTTCTCGACGACGCGCTGCGCGTCGGCTTTGAGCAGCGCTGTCAGAGTGACGCAGCTTCACATCGAGCGCCAAGTCGGCAAGCGCTGCGCCGGACGCTCCGGGCTGCGCTCAACGATAGTCAGAAAGTCTGGCGAGACGCCGCCAGCCGCATCGTTGGCTTGCTCGATGTCGGGAAAGCCTGTCTCGACAGCGCAAAGCGCGTCTCCGACTGGATCGCCGCCGCGGGCGCCTTCCTTGAGCCGAACGTCGCGCTGCCGCCCCTCGCGCCAGCGGATGACATAGAGAAAGCGGCGCTGTGGCTGACGCGGCTTTCCGAACTCGAAGGCGCGCTGGTTGTCGCCGGCGAGTCGCCGCTCATTGAGGAGGCAGCCGCGCTGCTGCTCAGGCAGACGATTGCCAGGCAGGGTCGCTTCCGTATTTTCCCGCGTCATGCGCTGGGCGACAGCCTGCCCCATGAGAAAACCGTTTTGCTGTCGCTCAACGCCAACGCCGAGGAATCCGCCAAAGCCCGGTGGAAGCTTTCGGCCATCATTGCCATCGAGCGCGAGCCGGGCGCGTCCGCCGCGGGGTCTCGCGCGCGGACGGTCATCCGCGCTGACGCGCTGCCCATCGCCGAGCGCGGCGCGCAACCCAGCCGCTTCGTGGCGCTTTGGAAGCTAGCGCGCGCCTATTTGGCTAAAACTCTGCGCCCGCTGTTTTCCAGCTACGTCGTCGTGGACCTGGAGACGACCGACAAGCAAGCCAAGCAATGCGATATTGTCGAGTTGGCGGCGGCGCGCGTCCAGAACGCCGTCATTAGGGCGACCTACAGCCAACTGATTCAACCGACGCTAGAGCCAATTGCGCCGGAGGCGCAGAAAACGCACGGGATCACGCCAGAGATGGTCGCCGACGCGCCGACGTTCGCCGCCGTCGCGCCGGCGTTTCTCGATTTTCTCGGCGACGATTTGCTGATCGCGCATAACGGGCTGAAGTTTGACTTTCCAATCCTGAGGCGCCGCCTAGGCGATGTCGGCTGCAAGCTCGATAACCCGCTGTTCGACACGCTGCCGTTCGCGCGTCAGCTTTACGCCGACCATCCGGCCATCAAGCGGTTTCGCCTGGGCGATCTAGCCGCCTTTTACGGCGTCGACACCGGGACAGCCCACCGCGCCCTGGACGACGCGCGGACTCTGGCTGAAGTTTTCGAGCGGATGCAGGCGGACTACAATCGGCGGCGCAGCGATGCGCTGGGCGCGGACACGCTGGGCGCTTTGGCGCTGGCGATGTTGCTCGAGATGGGCGAAGCCGAAGCGAGCCATTCCCTGCTCTTTCAAGCCGGGGCGGCGACCTGGAGAATGACGACGGATGACGGTTTCTTGGCTTTGTTTGCCGTCGATCCGCTTGGCGCGCAAGCGTTGAAGGTCTGGCGGAAGCGCGCCGGAGAGACGCCCGCCGCCGCGCCGCCGCGCCATCCGGCGGCGACGCTGGCGGCTATAGCCAAGCGATACGACGACTTGCCGCTGCGCGAGGCGATGGCGGCGCTCCTGGATTTTACGCGCCTGTTTACGCCCGTCGACACGTGGCGTGATTGCGACGCGGTGACGCTGATGACCATGCATGCCGCTAAGGGGCTTGAGTTCGGCTATGTCTGGCTGCCTGCGCTCGAAGACAGGCGCTCCGCCACCGGCAATGCGCGGCAAGACGCGAAAAAGCTGGAAGAAGAGCGGCGGCTGCTTTATGTCGCGCTGACCCGGGCGGAAGAGCAGGTTTCGCTTTCGTGGGCGGCGCGGCGCGGCGCGGCGAGCGCCGACGACCCGGCCGGGGCGCCGACCGCGCGCCCGCTGCCCTTCCTGAGCGAGCTGGGCTGTGTCGAGACGGTTGTTCCTTCTGGCGAAGAAGGTTCCGCGACGCCGAGCGAGGTAACGTAATATAGCTTGCCCGCAACGCTTTTCTCACCGGTGCAACCATGCCCCACGCTGAAATTATCGCCATCGGCTCGGAGCTGCTGACGCCGTTTCGCAGCGACACCAACTCGCTTTGGCTTACGGCCGAACTCAACGCGCTCGGCATCGCCGTTCGGCGCAAAACCATTGTCGGCGATGACGAGCTGTTTCTTGAGGAAACGCTCCGCGATGCGCTGCGCAACTCGCCGATTGTCATCACCACTGGCGGGCTAGGGCCAACGGAAGACGACATCACGCGCAAAGTCGTTTCGCGCGTGACGCAGCGGCCGCTGGTTTTGCAGGCGGAGCTGCTTGATCGGATTCGTCAGCAGTTCGCTAGTCGCGGGCTGGTTATGTCGCCCAACAACGAGCGGCAGGCGCTTGTGCCGCGCGACGCCGCGCCGCTACGCAACGAATACGGGACGGCTCCGGGATTGGTTATTCAGGAAGGCGATTGCTTGCTGATTGCGCTGCCGGGTCCGCCCCGCGAAATGCGCCCGATGTTTACCGCGCAGGTTCGCCCTAAGTTGGAGACGCTGGCCGGCAGCGTCCGCCTCCGCACGCGCATGCTGCGCGTCGCCGGCCTGGGGGAGTCGCAGGCGGATAGCCTGATTGCGCCGATTTACACGCGCTACGCCAATCCAACCACGACCATTCTTTTTAACAACACGGAAGTCGAGCTGCACTTCACGGCCACCGCGCCTTCGGATGCGGAAGCCGACGCGCTGCTGGACGAGCTTGTTGGGCAGGTCGAGGAAGCCCTTGGCGCGAATGTCTTTTCCCACCGCGGCGAAACGCTGGAGCAAATCATCGGGCTGCGGCTGACGGTCAAGGGCTACACGATTGCCACGGCCGAAAGCTGCACGGGCGGGCTTGTCGCCAAGCGACTCACGGACGTGCCCGGCAGCTCACAGTATTTTCTTGAAGGCGTTGTCGCCTATGCCAACGAAGCCAAAACGCGGCTGCTCGGCGTTCCAGCCGAGCTTATCGCCGAGCGGGGGGCGGTTAGCGCGGAGGTCGCGGAAGCTATGGCCGCCGGGATCAAAGCCCGCGCCGGCGCGACGATTGGCATCGGCGTCACTGGCATTGCCGGACCCGACGGCGGGACGGACGAAAAGCCGGTCGGGCTGGTCTATGTCGCAGTCGCGGGCGACTTCGTCACGACGCACCGAAAGATCATCCTGCCCGGCGACCGCGACCGGATTCGCCATTTGGCGTCGCAAGCCGCGCTCGACCTCGCGCGTCGCTCATTCCTGCTCTGACGCGGCGGGGAGATCCGACAGAAACTCGACGCGGTAATCCTCGATGACCGGATTGGCAAGCACATCGCGCGCGAAGCGTTCCAGCTCGGCGCGCGCGGCTTCCAGGTCGCCGTCGTCGGATAGCTCGACCTCGAAGAACTTCCCCTGCCGCACGTCGGCGATGCGGGCGAATCCAATCGCTTCGCTCGCTCGCTGAATCGTCTGCCCCTGCGGATCGAGGACGCCCGGCTTGAGCGTCACATGCACCGTGGCTTTCATCGCGAAGCTATTCGGCCGCTGGCGCGGTTTCGGCCGGGGCCGAGGCGGTCTCGGGCGCTGGCGCATCGGAAACCACCACGACCTTGACGATCGCGGTTACATCGCGGTGCAGCTTGACGGGAACCTCGTACTCGCCAAGCGCCTTGATGGCTTCCTTGAGCGCGATCCGCCGCCGGTCAACTTCAAGCTGCCGGGCGGCCAGCGCCTCGGCCAGGTCCATTGAAGTCACCGAGCCGTAGAGCGTTCCGCGCTCCCCGGCCTTGCGCTGGAACGTCAGGGTCGTGGCGGACAGCTTCTCGCCAAGCGATTGGGCGGCGGCCAGCTCGGCTTCGGCCAGCTTGACCAATCGCTGCCGCTCGCGCTCGATCAGCTTGACGTTGGCGCGCGTCGCCATCAGCGCCAGTCCCTTGGGAATCAAGTAGTTGCGCCCATAGCCGGCCCGCACCTTCACAATGTCGCCCCGGATGCCAAGGTGCTCGACATTTTCCTTTAGTAGCAGTTCCATCATCGCCATCGCAGGTTCACCTCGCCTTTCCTCTGGGTGACTATTCTTCGCCTTCTGGCGCCGCGCCGTTCGCTTCGGACGCCTGCCGCGCCGCGCGCATTTCCAGGCGACGCTCGCGGCGGGCCTTGATTTTCGCGGCCCGCTTGAGGTCTTCATCCACGCGGACGGTCAGAAAGCGAATCACCGGGTCGAGCACGCGCAGGCGGCGCTCGGTCTCGGCAATTTCCCGCCCCGTGCCATTGACGTGCAGCAAAATATAAGTCCCTTCGTAAAACTTGCGGCTGCCCTTGCGAATCATGTAAGCCAGCCGCTGACGGCCAATCTTTTCAACCTTGTTGACCTGCCCGCCCTGACCGCTAATCTGGGTTGCGAGGGCTTCGATGATTTTATCGGTCTCCTCCTCAGCCAAGTCGGGATCAAGCACGAACATGACCTCATACAAGCGATCACACTTCGTATTCACTCGTCACTCCTTTCGGACTCAGTCATTTGACTGAAGCCTCCGTCTCGGAGACGGAAGCAAGGGATAACCGGCGCGGCGAGCGCCGTTGGTTAGGCATTGAACCGCGCCATCGCCGGCGCAAGCCCCTGTTGAACCCAAGCCTCAACCGCGTCGGCGGCCCGGGCGGTCAGCTCCGGCAGCGCTGACCTCTCAGCGCCCGAAAAAGCGCCGAGAACAAAGTTAGCCAAGTCGCGGACGGGATGCTCCGGGCCGATGCCGACGCGCAAGCGGGCGTAGCTCTCGGTTTTGAGCTTCGCCGCCAGCGACTTCAAGCCGTTGTGTCCGCCGGAACTCCCCTTGCCGCGCAGGCGCAATCGACCAAACGGCAGCGCGACATCATCCACCACAGCCAGCAAATCCTGCCGCGGGTCGACGCCATACTTGGCGCACAGCGGGGCGACCGCGTGGCCCGAAGCGTTCATGTAGGTCTGCGGCTTGACCAGCAAGACCGACTCGCCCCCGACGGCGACGCGCCCAGTCAACGCTTCGCACTCCCGGAGCTTGATCGACTGGCCGGCGCGCTCCGCCAGCGCGTCCACCACCAGAAAGCCGATGTTGTGGCGCGTCAGAGCGTAAGTCGCGCCTGGATTGCCGAGGCCCACGACACACTTCACGGGCGGACTTACTTCTTGCCCTTCTTCGGCGCGTCGCCGGCTGCGGTGGCCGTCGCTTCCGCCGAAGCGCGCGTTCCGACCAGCGAAGCCAAAAGCTGCGTCGGCGGCGAGAGCAACTGCGCGCCTTCCGGCAGGGCGACATCCCGCGCATAAATCCGCTCGCCGATCTTCAGATCGGCGATGTTCACCACAAGCTCCTTCGGCAGCTGGGAGGCCAGGCATTTGATGGTCAGCGTCCGCGCGCCCCGCTGCAACACCGCGCCCTGGCGCACGCCCAGCGGCTCGCCCTGCAAGCGAAGCGGCACGGGCGTCTTGACCGACTCATCCAGGGCGACCCGGAAGAAGTCGAGGTGCTCGATGGAGCCGCGCACCGGGTGCGTCTGCACTTCCCGAATAATGACCGGCACGAGGCCTTCCTCCGGCAGGCGGATGTTGAAGACCGTTGCCCGACTAACGCCCGTCCGAACGAAAGCCGCGAAGGCTTTGCGATCCACCAGCCCGTTGAATGACGGCTGCTTGCGACCGTACACGTTGACCGGGATCGCGCCGGCCCGGCGATGACGACGGGCTTCGTTGGAGCCGAGCTTCTGACGCGCCTGCACGTCAATCACTGTTTCAGCAATCATGACGACTTACCTTTCTTCTCCGACCCTTTCTTCTCCGACTGACAAGCCCTTCATACAAAAAGTCATATAAAAAGCCGACTCACCGATGTGGCCGTGTGAATGGAGCGAATCGCCTCGGCCAGCAGGCCCGCCACGCTGAGCACCCGAATCTTGGGCGGCAAATCCGGATGCGGGATCGTGTTGGTGACCACCAGCTCCTCAATGGGCGACTGGGCGATGCGCTCCAGCGCCGGTCCGGAAAGCACCGCGTGCGTGCAGCAGGCGTACACAGCCGTTGCGCCCTTGTCGGCAATCGCTTGCGCGACCTGCGTGAGCGACCCGGCGGTGTCCACCATGTCGTCCACAATGAGCGCCTGCCGCCCCTCGACGTTCCCCACGATGTTCATCACTTCGACCGTATTGGCCTGTTCCTTGTCGCGCCGCTTGTCGGCCAGGGCCAAGTCGGCGTCAAGACGCTTGGCATAGGCCCGCGCGCGCTCAACGCCGCCCGCATCGGGCGCGACCACCACGAAGCTATCCAGCTTTTTCTTGACGAAGTAGTCCAGCAGAACCGGCGCGGCGTAGAGATGATCCACCGGAATGTCGAAAAAGCCCTGAATCTGCCCGGCGTGCAAGTCCATGGTCAGCACGCGCGTCGCGCCAGCCGTCGTGATGATATTGGCCATGACCTTGGCTGAAATCGGAACGCGCGGGCGATCCTTGCGATCCTTGCGGGCATAGCCAAAGTACGGTATCACGGCTGTGATGCGCTCAGCCGACGAGCGCCGGAAGGCATCGAGCATAATGAGCAGCTCGACGACATGACTGTCCACCGGCGGACAGGTGGGCTGGACAATAAAGACATCCGCCCCGCGCACGTTTTCATTGATCTGGTAGTTGAACTCGCCGTCGCTGAAGCGCGTCGTGTTGGCGTCGCCAAGCTGGATGCCAAGATAGCGACAGATTTCTTCGGCCAGGGGGCGATTGGCGTTGCCGCAAAACACGCGCATCCCGCTCATGACTGGTTGACCTCACCCCCGCAGACGAACAGAAGCGACGCCTCTCCCGCCGTCGAGCAAGGCGTCGCAAGCGATGGATCATCAAACATGGCTGGCAGACAAGGACTCGAACCTTGATTCAGCGCTCCAAAGGCGCTTGTCCTACCATTGGACGATCTGCCAACAAATCACGGCGCCGGGTCAGCTTCCCGCCCCTGCAGCCGGCGGGCGTAAGCCTCGCGGCCGACCGGGGGCGACACCCAAGCGCGCCATCCAGCTTCGAGGCAAGCCTGCCGCGCCATCTCGCCAGCCGCCCCTTCCTCGAAAAGACCAAACACGGCGCTTCCGCTGCCCGACATTCGCGCCAGGGAAGCGCCCAGAGCGAGCAGCTTATCGCGCGCCTCCCGCGCGGCCGGAAAGGCGCGAAAGACGACCGCCTCAAGATCATTGCCTGCCGCTGTCCAATCCGCGCCATTCGGCGGGCAAGCTGTCAGTGTATGGATGTCGGTCGCTTCTGTCAACTGCGCGTTCAAGCTGCGAAAGACCAAACCGGTTGGCACGGACTGGCCCGGGCTAACCACGACCACGACCGGCAAGCTTGCGTCCGGCAGCGGAAAAATCAGGTCCCCGCGCCCCAGCCCAAGCGCTGTCCCCCCGAAGAGAAAGAATGGAACATCCGCGCCGAGGCGGGCTGCCATCTCGCGCAGCTCGGCATCGGGGATGTCGGCCTTCCACAGCCGGCGCAGCGCCAACAGCGTGACAGCCGCGTCGCTGCTGCCGCCGCCCAGCCCAGCCTGCATGGGGATGCGCTTTTGAAGATGGATGCGCGCGCCCTGCGTCACCCCGGCCGCCGCCTGAAGCGAGCGGGCGGCGCGCGCGACGAGATTATCATCCGCGCAGGAAAGGGCCGGATCGTCGCAGGTCAGCGTGACCGACGGCGCGTCAGCGACTTCAATGGTCAGAAGGTCGTGCAACTCGACAGTTTGGAAGACGGTACGCAGCTCGTGATAGCCGTCGGGCCGGCGTCCGATGACTTCCAGCGACAGGTTGATTTTAGCGAAGGCGGGAAAGACGGTTGGCATTCAAGCGATCTTGTACCTTGCTTGGCGAAGGGGCGTCAATTCCGCCTTCAGCCCTTCAGCCCGAGAGCTTGAAGGAAAGCGCCTCGCCGCCGCCGCGGACCGCGTCTTGCCTTTGGCGGCAGCCCCACACGGCGCGCAGGGCAAAACAGCCAAAACAACCCAACGCCGGACGGCCGCAGGCGTCACCCGTTGCAAAGCGTCCGCGCGAGCAGCCGCGCTCGGGCGTTGGCGTTCCGGTTACTTTGCAGGATAATCGCGGGCGGCGAGGACAATGCATTGCATGTTTCCTGAACTGTTCGAGGTTCCCGGCACAGGCTTCACCATCAATACTTACGGCGCGTTGCTCGCCATCGGCTTTCTGAGCGGCACGTGGCTGGCAGGTCGGTTTGCCGCGCAGGACGGCTTGCCGCGCAGCGCCACGCTCGACATTGTGATCTACTCGCTCATCGCCTCGCTCATCGGCTCGCGACTCCTTCTGGTCGTCGTTGAATGGGAAGCCTTCCGACACGACTGGCGGCAGGTCTTTTCGCTGGATGTCTTGCGTTCGGGCGGCGTGTTTTACGGCGGACTGCTGGCGGCGCTACTGGCCAGCGTCGCGCTGACGCGGTGGCAGCGGCTCGACTGGTGGCGAGTCGCGGACGCCTGCGCGCCGGGCATCGCGCTCGGACAGTGCTTCGGACGCCTCGGATGCTTTGCCGCCGGGTGCTGCTGGGGGCGCCCCACAACGGCCTGGTGCGGGGTGCGCTTCTCCGAGCGCGGACACGAGCTGACCGGCGTGCCCTACGGCGTGGCGCTCCATCCGACGCAGCTTTACGAAAGCTTCGCCACGCTCGCCCTGTGCCTCGGTCTGAGCTGGCTGTTTCGCCGTCGCCGCTTCCGCGGGCAGGTTATTCTGGCCTATTTGCTTGGCTATGCCGTCATTCGATTCGCGATCGAGATCTGGCGCGATGATCCGCGGGGCGCGGTGGGGCCGCTCTCGACTTCCCAGTTTATCGCGCTCGGCTGCGCGGCCTTTGCGGCGGCAGCTTGGCTGGCTCGCCGGCGAGCGGCCGGCATCGCCCAGGAGCCTCCAGATCAAGCCCCTGCCGAAGCGACGCCCGCCGCCTCGCCAACATCGCCAGCTCCGCTCCTCCCCCCTGAATCTTAGGCGTTATCGCCGGGCATACTTGAAAAACCATGTCTAACGCACCAGCCGCTTCAACCGCGCCGCCGCTCGCCCGTGACGAGCGGAAAGAAAAGCTTGACAAGAAGGCGGCGGCGAAAGACGCCGCCAAGCTCATGGCTAAGTATGGCGCGCCCTATATTCCGCATTTCGCGCTGGCTTTTTTCTGCCTGCTGGGCGCGGGAAGTCTGGCGCTCATTTACCCGCTGTTTGTCGGGACGCTGTTCGGCTCGATTTTCTCGCCCGACAAGCCATCCGCGCTGTCGCCCGTCTTGAACGTCGTTTCCGACCTGCTGGGGCGCTTATTTCGCGGCTATCGCCTGTCGCCGCTCGATCCGGTGCTGGCGCTGCTGACGGCGATTCTTGTTGTGCAGGCGGTTTTGAGCTTTGGGCGGACGTACTTGCTCAACTACGTCGGCGAGAAGCTCGTCGCGGATGCGCGGCGCGATCTTTACCGCCACCTGCTTTCGCTTGACGTGACGTTCTTTTCCAACCGCCGCGCGGGCGAGCTGACCTCGCGCATCGCCTCGGATATCGCCGCCATTCAAAACAGCGTCACGCTGAGTCTGGCGGAAGCCATGCGGCAGGTCATCGTATTTGTGGGCGGGACGGCGTTTCTCTTCTGGATTGACTGGAGACTGGCCTGCCTGCTGCTGGGGCTGATTCCAGTGTTGGTCGTCAGTTTTGCCTTTTTTGGGCGCAACATTCGCCGCCGCAGCACGCGCGTGCAGGACGCGCTCGCCGAAGCGACCGCAATTCTGGAAGAGACCATCGCCGGCATCCGCACCGTGCAGTCCTTCGCGCGGGAGCCTTACGAGGTCGAGCGCTACGAGTCGCACATCACGCGCTCGCTGCGCGAGGCGCTAGGGCGCGCCCTGGCGCGGGGACTCTTCAACGCCGCCATTGTGTTTGTCCTCTTTGGCAGCTTCGTTGGGCTGCTCTGGTACAGCGGTAACCAAGTGCTGGCGGGCAAGCTGACGGCGGAACAGCTCATTCAGTTTTTGTTCTACGCCGCGTGGGTCGGCGGCGCGCTGGGGACGCTGGCGGAATACTACGGCGAGTTCAATCAGACCATCGGCGCGTCGCGGCGCGTCATCGAGTTGTTTGAAACGAAGCCCGCCATTCAGGACGCGCCGGACGCCGCCGCGCCCCCAGTGCAAGGGCTGGTTGAAATTGCGGACGCGCGCTTCACCTATCCGGGGCGAACCGAGCCGGCGCTGGACGGCGTGACGATCACAGCGCGGCCGGGCGAAGTCATCGCGCTGGTCGGACCAAGCGGCGCGGGGAAATCCACCCTCATCTCGCTCATCCCGCGCTTTTACGACCTGACCGGCGGGGCGATTCGAGTGGATGGCCGCGACACGCGCGCGTGGAAGCTTGCCGCGCTGCGCGGCAACATCGGGATTGTCCCGCAAGAAACCACGCTTTTTAGCGGGACGGTCTTCGACAATATCGTTTATGGCAAGCTCGACGCGACGCAGGCGGAGGTCGAGCGAGTCGCCCGCGCCGCCTATGCGCATGAGTTCATCATGGCTTTCCCCCAGGGCTATCAAACCGTTGTCGGCGAGCGCGGCGTGAAGCTTTCTGGCGGACAGCGGCAACGCATCGCCATCGCGCGCGCCCTGCTCAAGAACCCGCGCATCCTCATTCTGGACGAGGCGACCAGCTCGCTTGATTCCGAGTCGGAACGCTACGTGCAGGAAGCGCTGGATCTCCTGATGGAAGGGCGCACGACCTTTGTCATCGCGCACCGGCTCTCAACCGTGCGGCGCGCGACCCGCATTGTCGTGCTGGCGCACGGGCGGATTGTCGAAGAAGGCACCCACGCGGAGCTGCTGGCGCGGGATGGGATGTATAAAAAGCTCTACCAGCTCCAGTTCCGCGACGTGCCGGAATGGCTTCTACAGGAAGCGGGCCTGCGCGGCGAAGCGCCCCAGCCAGACGCGATTCGCGCCGCCGCGGGCTGACGCAGTCGCGGCTGTCCCGCTTGCCCGCTCATCACGCTTCCGAGAGAAACTGGCTCAAATCGTCAAGGAGCTTGGCGGCATCGCGGATTTGGCACTCCCACACGACGTAGGACTTCCACCCGCTGGCCGCTAAAGCGGCAAGGCGCTTGGCGTCGCGCGCGACATTGCCGTCCAGCTTGGCATTCCAGTAGTCGACATTCGATGCCGGTCGGTCAGCCAGCCGACATCCGGGGTGCTGATGCCAGAAGCACCCGTGGACAAAGATCACTTTTTTTCGGCTTGGGAAAACAATATCCGGCTTGCCAGCGAGCTTCTTGTCGTGCAGACGGTAGCGAAAGCCAGCCCGGTGCAGCATCCGGCGAACGATCATTTCCGGGCGAGTATCGCGGGATTTGACGGCCCGCATTACCTCGCCGCGTTTAGCCCGATCCACAATATCCATGGCGATGTCAAGCCGCCAAGCCCTGCCGCAAGTCTCCAGGTCAAGGCCAAGCTCGGGAGCCGCGCGGGGGCTTCGCTCGCTCAGCTTTCCTTCCCTCGTCGAGAGCGCCAACGCTAGTTGGCAGCCGTAGCAATTTTTTACGATCAGCGCGCCGTCCTCTGTAGCCGCCCGCTGTAGCGGACCGAAGCCGCTCTCGCCTTTTTCAGCCGCGGCAGCTCGCTCCAGCTGTAGCGGCCAGACTTAGACGCCATCCCATTTTACTAGAAAAAAGCGGCTGATTTGCTAAGGCCCGACGCGACACGCGCCTGCCCTAGAAGGGGTTAACACTTTGTTCACGCCTTAGAAACACCGCGTAACATTCTTGTTAGAAGGAATGTTACCCGCGCTGTCTAGCATCTGCCCACTTCACAAGCAAGGAGCTAGCTCCGTCGGTTGGAAGCTGGCCTCGCATTCTACTGGCCTACTTAAGGCGATGAGGAGGATGGACAATGTTCAGACAACGCATCACCCGTCTGTTGCGCGTCGCGGCCTGGACGGTTGCCATGGCGCTGGGCGCCTCTAGCGCGGCATCCGCGCAAGTTGGGGCGACAGGAAGCTTGGGCGGGGTCGTCCAGGACTCAAGCGGCGCGGCCCTCCCGGGCGTGACCGTCACGGTCAAGTCAGACACCGGCGTTGAGCGCACGGTGCAGACGGACAATAACGGTCGCTGGCTCGTGCCAGTGCTGCCCACCGGCATTTACCAAGTCAGCTATCGTCGAGATGGCTTCCGGGAGCTGGATCGGAAGGGCATTGAAGTCGAAGCCGCCGTTCCGCGCGCGATTGACGTGAAGCTCGAAACCGGCGCCGTCACCGAAACGATCACGATCACCGAAGATGTTCCGCTGCAGGTTGTGACGACAACCGCCGCGACGTTCCGGCAAATCAACGCTGAGCAACTCACGAAAGTGCCGACCTCAACGCGCAGCTTTACACATTTGCTTTCGACCGAAGCCGGCGTGGCGGCCGACTTGCCGCCCGTCTCCGTCAACGGCAACGGCAACGTGTCGCCCGCGGTGAATGGGACGCGCACGACGAGCACGAGCTTGCAGTTCAACGGCATTGACGCTACCAACATCACGAGCAACGAGGGCTCGCTGGACAGCAACATCTCGCCCGCCCCGGAAACGCTTTCGGAAGTCAAGCTCCAAACCAGCCTTTACGACGCCTCGACCGGTCGCTCCGGCGGCGGTAACTTCCAGCTCGTGACCAAGAGCGGCACGAATGAGTTTCATGGCTCAGCCTACCACTACCTGCAAAATGAGGCTTTCAACGCCAACGAGTTTTTCTTCAACCGTGACAGCATCGATCGCCCGCGCGCGCGCCGCAATGAAGGCGGCTTTACGCTTGGCGGTCCGGTTGTCAAGGACAGGTTGTTTTTCTTTGGCGGCTACCAGCGGACGCAGGCCAGCACGGCGTTTGTCCCGACGGCGAGCAGCGTTACCGTGCTGCCCCAGTTTCTCGCGCTCATTGGCAGCGACCGCTCCGCAGCGCGGATTGCGGCGGCCGTCAATCAGCTCAATCCCGGACTGAACCTGCTGCCGTCGGAAATCAGCCCGGTGGCGCTAAATTTGCTCAACCGGCGGAATCCGATCACAGGCGGGTTTCTGATTCCAACGCCTGGGCCAAGTGCGCGCCTCGTCGGAGCGGACAGCGGCACTGGACTTCCGGGATTGCCAAGGAATATTACCGGCAACGCCGTGACGGTGACATTCACCAACGCTGCCACCGGCGCGACGCGCAACGTGAATACCGGCGCGACGAGCGGCAACCCCATGCTTCAGGAACGCATAGTGCAGCCGGCAGACTTCACTCAGAATCAGGTCAACTCTCGCCTCGACTGGCAAATTGCCAGCGGCAACCGCCTGAGCGGCATTTTTTTCTTTGCCGACTTTCCCGGCTTCGACCCTTTCACCTCGCCCACCAACCTGGCGTCGCCCGCGACCATTCGCCGCGCCGACCAGAATTACTCGGTGGCGATTTCGGATGTGCACACCTTCTCGCCGCAGCTCATCAATGAGCTTCGGTTTGGCTACTTCCGGCTGCGCAATTCGCGCGCGCTCGACACGCCGCTCATCGTGCAGCCGGATGACATCGCGCGGACGTTCAACGCCCCTGACCTACGCGCGTTCAACCCAGCCTCAATTTTTGACTCCAGCACGAACGCCTTTCGTCTCCCGCGCATCGTCACGCGCGCGGGGAACTTCTCTATCAACGGACCGAACGATGCCTTCAACAAGCGGCTGCAAAACACCTATTCGCTGTTTAACACGCTGACCTGGGTCAAGGGCAGCCAAACCTTCCGCTTTGGAGGAGAGTTCAAGCGACACTTCTTTGACACTGACCTGCCGGAAGAGCAAGGGGTAGAATTTGAAAAGCTAGAGAACTTCACGCAATTTTTAGCCGGCCGCGTCACGGAGGCAGACACACAATACGGATTCACGCAAAAGAGCTTTCGCTTCCTTGACACGAGCCTCTTCGCCGCCGCCGACTGGCGCATCGCCAATAACTTCACGCTCAACTACGGCATCCGCTACGAGTATTTCGGAACGCCAAGCGAGAAGCGCGGGCGATTTGGCAATTTCTACCCTGATCTCGTAACCAACCCCGACAACATCGCTGGCGCGTTTGTCGTGCCGTCCAATGCCAAGCCGAGCGGATTTGCGGCAATTGACACCTCGATTGACCGGTCAGCGCGGGCCAACAGCCAGAGCACCATCAACGATGATCGGAACAACTTCGCGCCGCGCATCGGCTTTGCCTGGACGCCATTCAACAGCGGGCGACTGGTCGCTCGCGGCGGCTACGGGTTCTTCTACGACCGCCCATCGGCAGCCTTCATCAACACGGTGTTCAGCAACTACCCGTTTTTGCGGGAAATCGAAGTGACCGCGCCGGCGGGCAACGTCCCTTTCACTACCGCCTTTTCACAGCAGGATCCCAACCGACCATTCTTCCAGTTCTTGACTGGCATTCCGGCGCAGGGCATTCCGGGACTGCGTGTCGTTCGCACCGCCGGCGCGACCGGCAGCTATCAAATACGCGACGGCACGGGCGTAAATCGGCAGGCGGACGGCTCGCTCAACCCAATTGATCCGTCCACTGGTCAGCCGTTTCTTGGCAACGTCGCGGAAACCTTTGAGTTTCGGGCGGTCGATCGCCGGCTGCGGACGCCCTACATCCAGCAGTGGAACTTGGGCGTGCAGTATGAGCTGCGCAAGAACTGGATTGTGGAAGCGCGCTACATTGGCACCAAGGGGACGAAGCTTCTGCAAGCGGTCATCCTGAATCCCGTATTCGACATGAACGACCCCAGCACGCCAGACCTCATTTTCGAGCGCTTCAATCGAGCCTACCTGGCGGCTGGCAGTCCAAACGGGCCGCTCAATCCCGGCGCGACGGCGCGGGAGCGGGGCATGGGACGCGCCTTTGGCTTTCCAAACCAGGCATTCCCGACCGGCGACCCGCGCCGAACAATGGACCTCAACGTGGCAAACGCCTCCGGCTCAATTCTGCCCTTCGAGGCGCGCGGGCTGTATCTGGGGCTGAATATCCCAGAGGCCATCTTGCTTACCTCGTCGGCTAGCTCGATCTATCACTCGCTCCAGCTCACGACGCAGCAGCGATTTGACTTCAACGAATCCTACGGCGGCCTAAGCTACTTCGCGGCCTACACCTGGTCAAAATCCATCGATGACATTTCGGCTGACCCTGGCAGCACCGCCGGCAACGCGCGCCCCGATGCGCCGAACATTGGGTTTGTCGCTTCAGGCAACCCGAGAAACCTCCGCGCCAATCGAGGTCCTTCGGATTTTGATCGGACGCACCGCTTCAGCGCGACAGCCATCTATGACTTCCCGACCTTTGGCTCCAACAGCCGCTTCGTCAAGGGATGGGCGCTTTCAACCTTCATCCAAGCGCAATCGGGCGCGCCGTTCAGCATCTTTTCCAGCGAGCCGGAAATTGGGTCCGTCGGGACAAATGGCGCCAACTTTACCAGCTTGCGGCTCGGCTCGGGCGGGCTGTTCCGTCCGGGCTTCGGGCGACCGAACCTCGCGCCGGGAGCGACCATCAGCGACCTGCGGCGGCGAGGACCCGAGCCCACCGAGCAGTTCTTCAATCCGGCAGCCCTGGCTTCGCCGCTGGGCGGCTTTGGAAACCTTGGCCGCAACGTCCTGCGCGGCGCGTTTCAGAAGCGCGTGGACTTCAGCTTGGCGAAGAACACCGCCATCACGGAGCGCGTCGGCGTCGAGTTCCGCTGGGACATCTTCAACGCGTTCAACAACGTCAACTTCGCGTTGCCGGGCAACGACCTGCAAGACTCGGGCGACTTCGGTAAAATCAACAATACAGTCGGCGGCCCGCGCATCATGCAGTTCAGCTTGAAGGTGCGCTTCTAAAAGCGCCTGACGGCGCAAGCTGTCGCTAACCGGGCGAGGGGGGTGGAAGCCCTCCGCGCCTGTTTTTTTGGCTTTTTTTCGGCGCTGAGGGGCAGCTGAGGGGCAGCGGCGAGCGAGGGCGGATGTCGCGCGCGCTTCCTCGGTCAATTGCGCGAGACAAAGCGGGAAACATCCAAGGCTGAAACAGCTTGAACTGCGCGACTGCGCTTTTTCCTTAGCTAGAGCGCCCCTTCTTGCCTGAATGCGCCAGGCGCCTTGCCTCTCAACGAGGCGGCAAGCCTTCTCGCTAACCCGACGCTGAGCTGTTCGTAAAGAGCGGTCAAAACTTGGGGCAGCCCTTACAAGCCCTGCCGCACTTTTTGTATTTCTTGCAGCACTTATCCTTACGCTTGTGACGACACGGGAACACGCTTCAGAGTCTCCTTCAGAGATAAGGTGAGGAGAGCCTACTACAAATCGAAAACAGTTTTCAAATTACCCTTCGGCGGCGAGCGGCAGGGTGTCCGCGTCCTCCTCGACGCAGTACGTCACGCTTTGCCAGCGCGAAATGCTGCCGGAAGTGGAAGAGCCGTCGCCAAACGCCAGCCAACGGCGCGGCGGGCGGCCGTCGCGGGCGGCCGGGCGTGTCCAGAACTTGCCCACTCCGGTTATGCGCTCGACGCCGTTGAAGGCGACCCGGATGTCAGGGCCGTGCAACGTGATGGCATAGGCATTAATCCCGGCGCACGGGTTGCAGGCATAGGATAGCTCCGGCGCGCGCAGCAGGCGAATGCCGTCCGACTGAATAAGCAGGGCGTCCGCGTGACGGTCGTTTTCAAACCAGACGGCGCAACCAGTGGCGTCGCGCTCGCCCACATAGGCTACAAGCTGCATTTTGATCTTGATGATGACCTTCTGCGCGGCCGTCACCTCCCAGGGAAGGTAGAAAAACGCGCTATTTTCGGCGCTATAGGTGGTATCCAGCAGGAGCGAGCCATCCGGCTCGGTGCGGATCAAGTTATGGCCTGACACTTCGATGCCCCAGCCAAGCACTGTGGCGGCCGCGTGGCGACGATGCGGGACAGGCGATGCCACCGGCGATGGAGCGGGCGCGGCGGCCGGCGCGGCAGGGGCTAGCGCGATATCCAACTGACGTCGACTTGGCGGCGGAAGCGGCGGCCCGTCTCCGGCTTTATGCTCCATGCGCTCCGCGAATTCCGCGACTTCCACCGGCGTGGAGCTCGCTTCATGCAGCGATTCAGGCTGGAGCTGGTCGCTGCTGGCGGTTTCCGCTTCGCTCAACGCTTGGGCCAGCGCGTCGCGCAGCGGCTTTTGATCAGCGACATCGCCCGACGACGACTCGACGCCGGTCGTCTTGCGCAGCGGGACGACCCGCAAAACGCGATTCGCGTTGGAATCGGCAATGTAGAGATCGTTGTCAAAGCCGACGGCAATCCCGCGCGGGGCGTCCAGCTCAGTCTCGCGCGCGGCGCCGAGCTGTCGCCCGCGCCGCTGACCGCAAACAAGCGAAGGGGCATAACCGCCCTCCGCAGTGGGCGTCAGCCGCAAAACGCGGTGGTGGTTGGTGTCGGCGACGTAGAGATTCCCGTACACATCTATGGCCAGCCCATTCGGGAAATTCAACTGCCGGATTTCTCCGCCGCCAAACACCGTCTTCACCGCGCCGTCGGGATAAACGCAGCGAATGGCATGGTTGGCGGCGTCCGTGACGAAGCAGAGGCCCGACACGTCAAGCGCAATGGCATACACCCAGCCGAACATCGCTCGCGCGCCGACGCCGTCCCGAAAGCCGCGCGCTTGACCGGCGAGGGTTCGCGCATAGCCATCTGGGGTGATGAGGCGAACCGTCACGCCGTCGGTGACATAAATCAGGCCGTGCATGTCAGTCGCAATGCCTTTGGGGCCTTCAAACGAGGCGGTTGTCAGCGGGCCATCCTCGATTTTGGCCACGCCGGTTCCGGCCAGCGTCCGGACTTCGCCGTCGCGGGTCACCACTCGCACGCGAGCGTTCAAGTGGTCGGCGACATAAATCTCCCCCTGCGCGCCGACCGCGATGCCTAGCGGCCCATTGAATTCGGCTTCCGCGCCGCGCCCATCCCGAAAGCCGCGCTGGCGCCCGCCGGCAAGCGTGCGCAGCTGCCCGTCCGGCGCGAGCATGCGAATGGCGTGGTTGAAGTGGTCGGCAATAAAAAGCGTTCCATCCGCATCCATCGCCAGCCCAACCGGATGATTCAAGCGAGCGGCGGCATGCTGACCATCGAGGAATCCCGGATCGCCGCCACCGGCGGCCACCTCCACCGCCAAGTTAGTCAGGTCAGCGGCGCCAAGCCCGGCTTGCCTAGCGAAAGGCGCGACCTGGCGGGCCCGCGCCGGAGCGGAGAGGGCGGGAATCACCGCCACCGAAGGCTTGGTTTGCTTGAGATCCTCAGGCGACGCTGAATGCGGGACTGACCAGTCGTCTTCCTGTGGCCAGACCTGGGCAGTCGGGCTTTCACCCGGGTCCTGAAGACGCGCGAGCCGAATAGCATGCCGCTCGCGGTCAGTCACGTACAAGCAATTATCAAAGAGCGCGAGCGCCGCGGGCATCCAGAACTGGGCGTGAGCGCCGTCGCCATCTTGCGTTCCCTGCCGTCCGCCGGCTATTCGCGCGACCGCGCCGCCGGGCAAAACGGCCTTGAGGGAAAAGTCCGCGACATCCAGCACATAGAGCGTTCCGTCGGAGCCAACGCAGAGCGCGACGGGGTGCAGGATGGCAACGTCCTTTTTCGCTTCCGGCCCAACCGGCAGCGTTGTCACTTGCCCATCGCGGCTAAGCTTGCGCAGGCGGCGATTACCGGCGTCGGCAAGATAGATGTTGCCGACCCGATCAAGCGCCAGCCCGCTCAAGGTATCAAATTTCGCCGCCGCCGCCGGACCGTCCGCATATCCCGGCTCGCAGCCCGCCAGCGTCGTCACCATGCCGTCCGGCGTAATGCGTCGCACCCGCGCGTCGTCGGCGACATAGACCACGCCGACGGCGTCCACGGCAACGGCGCGGGGCGACTTGAAACGCGCTTGCTTGCCCAGGCCGTCGCACGCGCCTTCCAGTCCGTCGCCGGCCAGCGTCGTCACCGCGCCGTCAAGCGTTATTCGACGAATGCAGGCGTTATTGAGGTCGGCAAGGTAGAGATACCCGGAAGCGTAGGCGATCCCGCGCGGCCCGTTGAATTCCGCCAACAAGCCAAGGTCATCCTGATAGCCGGCGCGTCCGCTGCCGGCCAGAGTGCGCGCGACGCCATCCATCGAGATTTGCCGAATGCGGTGGTTGCCGAAATCCGCAATGTAGAGATTGCCCTGCGGGTCGCAGGCGATGCCGTTGGGACGCAAAAACTTCGCTACCGCCAGCGGCCCGTCGGCATAGCCGCCTTCGCTCGCCGTGAGCGTGCTGACCGAGACGCGCCAATCCGGCGCGCTCTCCGCCTCTGGCGGCTGCGCCGGCAAGTCTTCCATCGTGGAGACGTCCGCCTCGCCGGGAAGCTGCCGGGTCTCGATGAGGCTGGAAGGGTCAAACTCAACCGACTCAATCTGGCTCATGGAGATTCGGGCGTCAGTGACGGACTGCCCGGCGACGGCAAAGCTATCAAGGATCAGGCGGGCGTCTCGCTCGCCGGCCTCAATCGCGGCCGTCGGCACGATAATGATCAGGACGCCGCGCGATAAGTCCGCCGGCGACGGCCCAGTGCGGGCGATCACGACGCCCCAGATCAGACAGGGCGTTCCCCGCCAGACAGCTTCCGCCTGCGCGGTCAAGCCAACATACAGCCCGGTGACGAACTTGTCCCCGCGAATAACCGTCGGCAACTCGTCAAGCAAATCGCCAAGCGCTAGCGACAGCGTCGCCTCTTCCAAGACATCCGGCGGATGAGCGGGGATGAATCTAAAGAGAATCGTCAGGCCATACGTCGCCTGCGCTCCATACTGGAATCCCGCCAGGCGGATCGCTTGCCATAGCGCGGGATGGACGAAGGAAAATCCTTCGCTTTGGAAGCTGACCAATGTTCCATCCGCGGGCGACGCTTCGAGTTGGTTTTGGATTGACTCCGGCATCGTGGGTAGCCCCCAAAAACGGCTGGCGAAAATGGGTGATTGAGCCTCGTGACGACACCGGGTAAGCCGGTCGCGCGAGGTTGAGTTTTTTCGCTGCGGCCCATACTTTCTAACGTCGGGAGGGCTTTCGGCAACCGGTTGCTGATAAGCTATTGGCGCGCTTGAAGCCGATGACGCACATCGAAGCTGAAATTAAGCTGGCCGGGCCGACGCCCGACGCGCTGCGGCAGCGGCTCATCGCGGCCGGCTTTACGCTGGAACTGGTCGTCCCGCGTCATTTTGAAGACAACTGGCTGTTTGACACGCCCGCGCGGTCGCTGTTCAACAGCCGGCAGGCGCTCCGCGTAAGACTCCGGGACGACCTAGCCGAGGCGATTTTGACCCACAAGGGCAAGCCGACGGAAGCGCCGGCCAGCGGCGTCAAGGTGCGCGAGGAAATTGAGCTGGCCGTGTCGGACGGCCCGGCCCTTATCCGGCTGCTGGAAAAGCTCGGGTTTGAAAAAACCTTTCGCTACCAGAAGTTTCGGACGACCTATCGCCTCCGACACGCGAGCGGGCTGGAACTTTT
Source organism: Chloracidobacterium sp. CP2_5A (assembly GCA_002254845.1). Taxonomy (GTDB): domain Bacteria; phylum Acidobacteriota; class Blastocatellia; order Chloracidobacteriales; family Chloracidobacteriaceae; genus Chloracidobacterium. The sequence goes on along the minus strand of NKPT01000002.1, from coordinate 170,109 downwards.
GGGGATGTTTGATGAAACGCCCATCGGGTGCTTTGTCGAGCTTGAGGCGGATGAGCCGACGCTTGAGCGTCTCATCGAGCGGCTCGGGCTGGCGCGCGAGGACTATGTCACGGCTTCCTATCCGCGCCTTCAGCACGAGCGGTGCCAAGCGGAGGGCAAGCCGCTCGAAGATATGACTTTCGCTTTGCCGCCCGGTGATGGACGATAGAAACAGCACTCGCGAACGTTGAGCCTGAAAGCATGTCGCATCGTCCTCCATCGCGGCTTACGTCCCTTGCAGACCACGCCCGTCTCGCCCGCCGAGCAAGCGTCATGCTGCGCCTCACGCTTCCGACCGCCCTGGCATTCGCGCGCGACCATCGGCGATACCTGGCTTTTGGCCCGCCGCGCCGCGTTTCGGAAGCGACGCATCATCAGCGAGCGCAAACCATCAAGCGGCACATCGAGACGCTAGGCACAGCCTTTATCAAGCTTGGGCAGCTGGTCAGCGCGCGCCCAGACCTCGTGCCGCCGGTCTATATCGAGGAAATCGCCAAACTCCAGGATGGCATCACGCCGCTTCCCGGCAAGGAAGCCCGCCGCACCCTCGAAGCCATTTACGGGAGGCGACTGGAAGCCGTTTTTGAGCGATTCGACGATCAGGCGCTGGCCGCGGCGTCGCTGGCGCAGGTTCATTACGCGGTGTGGCAGGGGCAGGATGTCGTCGTCAAGTTCGTCCGACCGGACATTCCCGCTCAGATGGCGGTTGATCTCAAAATCGCCGGCTTTGTCATGCGGCAACTTGACCGGCGCTTCTCCAACTCGCTGACGCGCATGCTATCCACTGCCATCGCCGAGGGCTCGAAGGGCATGGCGCAGGAGCTGGACCTGACAAACGAGATGGAAAATTTGGAGACGATGGCGCGCATCCTGGCCCGCCGGGAAGACGTCACCGTGCCGCTCATCTACCCGGAAGTTTCCAGTCCGCAAGTCATCGTTATGGAATACTGCCCCGGCGTGAAGTTCACCGACGCGGAGCGCCTGCGGGCCGCCGGCTTCGACTTCGACGATCTCATCGCGCGGCTGGTCACGCTTTATGCCGAAATGATTTTCGTCGCCGGCGTCTATCATGCCGACCCGCATCCCGGAAACATCTTGGTTGGAGACGGCGGGCAGTTGATTTTGCTTGACTACGGCATGGTCTGCCGCTTGTCGCGCCAGATGCGCGCCGTCATCTTAAACTCCGTCGTCGCCGGCTTGCGCGGCGACCGCGAGCAGCTCGTGGATGGCCTTTACGAGACGGGGATTGTCGCCGAGAGCACGAATCGCCGCCGGATTCACGCCTTTGTCGAGGAAATCGTCCAGCTTCACCAGCGGGGGCTGCCTGCGCGGAACCGCATGCTGGGCGTCGGACTCGCCATCGAGCGGGCGGCGAGCGAGCTGGGCCTGAACCTGCCCCCCGAACTGGTTTACGTCTTTCGGAGTCTTTCGCTGCTGGAAGGCATGGCCTCGAAGCTGCGTCCCGGCTGGAGCCTCATCGAGCATGGCTTCGAGCCGATGCAGGAAGCGCTCGCGCCCCAGTACGTCAAGTCGCTCCTGAGCAGCGAGGGGTTGCTCAATACCGCCGTGGATGAAATCCGACGCTTCTTCGGCCATCGCACGGTGCGACGCTTCACCTGATGGTCAGCGCGCTACGATAAGCGGCTGGCTTGCCTTATGCCCCCGCGGATTGGCCACAGCATCCCGAAAAGCGCGCTAGCGGGCTTCCAGCTCAACGGCTCGGCCACGCCAGTACGCCGCCAGTTCATCGCCCGTGAGCAGGAGGTTGCCGCCGGCATCCGTCCAGCGCAGCCATTCGTCATCGCGTCCCTCAAAGCTTCCGCGCCAGAGGGTTAGCCCAAGGCCCAACCGCGGAAGCTGCGCGTCGGAGCGAGCGACGAGTCGCCCGCCCTGTCGCTCAAAAACGGTGACTGGCTGCGGCGAGACAAGCCGGCAAGGGTCATAAGCCACCCAGTAGGGGATGGCGAGCTGCTCGTACGTCTGGTGGCGGGCGGGCCGCGTTTCGGGCCGGTCCGCGGCCCGCGTCAGGATATCCAGCGCGACATCCGGCGGCTTGCCAAAGCGGGCGACGCGGTAAGCGCGGTGAACCGGCTTCCACCAAGCGGCGGCCGGCGCGACGCCCTGCGCGAGGAGCAGGTCGGGCAGCGCGACGACGGCTTGAGAGGCTTTTTCCCCGCTATACACCGCGACCCGCGCCGCCGCCAGGAATGGCGCGCCATCAGCCGGACGCCAGTTCGCGTAAAGCGCCGAAACCAACAGACGCAGCGCCTTGTCGGCCGCGAACCCGCCGGATTCGTCATCGCCATGGATGTCGTCGAAATCCGGGTCGGCCAGCTCTTGGAGAATATACGCCAGCGACATCGCCACGCGCCCCTTGACTCAGGAAAAGAAGGCTCGGTCGGTAGCCAGCCGAGCGGAATGTCGCTGCCAAGCGAGCAAGTGTCACCGCGCGCGGGCCGCTATCGCTGACGGCCCGCGCAAGCGATGGCATCCTACTCGAAGAAGCGAGTCACTCGAAAAGCGAGCGACCGACTTCCTCAAGAACAATCGTGGTGTGCTGCTCATCTTCCATCCAGCCGCGGTTGAAGAGGAAAATCAGATCGCCGCGCGAGCGCCCATCGGCAATCTCCAGCGTGACATGCGGCTTGCGCCCGTAAGCCATTCGCATGCTTAGGTCATGACACATTTCCGCCCCGTCGCTCTGGGAGATTTCAAGGGTCAGCTGGTGGTAAAGGACGTGTCCAATGTAAATTGGCTTCGTCTTGCCAACCAGCCAGCCAAGATGGACGCGATTTGTCTTCGAGTTACGGATCGTGATAGCAGCGTAGTTTGACTTGTGACGGTCACAAGCGGGACACACGTAATCAAAGCGACGCGGTCCGGGCTGCGACTGCGCTTCCATTGTCGCGCCGCAGACGCAGACCTCGACAGGAGCTTCCACCGCGAGCAAGGTCGTCATAGTGTCGCCAGACTTTCTCGGCCACTGCGTTTCAGTTGCCGCGATTGAGCGCGCTGTCCGCGGTGGAGCGAACCACGCCCGTGATCTTGCCAATGAGGTTCTCGACCCCCTTATCAAGGCCGTGCTTGGCCACGTTGTCGGAGACAAACGTCAGCCCCTGCGCCAGCCCCAGCGGCACCATCATCGGTATCATGGCGACCGGCGTGATGACGGCCGTGGCTGTGATGTGCGTCGTCGTCGTTTTACCGAGCGGCGTGTCTTTGAGCTGCTCGAAAATGAGCTTGCCGGTTTTGTAAATCCCCGTCAGGGGCATGAAGGGCAGACAGGTCATCGGATAGAGGATGCCTGTGACGAGAAGGTTGGTGAAGCCGCGCTCGAATAGCGGCGTCGGGTTCGATTCGCTCATGGCACCGCGCCTCGCAGGAACCGAGGGATTACGCTCCGGGGACACGAGCAGTCGCCGATGAACAGACGAGTTTGAATACGCCGGCGTATCTCCACTATCGCTGAAATCCGCCGCAAGTTCAAACTTTTCGTTACTGGGCGCGCCAATATGGCTGTCGCTAGAATGGCCAAGGCCCGCCCCAATTGACCGCCGGGACGCCAGGCCGATAGCGCCCTGCAAACGAATCTCTGGTATTGTCAGCAACGCTGCCGCTCCGCGCCGCGTCCGCCGCGCCCAGCCCGCTGCGCTCCAAGCGGCGGACGCCAGATGCCTTGGCGGGCGCCCTCCGCTATGCCGTCTTCGTCGTCTTCGCCGCTGCCACGCTCATCGGATGCCTTACTGTCGCTGCCGCGCCGGCGCGCGCGGTCGATCGCGGTCGGCTACGCGGTCTGGGTGCTATCGTGCACGGCGTTTTTCGCGCTCGGCGTCAACGTCGGCAAGCTATCCCCCTTCGCGTCGGGGGCGAAGCGCTCGCCGTCGCCAGTCGCCGCCCCCCTGGAGCGCCCGCTGGAACGCGCCATTATTTTCCCTGACGCTCGATATGCCGTGCAGGTGGCGGCGGTCGCCACCGCCGATGAAGCTAACCGGCTTGTCGCCGAGCTGAATCGCAAGGGCTTCACGAGCGCCTTCGTGACGCGCCCGACGCCTGAAACCGGAAACGAGTTGTACTTGGTCAAAGTCGGCTTGTATAACCTGACAACAGCGAATCAGGTCAGCGAGGAGTTACGCCGCGACTTTGGATTCCGCGCGGCGCGGGTCGTGCCGAATTGAGCGGGAGGCATCTCATTTTCCTATGGGCTTTTCTCTCCACGTCGACGCGCGGCAACCGGAACGCTTGTCGCGGCGACTCGCCCTGGCGCTTAGCGCCCTGTGCGGCGCTTTGCTGTGGGGCTTTTCGCTGACTGGCGCGGCGCAGCAGCGCCCGCTGCTGACCGAGGACGTCGACATCGTGGAGACGGGGCGCATTCGCCTCCAGGCCAGCGCGGATTTTTTTCAACATCAGCGGTTTGGGCTGTCGGGGCTGCGCGGCGACCTCTATCGCCCGGTTGTTTTGGGCGTCCATTTCGGCCTCAACCGCAATGTCGGCTTTTCAGTTGAAGGCAGCCTCCGCGACTACTTGAGCATCCGCGAGCGCGGGGCGAGCGCCATCCCGCTCTCGGTCGCGCCGGGCGCGTCTTCCACCTCCGGGGCGAGCGATTTCACGCTCTGGACGAAAATCAAGCTTCGCAAGGAAACCCGCCGCGCGCCGAGCTTTGGCGCGCGAATTGGCGTCCAGCTTCCCAACAGCGACCAGGCGCGCGGCATTGGAACCAATGCGACCAATGTGTTTGCGATGGCGCTGGTCGGGAAGCATTTTGCCGGGGAGCGAGTCAACGTCTTTGGCAACTTAGGCGTCGGAATTCTGACGAGCACGGTTGAAGCCGGCGCGCAACAAGACGTATTAACGTATGGGCTTGCCGCCATCTACCGCCTGACGGAGCGGGTGGACCTGCTTGGCGAAGTGGCCGGACGCTATAATCCGCGCGTTCCGGTTCCCGGACTGGAAAGTCAAGCGCAGGCGCGTCTCGGCGCTCGGCTTCGGGCAGCGGGCTTTCAGTGGGACCTAGCCGGCGCGGCTGGGCTGACGAAATTTAGCCCCCGCAGCGGGCTTACCTTTGGAGTGACGTATGAGTTCAAAGGCTTCGAGCCGGTCAAGTAGCCGGCAGCGAGCGACTGTCCTACGGCGCGTTCCGCTGGCATCCGGTCATACCGCTCTATGTCCTTGCCCAACAGCGCGTCCCGGCGCTTCCCCCGTCATTCCGCTGCCGCCACGGTGAGGCTTTCAATGAGCGCCAACGCCCCAAAGCGATTCGAGCTTGAAATCCCAATTGCCCACGACAGGGAGCTGGAAGCGACTAAGATCGCGGAGCAAGTGGCGGAGGAAATGCAGTTCGGCCCCGACTGCGTGGCGGAAATTAAGTTGGCGCTCATCGAGGGCATCATTAATGCCTTCGAGCATAGCGGAAGCGCGATGCAGAAGGTTTTGGTCGAGTTCGCCATTCACGACGAAGAGCTGGAAGTCGTGGTCCAGGACTTTGGACAAGGCTTTGACGCATCCAGCAAGCCTGCCGCCGCGCGCCCGCTGCAAAAGCGCGGCTACGGGCGCAGGCTGATGGAAAGCCTGATGGATGAGGTGAAGTACTTTACCAGCCCGCAGGGGACGCGGCTCGTGATGAAGAAGCGGCGTCCCAAGCGCGCCTGACAGAGCGTCAAGCCGCGCGTCGTCGAAGCGAGATGAGAACGATAGCCCAACCTAACGGTTGTCACGAGCGCCAAGTCGCGAATCTTGAGCTTGCATGCCAAACCTAGAGCGAAGCATTTATGAGCGAAGTATTTAAGGTAACGAGTCGCCAGGCTGGAAAATTCATCGTGATTGCCGTTGAAGGCTACATCAACAACCTCGCCGGCGAGAAAGTTTTGGACGAGTTCAATCGGCGGACAGCCGAGGGCTATCGCCACTTCGTCCTAAACCTTGAAAAAACGCAACTCGTCAATAGCATTGGCGTTTCGATTCTCATCGAAATGATCGAAAAAACGCAGGAGTTCAATGGCTCGCTCGCGTTCTGCTCCCTGTTGCCAATTATCGCCAAGACCTTCAAAATCATGGGCCTCACGCAGTACGCCCGCGTCTATGAAACCGAAGCCGAAGCCATTGCCGGCTAACGGCGCTGTCCTGGCCGGCCGGCGCGGCCCGCTCTCCCTCGCTCGTCATGGAATCCGCTATGTCGTTACCCTCCACGGCCGCGCCCGGCGCATCCGCCGCCGTTAGCGAAGAGCGCGTAGAGCGCCTGCTCTACAGTTTGTCCGCCCTGGCTGATATTGGCGAAGCCACGACGTCCGGGGGCAGCTTTGAAACGACGGCGCGGGAGCTTCTGCACCTGATTCTTGGCACGCTGACGGCCTCGAAGGGCGTTATCCTGCTCTATGACGCGGCCGCGGAGCAGTTGCGCCCCGTGGTTGGGCGCGGCATCGAGAACCCGCCGACAGTCGCGTTGTCGGCGGCGGCGGCGGAGTGGCTGCGGCTGCACCTGAAGCCGATTGACTTGGCGACTAAGGGCCAGGGGCTGGCCGACCAAGCGGTGGCTGACCGATCCGCCTTCGCTCGCTTGCAAGCCCGCTTGTGGATGCCGCTGGCGGTAGGCAGCCGCCTGGTGGGCGTCCTGAGCCTGAGCGACAAGTTCGGGCGCGGCGATTACACGTCGGACGATTTGCAGTTGCTGGCGACCATGGCTCAGCACGCCTCGCTGGCGCTCTATAACTTTCAAATCATCGGCGAGATTCGGGAAGCCAACTTCCGGCTCAAGCGAAAAGTGCTGGAAATGCAGTCGCTGTATGATGTCGGGCTGGCCATTGGCGCGCTCCACGAGCTTGACCCCATGGCGAGCGAAATCGTTCAGCGGGCCGTGATGCTGCTTGACGCCAGCGAAGGCGCGTTATTTTCGCTCGAAAAGGGCGGCTTGCGGGTGGCGGCCTCGTTTGGCATGGACGCCGATTATCCGCCGAAGGCGCTTCTGCCGCTCGATCAGGTGCAGCCGCGCGAGATTCACGAGGTCGTGATTGCCGGGCAGCGCGGCTGTCGGCTCAATCAGCGGGAATGCGGCGGACCGAAAAACTGCGCCATCTTGCCGCTCATCGTCAGCGGTCAAACCGTCGGCGCGCTTATGGTCTGCGACAAGCAGAGCCGGGACGGTTACGCCGCGTTCACCGAGGACGACGAGCAGTTTTTGTCGGCCTTGGCGACGCAGGCCGCCATCGCTATCGAGAATGCGCGGCTCCACGCGGAAGCCATCGAGAAAGAGCGCATCGAGAAGGAGCTTGAAGTCGCGGCCGCCATTCAGCAGCGCATTTTGCCCGACAGCTCGCCGTCGCTCGCCACGATTGAAACCATTGGTCTGAATCTCTCTTGCCGGCAGGTCGGCGGCGATTATTACGACTACATTCGCTTCGAAGAGCCAAAGCTGGGTCTCGTCATCGCGGATGTGTCGGGCAAGGGAACGCCGGCGGCGCTGCTCGTGTCAACGCTTCAGGCGAGCTTCCGGGCGCTCGTCGAAAGCTACGACTTGGCGGAAACCGTGACGCGGCTGAACCGCGCCATCTACAAGGCGTCGCCGTCGTATAACTACATCACGTTTTTTTACGGCGTCTTCGATCTCGAAACGCGCCTGTTTCGCTCCATCAACGCCGGTCACAACGACCCGTTGCTTTACCGCCCGCGGACTGGCGAATGGCTCCGCTTCGCCAGCGGCGGCTTCTGCCTCGGCATGTTTGACTGGGGAACCTACGAGGTCCAGGAAGCGCAGCTTGAGCCGGGCGACTTGCTATTTCTTTACACGGATGGCGTGACGGAATCCACGAACGAGCGCGACGACGAGTTTGGCGAAGACCGCGTCCGCGAGTTGTTGGCGGCGTCGGCTGACCTGCCCATTGATCAAATCTCGGATCGGCTGCTAAGCGCCATCCGGGAATTTGTCGGCAGCACCCCGCAGCATGACGACTTGACCTACGTGCTCGCGCGGGTGAAGTAAGCTCGCGGAAAGCCAGGGAGGAGCTTCTCGATATGCGGCACGGCGACTGGGCGCGTCGGCTTTCCTACGGTCTCTCGCTGCTACTGGCGGTTGTTGGCGCGCTGGTTAGCGCCGCCGACCGGCGCGCCGGCGCCAATGACGGGCTGGCGTTGGCGCGCGCGCTGCCCAAGGGCGCGCTGGCGTACCTGCAAGCGCGGGACTTCGGCGACCTGTTTGCGCGCTGGCGGAAGTCGCAGCTTGCCAATCGCTATTATGCCAGCGACAGCTACCGCGCATTTCGCCGATCGCGGTTGTGGGCCAAGCTCAACGAGCGCATCCGCGAGTTCGAGACGGGCGTTGGCGTCACGCTGACCGAAAACGTTGTGGCTCAGATGGCCGGCAAGGCCTCGGCGATCGCCCTCTATGACATGGGCAAGCTTGAGCTGGCTTTCATAACCGAGCTATCGGCGGCGCAGGCGGCGGCCACGCCTTTGCTCGCCCGCAAGAGCGCGTTTGAGACCCGGACGACCGCGACGGGGCAGACCTACCTGGCCCGCGACTTGGCCACGGACGGCGGTCGGCTGCGCCAGGGCCTCTGCGTGGCGACGCCGCCGGGCAAGCTCGTCGTGACGACCAGCGAAGCCCTGATGCAGCGGACGCTTGACAACCTTTCCGGCACAGGCGAAGACGCGCTCTTTTCAACCATGGCTCAGACGCTGTCCATTGCCGACGGGTTCGCGCCGCATGACGTGACGTTGTGGACGGACGTGCCGCGCCTGCGCAAGCAGCCTTACTTTGGCTACTACTGGGTGCACGGCGCGGCGGCAACCGAGCTGGACGGCATTGAAGCGACGCTGGCGGATGTCGAGTTTGCGGGCGATGGCGTACAGGAGCGGCGCTGGTCGCTGACGTCCGGCCGCCCGGTTCCGGCGGCGTTCACGCCCCGGCAACAGCCGTTGGCGCAGCGGCTGCTGAGCGTGGCGCCGTTTGTCGCCGTTGAGACGGTGAAGGAAGATGCCGCAGAGCGCGTCTCCGCCGTGGCGGCGCAGGTTGTGTTTCCCCCGCTTCGCTCAATGCCATCCGCCGAGCCGCCCCGCATTCGGGTGATTGAGGACCGCTTCGATACCGGAGCGAGCGGCGGGCGTTACCAGCGCCTAGATGGGCGCTTCGACCGCGACCTGGATGATCCCAACGCGCCGCCGCTGGCGGCGCGGCCGGCGGCGGCCCGCCCGCTCGATCCGCTGGAGGGCGAGCTAGCCGCTTTGCTGAGGGACGCGCAGCCGACGCTGGTCGCTCGGCTGGGCGAGACCAGCTTCGACAACAGCTCGCCGTTTGTGACGTTTGAGCGCGCCGTCGCTATTCGCTGCGGGCGCCCTTTCAATACGAAAGCGTTTGAGGCCGGGTTATCGCGCGCCATCGGGCAGAGGCTCTTTGTCGCTGGAACAGTCCCGCAGATTACGTGGGAAGCCAGCGCGACAGGCGTGGCGTCGCCGCGCGCAGCAGCGACCGCGCTGGATCGCTGCGGGGCGTACTTCGTCAGCGACGATGTCGTGGTCATTGCCGGCTCGGTCGCTTATGCGGAGCGACTCAAGGCGCGCTTGTCCGCGGCGACTTCCGTCCAGCCGGATGTTTCGGCGACAGCCTATCGGCAGGCGACCCTTCGCCTACGGGCGCTCGCGCCAGGCTACCAGCGGGTCATGCGCATCATCGGCTTCCGGGGCGACGCGTCGCTGACGCCGCTTGAAAACGAGCCGGCGGATGAATCCATCGCCTTCTTTGGGCAAAATCTGCTGTCGCTCCTGGCCGTGACCGAGGCGTTCGATGTGGTCACCATAGAGTCCGCGGCCGAGGCTGGGCGAGTGGTCGAGCGCGTTCGCTATCGCTACGCGACATCGCCGCCGACTACCGGGGAGTGAGACCAGCGCGCTTTCCGCTTAGGCGCGGCGGCTTCGGGGCCGGCGGGCCCAAAGGCGACCTCAGGCATGCCAGACTGCGTTGTTGCGAAAAGCGGGCTAGCGCGGCGCGGCGCGCAACAGGGCGAGAACCTCTTCCAGCCCAGCGCGAACTTGGCGCAGCGTCGCCAGCGCCTCGCGCGCCCGAGACGGCGTTTCAGCGGCGAATTCCGATGGGGCGGCTTCGGTCGGCGCGACGAGCGAGGCTTCGGTCGGGCGCTCGATGGGCACGACCTTGAGCCGTCCGGCGGTAGCGCGCTCGGCGGAAAGCTTTTTCTTCGCGCCGGCGATGGTGAAGCCTTCATCCTCCCGCAGCGACTTGATACGGAGGGCGATTTCGACATCCTTACGGCGATAAATACGCTGCCCGGCAGAGCTTTTCTGGGGCGCAAGCTGCGGGAACTCCTGCTCCCAGTAGCGCAGCACATGCGGCTCAACGCCGACAATCTCGCACACTTCGCCAATTTTGAAGTACAACTTGTCAGGAATGGAAACCTTGCCGCGCGGCGTCTCGACGGTGTACACGTTTTTTCGGCCTTCGGATGAATACGCCATAACCTGACCTCTCGGCGCGAGCACGAAGGGGATGCAAACATCGTTGAGCGTTTTCAAATGTTAGGCTTCATCCCTTTGCGAGTCAACGATTTCAACATACCCCCCGTCGCCGCGACAGCGGCCGGGGCGCGAAAGGCGGACGTGACATGCTAGACGAAGCGGTTTACATCTACGACGATGGCGAGCGCGAGGCGGAAGTCAGCCGGCTTCGGGCTTTTTTCATGGGTCTCGGCGCGGATTTCAAGGTCGTCAACGTCACGGAAGACGAGGCGGCGCGGCAGTTAGTTGCCAAGTGGGCGGACAACGCGTCGGCGGCGTTCCCAATTGTGCGGATTGGCGAGAAAATTCGCGCGGTATTCTTCAACGCCACCCCGGACATGCTGGCGCCGGCGTACGCGCCGGGGGTCGGCGCGGCGTTAACCGGACAGCCGGTCACCGTGTATAGCGCCGGCTGGTGCCCGGACTGTCGCCACCTTGAAAGCTATCTCGATGACGCTGGCGCGACCTATGACAAGATTGACATCGAGCGCATCGCCGGCGCGCCGGAACAAATCATCGAGTGGAGCGGCGGGCGGCGCGTCGTGCCGACGGTCAAGATTGGCGCGGCGGCGCTACTGTTCAATCCGGGGCCGCAAGCTCTGGGGCGGCTGCTGGGCTTCTAACGTTTTCCGCTCAGGTTCCCCGCCAGCCTGGCCGGGGCCCAGTCCTTGCGGGATTGCGGGCGGCTGCCTATCGTTCAGGCTCTTCCTATCGTTCAAGCTATGGATACATCCCCCCAAAAAAGGCGCGTCGCGGTGACTGGCATCGGTCTGGTGACGCCGATTGGCAATACGCGCGAGGAAAACTGGCAGTCCCTGCTGAACGGGCGCTCCGGGGCCGGCCCCATTACCCGCTTTGACGCCAGCGGCTATGACACGCGCTTTGCGGCAGAGGTCAAGGACTTTGACCCGCGGCAATTCTTCGATGCGCGCGAAGTCAAGCGAACCGCGCCCTACATTCACTATGCCGTCGCCGCGGCTGAGGAAGCGATCGCCGATAGTCGGCTTGACCTGGCGCGCCTCGACCGTCAGCGGTGCGGCGCCTATGTCAGCAGCGGCATCGGCGGCTTCAACGTCATTGAGCGCGAGCACGCCCGGCTGCTTGACGACGGCCCGCGCCACATTTCGCCGTATTTCATGATTGGCTTTCTCGTCAACATGGCTGCGGGCCACATTTCGATTCGCTACGGACTGCAGGGACCCTGCGGGGCGACGGCGACGGCCTGCGCAGCGGGCGTTCACGCCATTGGCGAGGCGTTTCGACTCATCCAGCGCGGCGAAGCCGACGTGATGATCTGCGGCGGCACGGAAGGCGCGATTACGCCGATGGGCGTCAGCGGCTTTTCAGCGGCGAAGGCAATGTCCACGCGCAACGACGACCCGCAACGCGCCTCGCGCCCGTTTGACGCGCAGCGCGACGGCTTCCTGCTGGGCGAGGGCGCGGGCATTCTGATTCTCGAAGCCTATGATCACGCGGTAGCGCGCGGCGCGACGATGTACGCTGAACTGGTCGGCTATGGCATGAGCGGCGACGCCTATCACATCACCGCGCCGGCTCCGGAAGGCGACGGCTTATACCGCATGATGCTCGCCACCTTGCAGGATGCCGGCGCGCGGCCGGAGCAGGTGGATTACATCAACGCGCACGGCACCTCGACGCCGTATAATGACAAGTTTGAAACCATGGCCATCAAGCGGGCCTTTGGCGAGCATGCCTACCGATTGGCGGTCAGCTCGACCAAGTCTATGACAGGCCATGCGTTGGGCGCGGCCGGCGGCATCGAAGCCTGCTACAGCGCGCTGGCAGTAGCGCGACAGACGATTCCCCCAACCATCAACTATGAAACGCCCGACCCCGACTGCGACCTGGACTACACGCCGAACGAGCCGCGGCCGGCGGTAGTCAACTACGCGCTGTCCAATGCGGCCGGCTTTGGCGGCACGAATGGCGGCTTGCTGTTTAGGCGGCTTTAGCGCGCCTTACCTACCGATGTAGGGCGCGCCAGCGAGGTCGCCAAGGGCGGCGACCCTCCGCAGCCGCCCGACTGAGCCAGGGTCTTCGAGCGTTGAACGTCGCGACCCTGGCTCAGTCAGGACCGACAGTCAGGGACCAGTAAGGGCGCGCGTTCCAAAAGCTACGGCTTCGGCTGGTAGGTCGAGCGGACGCGCTGCGGGCTTGCCCCGCCTGACGCCCGGACGACGCCCTCCGACTTGGCAAAGGAAACTTCCGGCGCGGTTGACACGCCGCGCTCGGCATCCTCGACGCGCGCTAAGTTGCCGGTGACGACATAGCGATCATCGGCCGCTGTATAACGGATGACATCGCCCGCGGCTCGCCTGCCGGGCTGGACAATCACCGCCCTGCCCGTGGCCGTGAGACGCTCAAGGCGATTCTCGCGGGGGGCGAGATCCACATCCACGACGTCGGCGGTCAGCGTCGCGTCGCCCTGCGCGAGCTTGACATCCCCGGCGTAACGCGCCCGCCGCTCGACATCGCTGTATGTGAACGCTCGCGCCGAGCCAAAGACTGGCGCATCGCTTGACGCCGGGCGTGAGCCGTCCGCCGACTTGCCCATCGCCGGGCGCGCGACGCGGTAAAAGGCTGTGGAAACCTGTCCGGTCACGGTCATGCGGCGATCGGCTTTGGAGATCTCCAGCCGGTCGCCGCGCGCGAAGCTGTCATCCTGCCAACAGCGGGCGTCACCCATAAAAACCGCCCGGTCCGACTCGGCGCGGGCTTCCCGGGCGGTAATGAACACCGGCGCGCCTGGCTGCCCAAAAAAGCCGGCGCTGCCGGCGCGGCGAGCGTCATAGTAGGTCGTCCGAACGTCGCCGCGCGCCACGTGCGAGCGCCCCGCCGTCGAAAGGTCTAACTCGCGGGCCTCGGCCCGAGCTTCGTCGTCCCATACCACCGGACGCCGGCTTTCGCCGCGCAGCTCGACGACTTCGCGCGCGCGCAGGAACGTGGCGCGCTCGGCCAAGGCATGACGCGGACCTTCCTCAAAAGCCACATTGCCGATTTGGGCAATGCGCGTCAGGTCGCCGCGCGCGGCGTCAAAGTCGGCTTCAGCGCGCTCGCTGGTCGTTTTTCGCGGCGGACGGCCCGCGCTGGGCAGGGAGGGCTCGGCAACCATCTCGACGCCTCCGGCGGCGGCGCACGCTTGCAGCTTGCCGTCAGGGTAAAAGACGGCGTCAAAGCGCGGCGCGCGAATCGTTTTCGTCTCGCTGCGCGGGGTCGGCGCGAGGGGCAGGACGGAGAGCGTCGCCGCGCCGTCGGCGACGGCGCTCTGCATGACGCGGCCGCCAGGGGCGAAAGCGACGCGCAGAGCGTTGGCGCGGATGATCTTTTGCTCCGGCGCGGACGCAGGCGATGCGTCAACCGGCTCAATTTGAAGCCGGGCGTTGCCCGTCGCCTGCGCGGAGGCGATGTCGCTCGCGCTGGCGCCGCGGACAAATTCCGCTTCCAGGCGATCGGCGAAGACTTCGCGCCGCTCGGTTTCGGACTGCTGGCGAAGCGCGGACTGCCCCGTCCCAACCGCGCGCGTCAACCCGCCCGCCAGGTCAAAGTCGAACGCCAGCGCCTGCGCGGTCAGGACGAAGGCTTTTTCAGAACTCTGCAAGGTCGCCCCCGCTTGCGCTTCCACTCGACGCAGCCGCTGGGCCTCGTCAAGCTGGGCTGTCATCGTTTGGGCGGACAGCGAATCGCCGCGCTGCGCGACCTTCGCCCCGCCGCTGAGCGCGAGGCGCTTTTCCTGGGCTAGGTACTCGGCCTTCCCGGCAGTGATGACTGATGTCGGCTGTTCCGGCTTTTCCGGCGCGACCGTCACGCGGACGGCTTTCTCCAGGACTAGCCGATCCGCTTGGCCGTCGAAACGAACGCCCACAGCTTCCCCGCTGACGCGCCCGCGGGCGAACTGCGTCAGCTCGGACGTTTCCGCGCTTTCCGCGTCTCGGTCATAACGTAACGCCTCGGTTTTGACCGTTAGCCCCTGCGCCGTGGCGACGACGACGTTGCCCCTAAAATCGGAAACTCGCGCCGCAGGGTCATAGTCGCAGTTATTGGCAGTCAGCTTGCCGGTGGGCTGTCCCTGCGCGTTGAAGGTTTGCAACTCGACGCCCTCCAGCTTGTGTCGCCCGTCCACAAACGCGGTGTCCCGCTTCGCCTGCAAGATGAGCCGCGTCACATCGCCTTCCTTGTGGACGTACTGGAAATCGCTTGAAACCACTTCAATGTCTGGCGCAAGGGCGCGGCGCGCTTCTTCGGAGCGCTTGGGGGGCGTCCGGCGAGCGACGAAGTGCGATATGAGGTAAGCCGTCGTCACAAGCGCGCCGGTCAGCGCGAGGAATCGAATCCAGCGTCGCGCGGCGGGCGTCATGACAGGCTTCCCTGGAGCGCGGAAGACTCGACCGCGGCGCGGTAGATGGCGGAAAGCCGCTCCGTCGCGCGTCGGAAGGCCTCGGCGCTGTAGGGCTGCGGGGCCATCGCCATGGCTTTGATTTTAGCGATGCGATCAATGGACGCCTCCAAGCGCTGACGCGGGATGCGCCCGGACTCCACGGCGCGCATCAGCGCCGACTGGGCCTCGTAGATTAAGTCTGGACGGCTGCAAATCAACAGCATGTCATTCCCGGCTTCAAAGGCCCGCGTGACAGCTTCAGCAAAATCGATGGTTTTCTGAATCGCGCCCATTTCGAGATCATCGCAGATGGCGATGCCGGAGAACTCCATTCGTTTGCGCAGCAAGTCAGTCACGATGTTGTGCGACAGCGAGGCCGGGATGCCGCCGTAACCGTCAAAGGCCGGATAGCTGGCATGGGCGATCATGACCGCCGGCACGCGCGTGTAGAGCGTGCCAAACAAGTCGGCGTACACGCGCAGGTCCTCATCCCAGAGCTGCTTTTCGGAGCGCTGGACGGTCGGCAGCGTGTGATGGGAGTCCACGGTTGTATCGCCGAGGCCGGGAAAGTGTTTCCCGCAACCAAGAATGCCTTGATTTTGCAGACCTTCGAGATAAGTGCCGGCAAAGCGAATCACGGTCAGGGCGTGGCTGCCCCAGCATCGCTCTTCCAGCCCATTTGGCTGGTCGCCCCCAACCTCAAGATCAAGCACGGGGGCGAAGTTCATATTGAAGCCCAGCGGACGCAGCAAGTCGGCAGTGACCACCCCCAGCTCGAAAGCCAGCTTGGCGTCATCCACGATCGCAATTCGTTTCGCCGCCGGCATGGGGCCAGCCAACGGCCGCAGGCGATCCACTCGCCCGCCCTCCTGGTCAATGGAGATGAGCGGCATCACTCGGCTGAAGCGGCGAATGTCCGCGGTAAGTTCAGCTGTTTGCTGGGGCGATTCCAGGTTGCGCGTGAAAAGAATGACCCCGCCCGGCTGAACGGACTTGATCAGCCGCTGCGATTCAGCGTCAAGGGCCGGACCCGGCAGACCAATGAATAACAACTGCCCGATTTTTTGCTCGAGAGGGAACATGCGCGTTTGAGCCAAGGTCAGGCGCCGGCAGCCAACCGACGCAGCGCCGCGGTGAAGGGAGGATAAGCTATGCCACGCTCCGTGATGATAGCCGTGATGAGCTCGTTGGGGGTCACGTCAAAAGCCGGGTTGGCGACAGCGACTCCTGCCGGCGCGATCTGGCGGTCGCCAATGTGCGTCACTTCCTGTGGCGCGCGGTCCTCAATTGGGATGCCGTCGCCGGTTTCCAGCGTTAGGTCGAGCGTTGACATCGGCGCGGCGACATAAAACGGAATCTGATGCCGCCACGCAAGCGCCGCGACCATGTACGTGCCGATTTTGTTGGCGGCGTCGCCGTTGGCAGCAATCCGATCGGCGCCAACGATGACGCAGGTAATCCGGCCCAACTTCATGAAGTGGCCTGCCATGTTGTCGCAAATCAGCGTGACCGGTATGCCGTCTCGCATCAGCTCCCAGGCGGTGAGCCGCGCGCCCTGCAAGAACGGGCGGGTCTCGTCGGCATAAACAGCGATACGCTTGCCCTGCTCCACGGCTGCGCGAATGACGCCAAGGGCCGTTCCGTAACCGGCGGTCGCCAGCGCGCCCGCGTTGCAGTGCGTGAGCGCGGTCGCCCCATCGGGAATCAATTCCGCTCCGTGTCGCCCAATCTGGCGGCAGACGGCAATGTCTTCCGCGTGAATTGCCTGGGCCTCGTCAACGAGGGCCTGGGCCAGCTCATCCCCGGAAACGCCTGCGCCGCGGGCTTGTTCAAACTTGCGCCGCATGCGGTCAATCGCCCAAAACAGGTTGATAGCCGTGGGGCGCGTCGCGGCCATCGTTTGGCAGATACGCTCAAACGCGACAGGCAGGTCTTCGCCGGCCGCGACGCTTGCCCGCAGGCCAAGCGCGATGCCAAAGGCGGCCGCGACGCCGATGGCGGGCGCGCCGCGCACAACCATGCTCCGAATGGCTTCCGCCACTTCCTGGTAGGTCGCGCAGGTACGGTAAATTTCCTCGGTCGGCAGGGCGCGCTGGTCAATCAGCCGCGCGCCCGCCGGCGTCCATTCCACGGTCTTCATCATAGCTGGCCGCTCGGAAGCGTCGTCCCGACAAACTCTCGGACGCGGATACTAGGCAAAGTCGCTGGAGCTTGGCAAACCAGTCAAGCTTTGGTCGAGCGCCGCGCGCGCCGGCGCGACAGCCGAGAACAACCGCGGCTTGCCTCGTTTTGAAGCCGCCGGCATTCATTTGGGAAGAATACGTCGGGAAGAATACGTCATTGATTCCGTCGCAGACCTGCGCCCGGCTGATCGGAGCTGTCACGCCGTCATTCATCTGCGTCAGCCGCTGTACTGCATTGAGGAAGTTGTCTCTATGATCGCGGGACGGGACGGACTGCTGGACCCAAGCGCTCATTTGTCTATGGCGGACGCGACCGGCCCTCGATAGCGCAGGAGCGCCAAGCCAAACGGCTTGCCGGACGGCGGACCGCCGTAGACGCGGATCGCCTCGTAATGCTCCGCAACCCACGTGGTGATCAAACGCCCGAAGCGGTCGTCCTGCCCAAAGCGCTTCAGCCCATACTCTGAAAAGTCGCGCTGCATAAAAACGATATAGTCGGGCGGCTGCGCTGCTAGCTGATCGACAACGCGCGCCTCGCCGCCGTGGGCCGCCACTATTAGCGGATCGAACACGACATAGGGCGTCGGATTCACTCGGCGGAGCAAGTAGTTGATGAGCAATCCATCCGGGATGACCGTTAGCGTGGCGTCAGCTGGCAAGAGTCCCGCCATGTCCTCCAGCGCCAGTCCAACCATGGCGGCCTGGTAGCTAAGGGGCGGTCCGAAGCAGAGCATCCGGTCGCGTCCAGCGCCTAGCGGCACCGTTTTGGCGGCATAGAAATAACTGCTGTTTTCCAGGGCGGCCAGCCAGAGAGCGACTAAGACGCCAGCTACGCTGCAGCGCAACAGGTCACCCTGCCCCCAGCCGCGCGCCGCCAGGGCTTCCGGCCAAAGACTCAATGCCATCGCCGCCATGAGAGCGGTTGCCGGCATCGCCAGCGTGAAGCCATACCCTGCTGAATGGGCCGCCAGCGCAACCTTGCCTAAGAGCAAGAGCGCGAACACGCTCCAGGCTGCCAGCGGAATCCATCGCTTGGCGACGGCGGTCAAGTCTTGACAACGCAGCGCCCGCCACCATAGCCAACCCATCCCCAGCGCTGTTATCAGGGGCAACGGACGAAAGAAAAACACCCACGGCATGAACTCAAATGACGCAATAAAAAAAGCGCCGAACGCCACGCTGCGCCAGCTGAGGCGCCAACGAGAGAGCGCGCGAAGCTTGACCTCCAGACCAACGCCAAGCAACGCGCCGCCAAAAAGCAATCCGGACACCCTGGCCGCCTGCGCGAAGCTCTGCTGCCATTGGGCTAAGCCGACCGCTCGCTGATAAAAGACTTGATGTGTCACCTTTAGGCGAACAACGCTGACCCAATTCCCTAGCAAGCCAACCAGGGCGACATCTGGCGGCATTCGCGTTCCAAGGTACAAGCCAAATCCAACCGGCAGGACAAGCGCGCCAACCGCGAAAAGGCCCATGTCCCGTCGCCATGCGCCGCGTCTTGCCGCCAGCCGCTTCAGGCTTAGCCCGTAGCCGGCGGCGAGCGCAGCGGCCAGCGCGACGGTCGGCTCGATTTTTGTCAGGCTGACCGCTCCGAAGCACAGCCCGATGAGAAAAGCGCGCCAGCCTTCCCCGCGCGCAAGATAGCCTGGCAAAATAGCCAGCGCCAGTATCGCCAGCCCCAGCCCGTGCACGGACTCGTGTCGATATGGAGTGATGTAATTCCAGCTCCCATCGGTCTCATAAGCCTGAAAGGCGAACGTGGTCAGCAGCGTCAGTCCGACCATCAAGCCCGCCAAGCGCCCGGCGGTTTGAGCAAAGAAGCGGTAGATCAGTCCGGTTATCCCAGCGAGAATGGCCAGGTTGACAATGGACAGCGTGAGGAGCGACGCGCCAAACAGGCGAAACCATAGGGCGTTGGCGTATTGCGACAGAGGACCCGCAAGCCAGATAATGTCGCGGTAAAGATGCTTTCCCTCAGCGAGCTGCCAGGCCACATACAGCTCAATCCCGAAGTCAACGAACGGGTTTCCCCACTTGAGCCAGGTTTCCCAAGTCAAATAAGCGAAAGCCAAGCTCAAGATGAGCGGGTAACCCCAACGCGCTGGCGTTTTCGCCGCGGGCATCAAAGCGTCCATGACAGAAACCTGCAAGATAAGTTCGAATTGGGACCTTTAGTTCAGGGCCCATGTCACAGCCGCCAACACATCCTCGGCAATGAAATCGGGCGGGCGCGGCCACTGGTCGCGCTGATATTCGCACTCACCGCGACCGTAGCCGGTCAGCGTCAACGCGCCGCGCGCGCCGACGCCATGCGCCAACTGCACGTCGCTGTAGCGGTCTCCGATGACAATGCACTGGGTTAGGTCCAGCCCAAAGTCCCGCGCCGCCTGAAGCAACAAACCGGGCTTGGGCTTCCGACAATCGCAATCCATTCGGTAGGGCGGTTCGCCTACCGTCGGGTGATGGGGACAAACGTAAACGGCGTCCAGCTTCGCGCCGGCGGCGGCCAACTCGTCTTGAAGTTTCCGGTTGACGACTTCGATCAGCCAGCCGGGAAAGTAGCCGCGCGCCGCTCCAGCCTGATTGGTCACAACAATCGCCCGCCACCCGGCCGCGTTGACGGCGCGCACGGCCGCCGCCGCCGCCGGCAACAACCGGAAACGCGATGGATGGTTGATGTAGCCGACTTCTTCGTTGAGCGTGCCGTCTCGGTCAAAGAAAACCGCGCGGCGCGCGGCGTCCGCCATCGCAACGCCCTATGCCGCCACCGGCGCGGCGACCGGCTTGACGCGCTTGAGGAAGTCTTCCGGGAATTTTTTCATCGCGCTGGTAATCGGCCACACCGCCGCGTCGCCCAGCGGACAGTGCGAGCGCCCCTCGATGTTCGGACACAGCCGCTTGATTGTATCCAGGTCGGCCGTCGTGCCGTCGCCCCGCGCGATTTTCTTGAACAGCTTGAGCAGCCAGTCCGTGCCCTCCCGGCACGGCGTACACCAGCCGCAGGATTCGTGGTTGTAAAAGCGAATCAGATTATAGGTCGTCATGAAAATATCCGTTGTCTCATCCATAACGATTACGCCGCCCGACCCCAGCATCGAGCCGGCTTTCATCATGCCGTCGTAATCCAGCGTGGCGTTTTCAACCTCTTCCGCCGTCATAATCGGCACGGACGACCCGCCCGGAATGACCGCCTTGAGCTTGCGCCCGCCGCGTATGCCGCCACAGTCCTCCTCAATAAGCCGCTTGAGCGGGTAGCCCAGCCGCACCTCATAGTTGCCGGGCCGGTTGACGTGACCGCTGACGGAAAAGATTTTCGTGCCGCCGGATTTCTCCGTCCCCAGCTCGCGGTACCAGTCGCCGCCGTTGACGACGATGTGCGGCACGGCGCAGAAAGTCTCAACGTTGTTGACGACCGTCGGGCAGCCGTAAAGCCCCGCTACGGCCGGAAACGGCGGCTTGATGCGCGGGTGTCCGCGATAGCCTTCCAACGAGTTGAGCAGCGCGGTTTCCTCGCCGCAGATGTACGCCCCCGCGCCCGGGTGGACAACGATCTCGCACGCGAAATCCGTCGCGCAGATGCGCTCCCCGACAAAGCCGTGTTCGCCCGCTTCGGCGATGGCGCGCTCCAAAATGTCAATCAAGTACCAGTACTCGCCGCGAATGTAGATAAACACCTGGTTGGACAGCAGCGCGTAGGCGGCGATGAGCAGTCCCTCGATGAGTTGGTGCGGGTCTTTTTCCATCAGCTCGCGGTCTTTGCACGTTCCCGGCTCGCTTTCGTCAGCGTTACACACGACATACTTCGGCTTGGGCGAGCTGACCGGCACAAAGCCCCACTTCATTCCCGTCGGGAAGCCCGCGCCGCCGCGTCCGCGCAGGGCGGATTTTTTGACTTCCTCGATGACCTCGGCTGGCTGCATCGCTGTTAGCGCCTTTTTCAAGCCCGCGTACCCGCCATCGGCAAGATAGGTCTCGATGCTGCGCGAGTTCGGCGTGCCAAAGCGTTTGGTGAGAAGTTTTGTCTGCATCGCGGCCGCCCCTTTTCAAGTCAGGTTTTTCATGCTTAGCGCTTCAAAGCATTTTTTTTCAAGTTTGTTTTCAAGCTTCTTTTTCAGGCTTCCGGATCGCCGTCCAAAAGCGGCTTGCCGGCGCTGCGTCTCGGCCCGGCACTCCTATTTGAGCCGCGCGCCGTTGGCAACATCTTCAGCAAAGGTTGCGATGACGGGGCGGCCCTGCTCGCCGACCGACGCCGCCAGCAGCATGCCGTTGGATTCCAGGCCGCGCAGCTTCCTGGGCGCAAGATTCGTCACGACGATAATTTTCCGCCCGATGAGCGTTTCCGGGGCGTAGTGCTGCGCAATCCCGGCGAGAATCTGGCGCGGCGTCGCTTCGCCGACATCCACCTGAAGGCGCAGAAGCTTGTCGGCTTTCGGCACGCGCTCGGCTTCGAGCACCTGTCCGACCCGCAGCTCGACTTTGGCGAAGTCGTCAATCGTGATGTAGCCAGTCTCCGATGCGGCCGTCGCTTCCGCCGCGGCGGGCGTCGCCGCGGACGCCGGCGGCGCGGCGACGGGCGGCGTTGTCGCTTTGATGTCGTTCATGATTGCTGTTTTGTCCAATCTTGGGAAAAGCGCCGGGCCGTCGCTGACGACGGCGTTTTCAAAACGCTGCCATGACAGGCTTTCCGGGGCAACCTGCGCCGGCCGGCCGGGCAGACCCAGCCGCGACCAGAGCGCCGTCGTCGCCTCCGGTAAAAAAGGATAGAGCCAAGCCGTCAAATGCCGCAGCCCTTCCGCCGCCGTGTGGAGAATTGTCGCTAGGCGCGGCCGCGCTTCAGGATCGCCGGTCAGCTTCCAGGGCGCGGTGTCGCTGAGATGCTTATCGAGCAACGCGACGAGTTCCCAGGCCGACTCAAGCGCCCGACTCAACGCCAGCCGCTCAATATGCGCCAAAAACGCCGCCTGCTGCGCGGCGAACCGCTCGGCAATCGCCGCCGCCGCTTCGCGGGCGTCCGGCGGCGCGTCGAGCGGCGCGTTCGGCACCGCTCCATCAAAAGCTTTCCGAATCAGCGTCAGCGTCCGACTGGCCAGATTGCCGAAGCCGGAAGCGAGGTCGCCGTTAGCGCGGTCAATCAGGGCTTCATAAGTGAAGTCGCCGTCCTGTCCGTAGGCCATTTCCCGCAAACAGAAGTAACGAACGACATCGTTGGAGAAATGACGGCGCAACATGCCCAAGTCAATCGCGTTGGAGCGCCCGCTGGCGTCCGGCGTCTTGGACATCTTCCGCCCGCCCGACAGCCACATCCCATGCGAGAAGATGCGGCGCGGCGGCGGCAGCTCGGCCGCCATCAGAAACGCCGGCCAATAGACGGCGTGAAAGCGCAGAATGTCCTTGCCGACCAGGTGCAGCGCGTGCGGCCAGAACTTATCAAAGCCCGTCCGCGCGTCGTTACCGAAGCCAAGCGCCGTGATGTAGTTCGATAGCGCGTCAAACCAGACGTACATCGTGTGCGCCGGATCATCTGGGACCGGGATGCCCCACTTGACCGAAACGCGGCTAACGGAGAGGTCGCGAAGGTTAGCGGAAACGAAGCTGACGACTTCGTTGCGGCGCGCGTCAGGCTGGATAAAGGCCGGCTGCGCCTCGTAAAACGCGAGCAGGCGGTCGCGAAAGGCCGACAGCTTGAAAAAGTAGCTTTCCTCGGCGACGCGCTCGGTCGGGCGCTGGTGAATGTCGCAGATCGGCGCTTCGCCCGGCGCGGCTTCGTCTTTGAACTCATTGCAGCTTGAGCAGTACCAACCCTCGTAATACCCCTTGTAGATGTAGCCCCGGTCGCGCACCCGTCGCCACAGCGCCTGCGCGCCTTGGATGTGGGCGGGGTCAGTGGTCCGAATCCAGTCATCTGGCTCCAACCCAAAGGCGGCGAAGGTCGCTTTGAATTCGGTTACGATGGCGTCCACATGCTCCTTGACCGACCGCTCGGCGGCGGCGCGTTCAATGTTGAGGCCATGTTCGTCCGTCCCAGTCAGGAAAAAGGTTTCAAAGCCGCGTTGACGGTAGTGTCGCGCGAGGGCGTCGGCCAGCAGCGTCGTGTAGAGATGCCCCAGATGCGGGCGCGCATTGACGTAGTAAATCGGCGTCGTAACGTAAAATCGGCGGTCGCTCATAGCCGCATGGATGACACAGTCGCTGGCCGGGCGCAACGCGGAGACCGCGAGCGTCCGCCCGTAGGCGACACCCCGCCCTCGCCCGTGTTCCAGATGAGCAAGATGCTCTACACTCAACGTCGCCCCCATTGCGAGCGACTGACTCCGCAAGCTTTACTGAATAGCTCTCCACGCACACATCGCAACAGCGCGTATGACTTCTCAGCTTCCCAAAGTCTGCATTATCGGGGCCGGCTGTTCCGGCATCACGGCGGCGAAGGCGCTGCACGAGCGCGGTTTTGATTTCGACTGCTACGAGAAAAGCGACCGGGTTGGCGGCAACTGGGTCTTCGGCAACAAAAATGGGATGTCGTCGGCGTACCGGCGGCTTTTCATCAACACGTCCCGCGAGCGCATGCAGTATTCCGACTTCCCAATGCCGAAGCATTACCCGACCTTCCCGCATCACTCGCAGGTGGCGGAATACTTCGACGCCTACGTTGACCATTTCGGCTTTCGGTCGCGGATTCAGTTTGAAACCGGCGTCAAGCGGGCCGAGCGATTGGGCGACGGAACGTGGGCCGTCACGCTCGACGACGGCCGCCTGGAACGCTACGACGCGCTCATTGTCGCCAATGGCCATCACTGGAACCCGCGCTACCCGGAGCCCCCATTTCCGGGGGAATTCCACGGAACGGCGATCCATTCGCACTATTACGTGGACAACGACATCTTTCGCGATAAGCGCGTGGTCATCCTTGGCATGGGCAACAGCGCCATGGACATTGCCTGCGAAGCGAGCGAAGTCGCCAACAAAACCTTCCTTGCCGCGCGGCGCGGGGCGTACATCATTCCGAAGTACATTTTCGGCAAGCCGCTCGACCAGATTGTGACGACCGCCAAAATCCCCTGGTTTGCACGGCAACGGATGTTTGAGTGGACGCTGCGGCTGACCGTCGGGCGCATGGAAGACTACGGGCTGCCCAAGCCGGATCACCGCTTTGGCGAAGCGCACCCGACGATTTCCGGGCGGATTCTCGACCGGATCACGCATGGCGTCATCACGCCCAAGCCCAACATTGCCGAGCTACTCGGCAGTCAGGTTCGCTTCGCGGACGGCAGCGTGGAGGATGTTGACGTCATTGTTTATTGCACGGGCTACAAGGTGACCTTCCCCTTCTTCGATGAAGACTTTATTTCCGCCCCGGACAACGACCTGCCGCTCTTCCGCCGGGTGTTCAAGCCGGATATTCCAAATGTGTTCTTCATTGGCTTGCTGCAGCCGCTGGGCGCGATTATGCCGCTGGCGGAAGCGCAGGGGCAGTGGGTGGCAAGCTACCTGAAAGGCGAGTACGCCTTGCCGTCGCGGGACGAGATGGAAGCGGACATGGCGCGGGAGCGGGCGCGGATGTTCGCGCGCTATGTGAAATCCAAGCGCCACACGATGCAGGTGGATTTCGACGATTACTTGGCGGATTTGAAAAAGGAGCGGAAGCGCGGCGAGGCGCGGGCGCGACGGCGCGGGCGACTGCTACCGGTGCGGCGTCAGGTTCCATAGCGCCGTTCCACAGCGCGGCTACAGCTCGCGTCGATAAGCGAGGGCTTTGTGCAGCGTGACTTCGTCGGCGTACTCCAAATCGCCGCCGACGGGCAGGCCCATCGCTAGGCGAGTCGTCCGAATGCCGATGGGCTTGAGCAAGCGCCCAATGTAGTTCGCCGTCGCCTCGCCTTCCGTCGTCGGATTAGTCGCCAGAATGACTTCCATGATGTCAAGCGCCCGCAGGCGCTCCAGCAGCGAGCGGATGCGGAGTTGATCCGGTCCGACGCCGCGCAGCGGCGACAACGCGCCGTGCAGGACGTGATACAGGCCGTTGAACTCGCCGGTGCGCTCAATGGCAAACACGTTGTGCGGCTCCTCGACGACGCACAACAGGCGCCGGTCGCGGGCCGGATTGACACAGTAGGCGCAGGGATCGCGCTCAATGTCAGTCAGATTATGGCACGCCGAGCAGAACGTGATGCGCGCCCTAACCTCTGCGATGGCCACAGCGAGCCGCTCGGCGTCTTCCGGCGCGCTCCGCAGAATATGAAAGGCCAGCCGCTGAGCCGATTTATGACCGACGCCCGGCAGCCGCTTCAGCTCGTCAATTAGGCGGGCGATCGGTTCGGCAAACTCCGCCATAGGGCGCTACGCAACCAGTCGTCGGCTACGACATGCCGGGGATTTTCAAGTTGCCCAGCAGTCCCGACATCTGTTGCTGCATCTGCTGCTGGGTCGCTTCGTCGGCCCGGCGACCAGCCTCGTTGACGGCGGCGACAATGAGGGCTTCCAGCATTTCCTTATCGGAGAGCGCCTCTGGATCGAGCTTGACCGAAATCACTTGCTTGAGGCCGTTGACAGTAACGCGCACCATCCCGCCGCCCGAAGCGCCCTCGCAGCGCGCGCTTTCCAGCGCCCGCTTCATTTCTTCTTGCTTCTGCTGCATTTGCTCCATCGCCCGCTCAAAGCCGGGCAGACGATCCAAGCCAGGTAGCTTCATAGGTCACTCCTTACTAAAAAGGCTCCGGGCCTTGGTCGCAAACGCTCATCGGCCGGAGCGGTAGCATAGCGGCTTGCCGGCTCAGAGTGAATCGGCTTTCACGGATGAGGGGCGATGAAGAATCACGTAGCCGTCCAACTCAGCAAACAAGTCATACTTAGCGAGGAACCGCTCCGGCACGCCCTCAACTTCCTTAGAAAGACTCTTCATCTGCAGGCGTTTTTTGAGAACGACCCACCTCGCCTGCCGACGCAGCGCCTCCTCAACCAGCTCCGCCGGCGACAGCGGATTCGCCGTCCGGTCAAAGGCCACGATGCGCAGCGGGTTGCGGCGACCGGTCAGAACGTAAAACGGCTCTTCCTGCGGAATGCACGCCACGAGGTCCTGCGGCGGGATGCGCTCCCCGGCAAACGCCAATAGCTCCACAAAATCGCTTAGGTAGGGCGCGCAAGTCGTAAAGCCTTTGAGCGGCCCGCTCACAAGGGTCTGGAGATTATCGCCGCTCTGGTCAACATAGCGCAAGCGGACATTTTTCTGAACGTAGGGCACGGCCGCCACCGTCATCATCAAAGCGAGCCCCCAGGCGACTCGCGCTCGTCGAGCGTCGTCTGGCAGCGCGCTCAACGCGCAACTCAGCATCAGAAAAAACAATGCCCAGATGCCATAGGACGAGCCGTAGTGTGCCTGCGACAGAAAAGAAAAAAACGTTACCGTCAGGCAAGCCCACAACAGAAGCGCCTTCACGAGCGATGTTGGCCGAGCAGGCGTCCGCTCCTGCCAAACGCCCGCGACCACAGCCAGCAGCATGACCGGCACCCATAGCGACAGCAATGGGTAGTCAAGATCTACGAAAAAACGCTCCGCCAGAAAGGTCGCAGCGACCACGATCAGAAAAGGGCTGAGCAAGAGCGCGAGTCCGGTCGCTTTCATCCATTGCGGCGACGTTCCGCTGGACGTCGAGAGCCACAGCCGCCACCCCGCAACCAGCGCCAGTCCGCTCGCCCACCGCAACCACGGGCCATAGGCTTCCGCCAAGGTTGGACGCGCCAGCCGCCGACTCGCCGACACAAACACCCAAAACAGGTAGTTTTCTAGCCCGCACGTCGCCGCCAACCAGCCCAGCGTCGCCAAAGCCCCGCCCAGAATGCCGTACATAAACCGCCGCGCCGCCCGCGCGCTTGCCGCCTCCGGGTCGTCCTTCGCGCTTGCTCCGCGCGTTTCTCGAAACCACCCCCACCACAACGCGCCCAGCCCAACCAAGCCCGCGTAGGGATACCCTATGTTCTGCTTCGCCAGCGCCGGCAACACCGTGGTCATCCCGCACAAAAACGCAACGACCAACCCCGTCTGCGTTGTCATAACCCAGTGCAGCAAGTTGAGGTTCAGCAGGATGAGCAGGGCGGCGTCAGGGTCATAAAATGGATGTGGGTAGAGGGTATGGGGCGCCAGCCAGACCAGCGGCGCGCATAGCCCGACCGCCGACCAAGGGGGCAGCAAAATCCGCATCAGCTGGTAGGTCAGCAGCACATACGTGACGTTGACCGCCGTGCAGTACCACACAGTCAGCCCGTAACTGAAGCCAAACAGCTTGATGAGCGTCGCTTGGACGTGAAAGGTCAGCGGCGAGTGCGGCAGCACGAAGTCGCGGTACATCACTTCGCCCTGCGCAATCCGCCACGCCGTATCCAGAATGTAGGCGAAATCGCCCAGCGCCCCGATCCGGGTCGTCTGCCACTGATGCGCCGCGCCTGCGCTCAGGGCTAAAAGGCAAGCGGCAAGCCAGGGTGCGGCTTGCCGCCAGCGCGTCGCGGTTGGCTCGGACGACCCCTCGTCAGTCAAGCCGGATGCAAATTTTACCAAAGTGTCCACCTTGCGCCATCAGTTGAAACGCCTGCTTGGTTTCTTCGATGGGGAAGATTTTGTCCACCACCGGACGAATGCGATTTTGTTCAAGGGCGCGGTTCATGGCTTCAAACATCTCGCGCGAGCCGACGATAATCCCCTGCACGCGAATGTTTTGCATCAGGATCGGCACAATATCCACCTCCTCGGTACGGCCTGACAGGACGCCGATCAAACTGATCTGCCCGCCAAACCGAACCGAGCGAATTGATTTGGCGAGCGTCCCGGCCCCGCCAACGTCGACGACGTGATCCGCGCCGCGTCCGGCCGTCATCTCCCGGACGACTTTGTCCCAATCCGGGGATTGCTTGTAGTTGATGATTTCGTCCGCGCCGAGGGCTTTGGCGCGCTCCAGTTTTTCGTCGCTGCTGGACGTGATGATGACCCGCGCTCCGGCGGCCTTGGCGAACTGGAGCGCAAAGATGGAGACGCCACCTGTCCCCTGTACTAAGACTGTATCGCCCGGCTTGAGCTGCCCGTGCGTGATGAGCGCGCTCCAGGCCGTCAACGCCGCGCAGGGCAGCGTCGCGGCTTCTTCATCATTCAGGTAATCGGGCACCCGAACGACGCCTTCCTGCGACAGGGCGCGGTACTCCGCCAGCATGCCATCGAGCGGTCCGCCCAGCGTCGTCGCGCGAATCTTCTCGACGGACGGCTCGCCGCCCGTCCAGCCCTGCGCGAAAATGCCCGCGACACGGTCGCCAACCGCGACCCGCGTCACGCCGTCGCCGACGGCGACGATTTCCCCAACGCCGTCGGAAAGCGGGATAAGAGGCAACGGCTGTTTGGGGTTATAGAGGCCCGTCACCGTCATGAGGTCGCGGAAGTTAAGCGACGCCGCCCGCACCCGCACCAAGACCTCGCCATGTCTCAGCTCAGGGTGCGGGCGTTCCGTCATCGTCAGGCGCTCAACGCCAAATTGATTCGCAATCTCGACGCATTTCATGCCGAAAGTCCTCCCAAGTCTTGTCGCAACTCACGCTTGCGCGCGGCGGAAAACCAGCGAGACATTCATTCCGCCAAAGCCGAAAGCGTTGCTCATTGCATAGTCAAGCGACTTGTCGCGGGCGACATAGGGCACGCAGTCGAAATCCGCCTCCGGCTCGTCAAGGTTAATGGTGGGCGGCACGCGTCCATCGCGCAGCGCCAGGATGGCGATGGCGGCTTCCAGCGCGCCAGCCGCGCCCAGCAGATGACCCGTCATGGATTTAGTTGAGCTGGCCGCCAACGATGGCGTGGCATCGCCAAAGACTTGCCGAATCGCCCGAGCCTCTGCCGCGTCGCCGGCCGGCGTCCCCGTGGCATGGGCGTTGAGATAGCCGACTTCGGCCGGAGCGATGCCAGCATCGGCCAGAGCCTGCCGCATGGCGCGCGCCGCGCCGTCGCCGACCTCGCTCGGATGCGTCAGGTGAAAGGCGTCGGCCGACTGGCCGACGCCGACCACTTCGGCCAGCGGCGCCTGACCGCGCGCCAGCGCCCGCTCCCGCTCTTCGAGGACGAGAATCGCCGCGCCTTCGCCCATCACGAAGCCATCGCGCCGCTTATCAAACGGGCGACTCGCGCGCGTCGGCTCGTCGTTGCGGGTTGAAAGCGCCCGCATCGCCGCGAAGCCCCCAATGCCAGTCGGCGTCACAGGCGCCTCCGCGCCGCCACACAGCATAGCGTCGGCGTCGCCCGATTGGATCAAGCGAAAAGCTTCGCCAATGGCCTGCGCGCCGGCGGCGCAGGCCGTCGCGGGCGCTGAGTTTGGCCCCTTCGCGCCAAAGCGCATCGAAACCTGCCCGCTCGCCAAGTTGATAATCGAGGCCGGGATGAAAAACGGAGAGACCCGGTGGGGGCCTTCCCGGTGCAGCTTGGCATGCTCGCGCTCAATAATCGTGAGTCCGCCTAGCGCCGACCCGATGTGGACGCCAACCCGCGCGGCATTGGCATCAGTTATTGGCAACCCGCTCTCATCCATCGCCTCCTGCGCCGCCGCCAGCGCGTAGTGGATGAACGGGTCCATCTTTTTGATTTCTTTTTTTTCAATGAAGGCCGCTGGATCAAAGCCCCGCGCCTCGCCGGCGATCCGAACGGCGAAAGCCGACGCATCGAAGCGCGTGATGGGGCCAATGCCGCTCGCGCCGGACAACAGCGCAGCCCAGCTTGCCGGCGCAGTCAGGCCGACTGGACAAACCATCCCGATCCCAGTGACCACGACACGACGTTTCATAAAGCGAAACCTCCGCGGCCATCGCGCGATTCGCCGAGGCGAACTGGTCGCCCGCTCATCCCAGCTTGGACTGTATGTAGCTCACCGCATCCTTCACGCTCAGGATTTTTTCGGCATCCTCATCTGGAATTTCGAGACCGAAGTCCTCTTCAAAGCGCATGACGAGTTCCACCGTGTCGAGCGAGTCGGCGCCAAGGTCCTCGATAAACTTCGCCTCCAAAGTGACTTCGCTTTCATCCACGCCAAGCTCTTCAACGATAATAGCCCTGACTTTTTCTTCGACTGATTGCTCTGCCATGAGCGAATGGTCCTCTCTCTTGATGTATGAGCGATGGGCGCGAGCGCGCGGCAGGCGCGCGCCGGCGCGGGAAAAATCGGCGCACGTTAGCTTGTCCGGCTCAGCGTCGCAACCATTTCCATAGGGGCTTTCGCAGGCGCTGCGGAGTCAAGGGTCACGCGCTTCCCGTCAATCAGCGTCAGAACGGGCGCGCCCTTGAGCCGCCAGCCGTTGAAGGGACAGTTTCGGGCTTTCGACTGCCACCGGCTCGCGTCCACAACCGTTTCGCGGCTCAGGTCAAGCAATGTCATATCCGCCGGACTCCCAATTTGCAACGTTCCGCCCGGCAACTTGAAGGCTCGCGCTGGGCCGGTCGAAAACAGCTCGACGACGCGCATCAGCGAAATGCCCTGTCGCCAGTGCAGGCGGTCCAGCATCAGGCTGACGGCGCATTCCAGCCCAGTCACGCCAAAGGGCGCGTGGGACAGCACTTGGTCCTTTTCAAGCGTCGCGTGGGGGGCATGGTCGGTGGCGATGCAGGCGACGACGCCATCCGCGACGCCTTCGAGCAGCGCCTCCACATCCGCCGCCGTCCGCAGCGGCGGATTCATCTTGGCGAGCGCGCCCAGCTCGAGAACGGCCGACTCGTCCAGCGCGAGATGGTGGGGCGTGACCTCGCAGGTCATCGGCAGCCCTTCCGCCTGGGCGCGGCGAACTAGTTCCAGCGAGCCGGCTGTGCTCAGGTGCGCGATGTGAACGCGCGCGCCCGTCAGACTGGCCAACACGACATCGCGGGCGACATCCGCTTCTTCCGCGGCGCGCGTCATGCCGCGCACGCCCAAATGCGTCGAGACAGCGCCCTCGTTGACGACGCCGCCCGCCGCCAAGTCGCGGTTCTCGCAGTGGTCAATCACCGGCAAGTCAAAGTCGGCGGCGTATTCGAGCGCCCGCCGCATGAGGTTAGCGTTCGCGATGCCGTGACCGTCGTCGGAAAGCGCCACGACGCCGGCCTCCGCCATGCCGCCAATGTCAGCCAGGGCTTCCCCCTGCAACCCCTTTGTGACCGCGCCGATGGGATACACCCGACACGCCGCCGATTCCCGCGCCCGGTCGAGGATGTAGCGGGTCACGAGCGGCGAGTCGTTGACCGGCGACGTGTTCGCCATGCAGCAGACCGCCGTGAAGCCCCCGGCCGCCGCGGCGCGGGTTCCAGTGGCGATGGTTTCCTTAGCGACGAAGCCCGGCTCGCGCAGGTGAACGTGGACGTCAATAAAGCCGGGCGCGACCACCAATCCCGACGCATCCAGCGCCTCGGCTTCCGGCGGCGCTTCGAGCCGCTCGCCAAGCGCGGCAATCCGCCCGTCGATCACGAGAATATCCGCGACTTTATCCAGGCCTTGCGACGGATCGCAGACGCGGCCGTTACGAATGATGAGCGCCATGCCCGTCGCTTCACACCTTCGCCAAGGTGAGCCCCGTCTGATGCTGATACTTGCCGGCCCGGTCGCTGTAGGACACCGCGCAGTCCTCATCAGATTCAAAGAAGATGATCTGAACGAAGCCCTCTTCGGCGTAAAGCCGAACCGGCAGGTTCGCGGCATTGTAGAGCTCAATCACCAGCCGCCCCTTCCAGTCGGCTTCGAGCGGCGTCGTGTTTTGAATCAGCCCGCACCGCGCATACGTGCTTTTGCCTAAAGCGATCGCCGTCACGTTGCGCGGCATCTGAAACTGCTCAATCGTCACGCCCAGCGCGTAGGAGTGGGGCGGAAGCAGCCAGTACTGGCTGCCGTCCGCGGCCGTCCGCAGCGGGATGTCAAGCAGGTTGTTCGGGTTGAAGTTTTTCGGGTCCACCTCCGTCCCCTGAATCGGAGAAAAGACCTTGAACTCGTCCTTGGCCAGACGACAATCATAGCCGTAGCTCGACAGCCCGCAGCTAATGATGCGCCGGTCCTCGACTTGGCGGATGAGTTGCCGCTCAAACGGCGAAATCAGATTATACTCCTCGCACATGCGAAGAATCCACTTGTCAGACTTGATCACAGACAGCTTCCACGGCGCGCAAAGGCTTCGGTTGAGTCCAACACTACACTGAAATTTGATGATATGGCAGCCAAGCACACTCTCTTCAAGAGCTTTCTCGCGGCTTTCAGTCTCGCTTTGGCGGACGCGAGCCGCGACGCCGTGGCGGCGGCGCAGGCGGCGCCGCGGCGACCGCCGGCGGCGACAAGCGCCGAGCGCTCCGACCCGCTGTCGGAAGTCGCCTTTTACCGCTTAGTTCAGCGCGCCCGGCAACGAGAAATGACCACCGAAGAGGCGGTCAGCGAGCTGCGCCGGCGCGGCGTCGGGTTTGAAGTCACCGATGAAGTGCTGGCTCGCGCGCGTCAGCTTGGCGCGCCGGGCGACTTGGTCACGGCGCTGATTGAGATTGACCTGAAGCGAGCCTCCGCGCCGCGGCCAGCCGCGCGCCCGCGGCCGACGGATGCCATCCCGTCTGGACCGCTTCCGACCGCGCGGACTCGGGCTGTTCCGCCGTCGGGCGAAGATGCGGGCGAAGATGCGGACCGCGCTTCGGAAGAAGCCGAGGCGGCGCGCCTGCGCCGCTTGCCGCTGATCGAGCAAGCCCGGTTCTACGCGCTGCGGAGCGCCGACGACCTGCCCGACTTCATTGTCACCCAAACTATTCGCCGCCTGACGCGCGACGGGCTTGGGCGCTGGCAGCCGCGCGACGTGCTAGAAACGGAAGTGCGCGTTGAGGGCGGGCGCGAGCGGGTGACATTACAGTCCATCAATGGTCGCCCGACCAGCCGGCGGTTTGAGGAAGTGGGCGGCGCGACCTCGGTCGGCGACTTCTCCGGGCAGCTTTCGGCGCCCTTCCTCCCGACGACCAACGCCAGCTTTAGCGAGGTCAAGCGCGAGCGCTATCGCGGGCGCGTCTGCTGGGTCTACGATTTCATTGTTCCCCAGGCGAATTCGGGCTACACCTTGACGGTGCGGCTTTCCGACGGCCGCCCGCAGCGCATTCAGGTCGGCTACCAGGGCAGCCTGTGGATTGACGAGGAAACCAAGCGGATTGTTCGCATCGAGCACGTGGCGACCGACATCCCGCCGGGGTTTCCGATGTCGCAGGTCGAATCGTCCGTGGACTACGACTGGGTCACGATTCTCGGCAAACGCTACTGGATGCCGAAGACGGCGGAGACCATCCAAATCAGCGACGCTTATCGGCAAGCGTTCCGCAACGTGAGCGAGTTTCGGGATTACCGAAAATTCGAGGGCGACGTCAAAATTATCGAGGACTGAGCGACGGCCTCGCTGTCGATCCCGGCGGCGGAAAGCGGGCGGGCGAGGTGACGCCTGAGGGCGTATCTAGAAAAGGGGGCGCATCTATGAAAACGCGATGGATCCGGCGCGCGGGCTGGGCAGTCGGCTTTGCCTGGCTGCTCGCCGCCGCCGCCGCCGCGCCGGCGCGACCGCATCCGACCGTGACCGCCGTTCGCGCCCTGCTTGATCGTCAGGTGGCGGCGTGGAATCGGGGCGACCTGGAAGGCTTCATGGCGGGCTACTGGCAATCGCCGGAACTGACCTTTGTTTCGGGGACGACGGTGACCAAGGGCTGGGACGCGACCCTTGCCCGCTACCGTCAACGCTATCAGTCGGAAGGACGCGCCATGGGCGCGCTCGACTTCCAGGAGCTGGTCATCGAGCCGGTGGGGCGAGGGGCGGCGCTGGTTCGCGGCGCGTGGCGCGTCAGGCTGCCTGAGCAAACGGCTTCGGGGCGGTTCACGCTCCTGGCGCGGCGCTTTCCAGTTGGCTGGCGCATTGTTTATGACCATACCTCGTAAGCCCGCGAAACAAGGCGGCGGCAAGCCGTTGCGTGACGGAAACCACCGGCTTTTGTCACTTTTGCCGGGGGGGGCGGGTTTGCTATAACGGCTGAGATCGCGCTGCCCTGGCGTCGCCCCGCATCGGCCGCGCGCAACACGCATGAACCGTAGCCTGCCAGCCGATTTCTCCATTCCGCCAGCCGCTCATCCGCCGGTCGTCCCCACGCGGCGCGGCCTTTGGGGCTGGGTCCGTCACTGGCAGCGAACGCTCTTGATTGTCTGGGTTCTAGGCCGCTTCGCCTGGGCGCTCTACCGCGATCTGCGCCGCGCCCGCGTCAACGGCGAAGGCAACCTAGCGGCGCTCTCCGAGCGGCAGCTTGAAGCGCAGGGGGCGCGCTTGCGAGAGCAGCTCATCCGACTTGGTCCAACCTTCATCAAGATTGGGCAGGCGTTGGCCACGCGAGCCGACTTGCTCCCGGTACCGTTCATTCAGGAGCTGGCCAAGCTGCAAAATCGCGTTCCGCCGTTCCCGAACGCCGAAGCCTTCGCCATCATCGAGCGCGAGCTGGGCGCTCCGGTCGCCAAGCTCTTTCGCTCGATTGATCCGCAGCCGGTAGCGGCGGCCAGTCTTGGGCAGGTCTATCGCGGGGTGCGGCGCGATGGGCAGGAAGTCGCCATCAAGGTTCAGCGTCCCAACCTAGCGGCGCGCATCAGCGAGGATATTGTCATCCTGCGCCGTCTCGCGCAGTGGATGGCGCGCTCCAAGCGGCTTTTCAAGGGCAACGACTGGGTGGGGATGATTAACGAGTTCGAGCGCATGATCTTTGCCGAGCTCGACTACCGCAACGAAGGGCGCAACGCCGACCGCTTCCGCCAGAACTTCGCCGACTGGCCGCGGGTTTATGTGCCGACGATTTTCTGGGAGCAAACAACCTCGCGCGTCATCGCCATGGAGTTCCTGCGCGGCATTTGCGTCACCGATCTGCCCGGCCTGGAGGCGGCCGGGATTGACGCCAAGGAAGCCAACGAGCTGATGTACCGCGCTTACTTCAAGCAACTGCTGGAAGACGGCTTTTTCCACGCCGATCCGCATCCGGGCAACATTCTCATGCTGCGCGACGGGCGGCTGGCGTTTTTCGACTTCGGCATGGTCGGACACATTTCGCCCAAGCTCCAGGGTCAGATGGTGAGCGCCTTCTTTCATCTGATTGACCGCGATGCCCAAGGCATCGTGCAAGACCTGGTTGGGCTGGGCTTCCTCTCGCCCGAAGCGGACATGGAAGACTTCGCGCGCGTTGTCGAGGACCTGTTTCGGCGCAAGCTCGACGTCAGCCTGGCGGAAGTGCGCTTCAAGGACCTGACCTACGACCTTGGCGACATCATTTACCGCTATCCATTCTCGGCGCCGGCGTCGTTCACCTTTATCATCCGGGCGCTGATGACGCTGGAAGGCATCAGCATCACGATGAATCCGAGCTTCAACTTCCTCAAAGTCGCCATGCCCTACGCGCGCGAGTTTCTCTTTCGGCGGGAGAGCGCGCAGTTGCGCGAGAAGGTCTGGGCCAGTCTGCACGACGCCCGCAATGGAAAGCTCAACTGGACGCGGGTGTGGAACCTCGCTCGAACGGCGCTCGCGCTTTACTTAGCCTAGCTCGCCTTTCGCAGCGCTCGCCTTTCGCAGCGCTCGCCTTTCGCAGCCGCGCGGCGTTGGCCTCTTCGAGGTCCGCCAAGGAGGGCGGCTCGCGGCCGTCCGCGCGTCGCCATCGCTTCTTCGAAAGCGGGCGAGCGGGAGCCCGCTACGGGTCCGCAAAGTCGCCGCTGGCGACGCGCGCGCGCCGCAGCCGCGCCAGCCAGTCGCGCCGCCAGCGCCGCCAGCGCGTCCGCCAGTCTTGGCGACGCCTTTGTTCGGCTTTGTAATTCAGCTTTCTGGCAAAGACGCGGGCGGCCAGCTCCAGCCCCGTCAGGTCGATTGTCGCCAGCGCGGCGCGCTCTTCCGGCGTCAGGCCAAGCATTTCAGTCGCCGCTTCCGGCGCGGCCAGGAACCGCTCCCGAAACTCTTCATCGGCGTAAAGCCGCGCCAGAAAGGCCTCAAGCCGAGGCGACGACATCGGTTTCCACTAAGCGGGCGGCGCGACCTCGCGCCAGCGCCGCCCGCGCCGCGTCGAGCTCGGCCAGCAGCTCGTCAAACGGTGGGTAGTCCCCGTCGCGCTCCAGGAGGACAACCAGCGGCTGCGGGGCGCGACGGGCGACTTCCTCCAGCAAGTCAAACACCGGCGGCGGCGTGGCATGCCGGTGGTCGTCAAGCAGACGGCGGCCCGGAAAGCGCGTTGCCTGAACCCATGTGCCGCCGGCAAGGTGCAGGCAGCCGACGCGCTCCATGGGCAGCGCGGCAATCGCCTCGCGCGGGTCGAAGTCAAAGTTGCAGCCGTTAGCGTAGAGATTGTGCAAGTCGAGCAGCAGGTTGTTCTCCGTCGCCGCCAAAACGCCGTGCAGCCAGGCGGCTTCATCCATTCGACTGCCGGGCGGCTCGATGATCGTCGCAATGTTCTCCACCAAGGGCGCGCTGCCCACAATCGCCCGCGCCGTCGCCAGGTTGCGCGCCGTCCCCTCAATAGTCGCCTCCGTGCGCGGAGGCGCGGCTAGGTGGCCGATTTCAACGCCGCCGCCGCGCACAAAGGCCAAATGCTCTGACCAAAGCCAGGGTTCCACGTCTCCAACGAGTCGCGCCATGTGGTCAAGGCGGATGACGTCCGCGGGGGCGGTCGAAGCAAGCCCCAGCGATACGCCATGCAGGACGAGCGACACTTGTCGCCCAAGCAAGCATAGCCCCCGGCGGTCGCGCACGGTCGCGTCAAAGTAGTCGTCGGCAATGACTTCGACAACATCTATGCGGTCAAGGTTGGCCAGGATGTCGGCGGCCAGCGGCGCGCGCCACCCCAGACCGACTCGGTCGGTCATCGCCTGCGTTGGCGCCAGAGGAGGCATAAGCTAACCGCAGCCGCCGCCGCAGCCGCCGCCGCAGCCGCCGCCGTCCCCGCTACTGCAGCTACTGCCACAGCAGCAGGCGCTATCGCTATTGTCGAAAATGTCGAAAACGCTGGAATATCCTCTGGAAGCCGCCACGCGGAAGATTTCTCGAACTTCAGGGAAAGCGTTGGATGGCAGGGCGCTAACGCCATACAAGCCGACCAGCAAGGCGATCTGACTGGTCGCGCCGATCGCCTTGAGGTTGGCTGCGTTGGCGCGCAATCCCTCAAAGAGCGAGGCGAGCGATTTCACGACTTGATCGCCCAAACGGGTTCGATAGTCCTTGGCGAATCTCGACGCCAAAGTGGCGGCGAGGATGGTCACCACAATCCCAAACAAGGGAAGCATGATGTAATTCACGATGTTTTCAATATCCCAGATGCGATCCCCCCTCCATATTATGATTATGGGGACGACGCTTTGGGCGACGCCAGCCCCTAAGACGAACAACAGCGCGAAGCGGGCGTTAAGGGCGCGTCGATCCAACTGCGCGTCCGAGGGCAAAAATCCCGCCGCGACTAGCTCAGGCTTGTAAAGGTCGTCCACCTGCAGCTTGAGACTTTCGTCTTTGAACATCCCCTGCATGTTGCGCTTCTTTGCGAAAAAGCCCAGTACCGCTCGCTCAATCGGCGACTTGACGGCGCTGCAATTGCCATAGGGCGATGCTTCAAGCCAAGTCTCATCATCCTCCTCCTTGCGCTCTGTCTTCAGGTAGCCGCGCTCAATCAGCAAGACCCCCGCCGCCCGCAGCGTTTCATTCGCTCGCCCGCGCAGATACGCCAGACGGTAAGGGTCGGAAGTATCGATTTTCGGCAATTCGCCAATCGGCTCCGACACCATCCGCAACCGGTGGAGCGCCCAGATAAGGCCAATGCAGAGATAGAGATACGCCCAAAAGGCGTATTGGGGCAAGGCTATTATGCCGACTATGAAGCCGACCAGCAGCGTCACACACATGGCGCAAAACAGCCGTTCATAGCCTTCGGATTCCGGCGGCTGCGCCGAGTTCCTCGGCGCGGATTGCGTTTCCAACGTGGTCATCGGATAGGAACTCATAGCTAGATCTTCCAGCAGGCGGTCTGTTTAGAGGGGAAAGTCGCGTTATTCAGGAAGTGTTAGCCATATAACGCCATCTCAATGCCTGATACCCGGTCTGGAGCCCGACAGGGTTTCATTTGTTGTACGCATGTTGTACGCAGGCAATGTAACAAAGCTGTTTAGGATCCATTCTTTTTAAGCATGGGCGTTTGAAAAAAACGGGCTTTGACTCGCGCCGCCCAGGCGACGCGCTTTCACATGTGGGGACAAACACGATATTTTATGCGTCCGCCGCATCTTGCGGGCTAAACTGCCATGGTCTCAAAAATCTTGAACGCCAACGTGGCGCTGCCCATCGCCAACGAGCTGTCCGACGACCTCCCGCTGACTGGCGAGGGCGCCATTGAGATTCCCGACCGGCTGCCGCTCCTGCCGCTGCGCGATATTGTTATTTTTCCATTTCTGATTGTCCCGCTTTTTGTACAGCGCGAGAAGTCGCAGCGCGCGATTGAGAGCGCGCTGCCCAGCCAGCGGCTCATTGTTCTGGCCACTCAGCGCGACCCGGAAAACGAGGACCCGACGGACGCCGACCTGCATCGGATCGGCACGGTGGCTGTGGTGATGCGCCTCATCAAGATGGGCGACGGACGGGTGCGCGTCCTCGTTCAGGGGTTGACGCGGGCCGCGCTGCTCAGCGTGACCGAAGAAGCCGGCTACTTGCGGGCGCAGGTTCAGCCGATTGCCGAGACGACCGTTGAGCTAAGTCTAGAAGTCGAAGCCCTCGTCCGCTCGGTCAAGAGCTTGCTGGAGCGGGTCGTCGCGCTCGGCAAGCAAGTTTCGGCGGAAGTGCTCGCCATCGCGAACTCGCTGGACGACCCGGGGCGATTGGCCGACCTGTGCGCCTCCAACCTCGACGCCAAAATTAGCGACGCACAAGCCATTCTCGAAGAGACCAATCCGGTCGCTCGCTTGCGGCGGGTACACGACCTGATGGCGCGCGAGGTGGGCGTGCTCACCGTCCAGCAGGAAATTAGCAGTCAGGCCAAGGGCGAGATCGATCGCTCGCAGCGCGAGTTTTACTTGCGGCAGCAGCTCAAGGCCATCCAACAGGAGTTGGGCGAGGTCTCCGACTTGGGCGATGAAGTCGCCGCCTATCAGGAGAAGATCGCCGAAGCGCAGCTCCCGGAGAGCGCGCGCGAGGAAGCTGCCCGCCAGCTCAAGCGCCTTGAGCGGCTCCACCCGGACGCCGCCGAAGCGGGGCTGCTACGCGCCTACCTGGATACGCTGCTGGCGCTTCCGTGGAGGGTCAGCACGGAGGACTACATTGACTTGCCGCGCGTCAAGGCCGTCCTCGACGCCGATCACTACGGCCTTGACGCCATCAAGGATCGCATTCTGGAAGCCCTCGCCGTGCGCTGTCTCAAGCCGGATGCCAAGGGCGTCCTGCTCTGCTTGGTCGGGCCGCCCGGCGTTGGCAAGACCTCGCTGGGACGCTCGGTCGCCAAGGCGATTGGGCGCAAGTTTGTCCATATTTCGCTAGGCGGCGTTCATGATGAAGCCGAAATCCGCGGCCACCGCCGGACGTACGTCGGGGCGCTGCCCGGACGCATCATCCTGGGTCTTCAGCAAGCCGGCTCAAACAACCCGCTGATGCTCCTCGACGAAGTGGACAAGCTCGGTCACGACTTCCGGGGCGATCCGGCCTCGGCGCTGCTGGAAGTGCTCGACCCGGAGCAAAACCATGCGTTTCGAGACAACTACTTGGGCGTGGCCTTCGATTTGTCGAAGGTGATGTTTTTGCTGACGGCTAACGTCACCGACACCATTCAGCCCGCGCTGCGCGACCGGCTCGAAATCGTCCGGCTGCCAGGCTACACGCAGGAAGAAAAACTGGTTATCGCCCGGCGTCATTTAGTTCCGAAGCAGATGGCTGAAAACGGACTGACGGGCAAGCGCCTTGCGATTGCGGCAAGCGCGCTGCGCGCCGTCATCGCCCGCTACACCCGCGAGGCTGGCGTTCGGCAGCTTGAACGCGAAATTGGCAAGATTTGCCGCAAGGTCGCGCGGCGCGTGGCGGAAGGCGCGGAAGAAAAGACCATCGTCGCGGCGGCGACGCTGGCGGATTACCTCGGCGCGCCGAAATTTCAAGCTGACGCCATTTTGGCCCAGGATCGCGTCGGCGTCGCGGCCGGCTTGGCGTGG
The DNA here is from genome assembly GCA_002254845.1 of Chloracidobacterium sp. CP2_5A. Classification (GTDB taxonomy): domain Bacteria; phylum Acidobacteriota; class Blastocatellia; order Chloracidobacteriales; family Chloracidobacteriaceae; genus Chloracidobacterium. The sequence goes on along the minus strand of NKPT01000002.1, from coordinate 129,829 downwards.
ACGAGTGTCGGCGGCGACGTCCTGCACGTCGAGGCGCTGCTGCTGCGCGGGAAAGGCGGGCTGCTGCTGACTGGCAAGCTGGGCGAGGTCATGAAGGAATCCGCTCAGGCCGCGCTCTCCTACGCCAAGTCGCGCGCGCGCGAGCTCGGCATCGAGCCAGACATCTTCGCGCAGCACGACCTGCACATTCACGTTCCCGAAGGCGCGATTCCGAAAGACGGCCCGTCGGCCGGCATCACGATGGCGACGGCCATGGTCTCGGCGCTGGCGCGCCGCCCGGTCAAGCGCGCCGTGGCGATGACGGGCGAAATCACCCTGCGCGGCGACGTGCTGCCCGTCGGAGGCATCCGCGAAAAGGTGCTGGCCGCGCGCCGCGCCGGCATCAAAACAGTGATTCTTCCAGCCAGGAATCAGCCGGACGCGAGCGAGATTGCCGCCGAGCTCGTCAAGGGACTGCGGTTTGTTTACGTCAACGATGTCAGCGAAGTCCTCGCGGCGGCGCTAGGCAAGCCTGTCAAGCCCGCGCCAGGCAAAAGCGCGGCCAAATAGCCTGCCAAGCGGCGCGGTATCGGCAGCGCGCCCGGATCGCCGCCCGTCGCTGACTTGGCTGGGCTGCCTTGACCGTTCACAGGGGGCAGTGGTAGCGTCGCTGACCTTAGTCATGCGGCCTTGCCGACCGGATTTCAACCACAAGGCTTCTCTGTTTCGTGTCGCCTGAACTTCGCCAGTCACCGCTCGACGCTCTCCATCGGTCGCTTGGCGCGAAGATGACGCCATTCGCCGGATGGGCGATGCCGGTCGAGTACGGCGGCTTGGTCGCGGAGCACTTAGCCGTTCGAACGGCGGCGGGCATTTTTGATGTCAGCCACATGGGCGAAATTCTCGTCCGGGGGCGCGACGCCCTGAAGTTCATTCAGCGCGTGACCTGCAATGACGCGGCGCGGCTAACGGACGGGCAGGCGCAGTACTCGGCGCTGCTGACCGAGCGCGGCACGTTCGTGGACGATATCCTTGTGCACCGCTTCGCGGAAGACGCGTATTTCCTTTGTGTGAATGCGGCGAACGCGGATAAGGACGCCGCTTGGCTCGCCCGCCATGCCGCGGGCTTTGACGTTGAAGTTTGCGATGTCAGCGCCGATTACGCGCAGCTTGCCGTGCAGGGGCCGCGAGCGGCGGCGATTGTGCAGTCGCTGGCAGCGGAAGACCTCGCCGGGCTTGGCTACTACCGATTTCGGCGCGACGCGGTCTTGGCTGGCGTCCCGACGCTCGTGGCGCGCACGGGCTACACCGGCGAGGACGGCTTTGAGCTTTACTGCGCGCCGGACGACGCCGAGCGGCTCTGGACGGCCCTGGCGGAAGCCGGCCATCCGACGCCGTGCGGGCTTGGCGCGCGCAACACGCTGCGCCTTGAAGCCAAGCTGGCGCTTTACGGTCACGAGATTGACGACGCTGTAACGCCGCTCGAAGCCGGCCTAGGCTGGATCTGCAAGCTCGACAAGGGCGACTTCGTTGGGCGCGATGCGCTGCTCAGGCAAAAGGCCGCCGGCCTGACGCGGAAGCTGGTCGGCTTCGAGGTCGAGGATCGCGTCCCTATCCGCGACGGCTACCCGCTGGTCGCCGATGGGCGCGAGATTGGGCGCGTCACATCCGGCAGCCCGTCGCCGTTTCTCAAGAAAAATATTGGGCTGGCGTATCTTCCAATTGACAAAACAGCGGTCGGAACGCGAGTGTTGGCTGTGGCGCGCGGACGCGAAGTTCCCTGCCGCATCGTCCCGACTCCCTTCTACGCGCGCCCCAAGTAAGACGGCGCGCAAGACATTCTGGCGAGGGTTTTTCATGGCGAACTATCCCGACGACTTGCAATACACCAAAGACCACGAGTGGATCCGCATCACTGGCGACAGCGGGCGGGTCGGCATCACTTTTTACGCCCAGGACTCGCTAGGCGATGTCGTTTATGTAGACCTGCCGAAGATCGGCGCAATGGTCAAAGCCAATGAGCCGTTTGGCTCGGTTGAGTCGGTCAAGGCCGTCAGCGAGTTGTTTTCGCCCGTTTCAGGCGAGGTCATCGAGGTCAACGCCAAGCTGGCCGACGCGCCGGAACTCGTGAACACGTCACCCTACGATGACGGGTGGATGATCGTGATTAAGCTCTCCAACTTGAGCGAAACGGACGCGCTGCTGAGCGCCGCCGAATACGAAGACTTTATCAACGAGAAATAACGAGAAGCGCCGCGCTCCGCGACTGGCCCGGTCACCGCCCCCGCGCTGGGCTGGTCGCCGCAGCGTCTCCAATGCCTATGCGCTACATCCCGAACGCGACGCCGGAAGAGCGGGCCTCGATGCTTGCCACGATTGGGGCATCGACCATTGACGAGCTATTCCAGGGCATTCCCGAAGAGCTCAAGCTCCAGCGCCCGCTGAACCTGCCGCCGATGGCGAGCGAGGCCGAGCTGACGGCGCTGTTTGAATCGCTAGCCGGACAAAACGTCCTGCCGCGGGCTTCGTTTCTGGGGGCTGGCGTCTATGACCACGCCCGACCGCTCATTGTTGACATGCTCGCGTCGCGGTCGGAGTTTTACACGAGCTATACCCCCTACCAGCCGGAAATCAATCAGGGCACGCTGCAGGCGATTTTCGAGTATCAGACGCTGATTTGCCAGCTAACCGGCATGGATGTCTCGAACGCCTCGATGTATGACGGCGCGACCTCGCTGGCGGAAGCGATCCTGATGGCCGTCCGGCTGACGAATCGCCTCCGCGTCGTGATGTCAGCGGGCGTTCACCCCGAATATCGAGCGGTCTGTGAAACCTACGCGCGCCGCGCCGGGATTGAGCTGGTCATCGCTCCGCTGACCGAAAACGGAACAACCACGCCGATTGAGGCGCTGGTCAATGACGCCACCGCCTGTGTCGCCGTTCAGTCGCCGAACTTTTTCGGCTGTCTTGAGGATGTCGCGCCCGTGGCGGAAGCGACTCAGAAATGCAAAGCGATGACGGTGGTCGCCGTCGCTGAAGCCCTGTCGCTCGGGCTGCTTGTCCCGCCTGGCGAAGTCGGCGCGGACATTGTCGTCGGCGAAGGCCAATCCTTCGGCATTCCGCCGTCCTTTGGCGGGCCGCACCTGGGCTTTTTCGCCGCGCGCGAACGGTTTGCGCGCCAGATGCCGGGGCGCCTGATCGGGCAGGCCTACGACGCCGAAGGCAACCGGGGCTTTGTCATCACGCTCGCCACGCGCGAGCAGCACATCCGGCGCGAAAAGGCGACCTCGAACATTTGCAGCAACGAGGGGCTATGCGCGCTGGTCGCCGCCATTTACCTCTCCACCGTCGGGCGGCGCGGCCTTCAGGAGCTGGCGACGCGCAACTTGCAGAAAGCGGCCTACCTGAAAAACGCGCTCGCGGCGCTGCCCGGCTTCGAGCTGGCGTATCGCGCGCCGATTTTCAATGAATTCGTCGTCCGGACGCCGGTTTCCGCGGCGCGCATCGTGGATGAGCTGCTTGCCGAAGGCATCCTGGCCGGGCTGCCGCTTTCGCGCTACTTCCCGGAGCGAACGCGCGAGCTGCTCGTGTGCGCGACCGAGAACGCGACCCGCGCCGCTATGGACGATTTCGCGGCGAAGCTGGCCCGGTACAGCGCGGGCTGACGCCATGCGAACGCTCGACGAGCTGATCAAGCCGTCGGTGCGGCGGTTGCAGCCCTACGCGCTGACGCCGCGCCCCGCGCCCATCAAGCTCAACCAGAACGAAAATCCATTTGGCATGCCGCCCGCCATCGTCGAGGAAACGCTGCGCCGCGTGGCCGGGCGCGACTGGGCGCGGTATCCGGATTTCGTTCCGACCGATTTGCAGGCGACGCTGGCGCGCTTCGCCGGATGGCGTCCCGAAGGCGTCGTCGTCGGCAATGGCTCGAACGAAATCATCCAGGCGCTCCTGACGGTGTTGGTTGCGCCTGGCGCGGCGGTCGTCCTGAGCGAGCCGACCTTTACCGTCTACCGGCTGATGGTCGAGGTGTTGGGCGGCGCGGCGGTCAACGTCCCGCCCCGACCGGATTTCAGCTACGACATACCGGCGATGCTTGACGCCGCGCAGCGGACGCAGGCCGTCGCCGTCATCCTCTGCTCGCCGAACAACCCCACCGGCGTCGCCGTCGGCGAGGCGGAGCTGCGCGCCGCGCTGACGGATTTCGACGGCTTCGTCATCGTGGATGAGGCTTATCACGAGTTCTGCGACCAGAACTTTGTCCCGCTGCTGTCCGACTTTCCGCGGCTGGTCGTTTTGCGCACCTTCTCGAAAGCGATGGCGATGGCCGGGCTGCGCCTTGGGTACGGGCTGGTCGCGCCCGAAGTCGCCTTGGAGCTGAACAAAGCCAAGCTGCCTTATAATGTGAACTTCTTTTCGCTGACGGCGGCGCAGGTCGCCGTCGAGATGTACGACGCGGAGCTGCGCCCGCTGGTCGAGCGCATCGTCCGCGAGCGCGAGCGCGTGAGGACGGCGATGGACGACATTGCCTGGGTCAAGCTCTTGCCAAGCCGCGCGAACTTTCATCTGCTGCACACGCCGCGCGTCGCGCCCGCGCAGCTTTTCGAGGCGCTCCTCGCGCGGGGCATTCTCATCCGCGATGTCAGCCGGTATCCGCTGCTGGGCGAATACGTCCGCTTCAACATCGGCGCGCCGGAGGAAAACGACGCGCTGCTGGCGTTTTTCAAGGACGCGCGGCCGGAGCGCCTCACCGAGCGCGCGGCGGGAGGGTCGGCGTCCTCGACGACCTAGAAAACGCCGCCTGACGCGGGGGCGCAAACGTGTACGAAGCGGGCATAGAAGTTCTTGAGGGGGGCTTATACGCCTCGGTGCAAGACGCCGGGCGCCCTGGCCGGCGGCGACTTGGCGTCGCGCCCGGCGGCGCGCTCGACCGACTGGCCGCCGCCATAGCCAACCTTCTCGCGGGAAATGCCGCGGAAGCGCCCGCGCTGGAAATGCACTTCCCCGCCCCGCGGCTGCGGTTTGCGCAAACGACGCTTTTCGCCCTCGGCGGCGCGGATTTCAGCCCGGCGCTCGACGGACGCCCGCTGACCAACTGGCGACGGTATCGCGCCCAAGCCGGACAAGTCCTCAGCTTTCAAGGACCGCGCTACGGTCGCTGGGCCTACCTGGCCGTCGCCGGCGGGCTGGCGACGGCGCGCTGGCTTGGCAGCGCCGCCATGACGCCCTTCGCCGGACTCGACGGCTTGCTTGGTCGCCCGCTTCAAGCCGGCGACCGGCTCCCGCTGTCAGCCGACGCGGCGGCGATCGCGAGCGGGCTGGCGCTGTCCCCGGCGGCGTGGCCGGGCTACGCGCGGGGCGCGAGGCGCCCGATTCGCGTTATCGCGGGACCGGAGCTGGAAGGCCTAGCGCCGAGCGATCAGGCGCGCCTTTTCACCGCAGCGTTCACGGTCGGCGCGGATTCCAACCGCATGGCCACCCGCCTGGAAGGCGCGAGACTGCATCTGGACGAGCCGCTGGAGCTTGTCTCGTCGGCTGTCGCGCCCGGCGTCATCCAGCTTCCGCCTGACGGTCGCCCGATGGCGCTGCTGGCGGACGCGCAAACCGTCGGCGGCTATCCGCGCATCGCCGCCATCATCGCCGCCGATCTGCCGGACTTCGTTCAGCGCCCGCTTGGGGCGGAGGTGAGCTTCCAGGCAGTAACCATCGCGGAAGCGGAGCGCGCGGCCGCGGCGCTTCGGCAACGGCTCGCAAAGCTGGTTGTCGCCGCGACCCTTACCAAGGCCGGACAAAGAGGCTGAAAACGACAACGTGCGCCAGCCACAGCGCGGCGGCCAGCCGCCATTGCAAGCGGATGACGGCGTAGTTGTCGGAAAGACCGTACAGCCCGACCGGAAGCAGATTGAAGTTGGCCGCCATGGGCGTGGCAAGCGTGCCGCAACTGCCGGCCGTCAAGCCCAGGATGGCGACAAAGGCCGGATCAAGCCCGAAGGGCGCGATGACAAGCGGCACGCCGACGCCGGTCGTGATCACGGAAAAAGCGGCGAAGGAGTTGCCCAGGAGCGCGGTGAAGAGCGTCATGCCGAGGAAATACGCGACGGCGGCGCCCGTGGCGCTGCCGCGCGGCACCAGGCCGCCGACCGCATCGGCCAGCAGGCTTCCAACGCCGGCGGCGGTGAAGAGCAACCCCAGCGAAGCGAGCAGTTGGGGCAGCAGGTGCAGCGGGCCGATGTCTTCGGTCAGGCGGCGTCCGGCCTCGAGCGCGGCTTGACCTGAAAAGCGTCCCGAAGGCAGCGCCACGCCGACCGCCACAACGCCGCCGACCGCCAGCCCAACGACCGCGCCGCGCCCGACATCGCCGCCGGAGAGAGCCGCCAGCCCGGCGATGGCAAACGTCGCGGTCGGGATCATCAGCACGGGACACAGGGCGCGCCACCCCCTCGGCGCGGACGACTCGCCGGATGGCGCAGGCGTCGCCTGCAGGCGGACGCCGCCAGCCGCCTCAATCCCCACCAGCGCGACGACCAACAGCCCGGCGACCCAATAGGGAAGCCACGCGCCAAACCCAAAGAGCAAACCGAGCAACAGCCAATAGGCCGCCGCCGGCCACCGCTTTGGGCGGCGACGGTCGCAAGCCGCCTGAACGGCGTAGCCCCACAGCAGCGCGCCAATCAGCGCGAAGGCGGTTTCGAGCGTCGCCGGATGCGCGATAGCGCGGGCGATGAGCGACGCGCCGTCAGCCATGGCCCGCGTCTCCGGCCGGCGGCTCGGTCGACTGATCGCCGGCGCGGCGGAGCTGGCGTTCAAGTCGCGCGAACTGTATAGCCGCCAGCCCAAGCGACACCAAGACAATGGGCAGGGCGCAGAGCGATAGCTTCACGACATCCACCGGATAGCCCGCGCCTTTCATGACGCCAGCCACGAGCAAACAGCCGGCCGAAGCCGGGAACAGGTTTTGCCCGAAAAAGTTGCCGTAGTTTTCAGCCGCCGCGACCGCCGCCTTGGCTTCGGCCGCGCGCGCCGGAGACGGTTGCGGCAGCGCCGCCGCGGCCATCGGCGCGACAATCGGGCGACCAAAGGCGACGTGACCCTGAAGCCGCAGACCCAGCGCGCCCATGGCGACGCGCGCCGCCTGGAAGCCAACCAGAACCTGCGCCAAGGAAACGCGGGTCAGCCGTCCCATCAAACGCGCCATGACGGCGTGCAGCCCTAGGCGCTCGGCGAGTCCAATCGCGGGCAAGGTGAGCAAGTAGAGCGTGATGACGCGATTTTCGACAAAAGCTTTGCCAAGCGTATCCAGGATGCCGGCGCGCGCCTCGCCGCCGACGAGCGGCAGGCCGGCCAGCCCGGCGGTAACGATTCCCGCGCTGAGGACGACCGGGCCGGTCGGCCACCGGCGCGCCAGGCCGACCGCCAAAACAACTAGGCCTAACAGCTTCCACGCCGGCCAGTCCCACCATGCGCCCATGCGCCGCTTACCTCGCGCTCGAATCGGATGGTTGGGCGCGCCCCGAACAAGGGGCGACGCTCCCGCCCGCGGGGTATCGCCTGGCGCTTCCGCGCCTCCGCGGCTCGGCATCCCGCCTAAGGGTAAAGTCGCTCGAGCGTAATGCCCGTGTAAAAATGCTTCAGAATGCGCTCGTGCGTGTAACCTTCGACCGCCAGCCCGTACGCCCCGACCTGACACATCCCGACGCCATGGCCCCAGCCGCGACCGACGAATCGAACTCCCGTGAGCCGTCCAGCGGCATCCCGCTCGCGGATGATGACGAACAGGTTTTCCCGCAGCCCCAGCGCCGAGCGAATCTTGAGACCCGTCAACTCGCTGGCCCCGCGCGTTCCCGCGACGCGCAGCCGCGCCACGCGCCCCGAATCGCCGCGCGCCAGCGCCGTCAGCTCCCGAACCTCGCCGACATTGACGGCGGCCTTGGCCAGCTGCGCCTGTAGCTCCGCCGTCGTCAGACGGGCGTCCCACCACGAAAACGGCGACGAGCGGTCGCTTGTCGCGCCGTTCATCGTCGGCGTCGCTTCAAGGTAGCGCGCGCGGCCGTCGCCGTCGGCATACAGCCGAACCTGCTCCCCGCCGATGAGTTCCAGCCGCTCGACCGGCAGGCACTCGCCGCCGAAGTTGCGAAATAAATGCGCGTCCGGCGCGATCGTCCAGCGCTGATCGTCTTTGCCCTTGCCCATCCGCAGCGTCAGCGTCCTTCCGTCGTAGGGGCGCGCTGTCCCGCTCTGGAGCGACGGCAACCCGCGCCCCTGCAAAGCGCGCGCGAGCAGCCCCAGCGCCGCGCCGCGCGTCAGCGGGCGATCCCCGGCCAACAGCAGCGTCGGCCGCAACGCCTGCTCCCGCGCGAAGTAGGCCAGCGCTGCCCGCTCTTCCGGACGGAATCGCTCCGCCTCAGGCCCAAGCCAGTAGCGGGCGTCTTCGGGCGTCACTAAGCGCGTCGGCGATTCCGCGCCATAAAGCGCCGCCGCAAGCGCCTGCGCAAAGCCGCCCAGCCGAGCGACATCGCCCGACGGACGCTCGCCCGCGCCGGTCTGCGCCAGCCGCGCCGCCGCATTGAGCCAGAGCGTCACGTCGCGGACGGTCGCCGCCGACTCGCAATACGACAGCGTCGGCCGCTCCGGCAGCGGGAATCCAGCGACGGCCAGCAAGGCCCAATCCCGCGCCAGAAGCCGCAGTTCCGGGTCGCGCCAGCTTTCCAGCGAGCGCGTTGACGTTACCCACCGCGCGGCGCGGGCCTGCGGCGCGACGAGCACGCTCTTCAAGTAGGGCTGCGGCGAGCCAAAAACGTATTCCGAGCTCTCCGTCCGTCCGCCGGAAGTCGAGGTGTATAGCGCGTCAATTGGCTCGCCGTTGTAGGTGGCGACCAGGCCGCGCGTCTCCAGCACGGCGCGGTCGGACAGCGGATGCTCTGACCCTTGCCCGCGATACACCTGCGAAGCCGCCGTCGAGAGCAAGTCGTAGCCTTCCGCCGCGTACTTGCCGCGATTCCTCAGCGCGTAGGTGCGCGCCGCAATTGCCTGCGCCTTGAGCGCCTCCAGATTGGAAAACACAGTTGGCGAAAGCTCATTCGGCACCACGCCCCGCAGATAGGCTTCGATTGGCGCGACGTTGACGACCGTCAAGCGCCCGCGCCGGTTGAGAAAAACCTCAATCCGTCCCCGGTAGGCCTGTCCGCCGAACTGGAGCGGCGCGCGGTCTTCATCCAGGGCGACGAAGGCGCAGGACGGCGCGCCGCGCAGAAGCGACGCTCCGCCCTCGGTCGTGACGCCAAGGCTCGGCGTCGCCGGGCTGGTCGGGGAAGAAGGCGCGTCCCGCGTCACCACCGGGCGGCGAAAGCCGGCATTGACAACGCTGACCATCAGCGCGTCGGCGTCCTCCGGCGCGGCGCAGTCCCCAACCACGACAACGTAGCTTTGCGCGCGCGCGTCGTAGCGCGTCAGGACCGGGCCGGCGACGCGCTCGCGCAAGCGTCCGACCGCCTCCGCGGCCGCTTCGCGGGTTTTGAACGCGGCAACCTCGACGCGGTAGCGTTCAGCGCCTTTGGGCGACGCGAGTTCAAGCTGCACGATCGCCTTCCGCGCGCTGATGGGGAGCGGCTCGCTCGCGGCGGAGGCAAGGGCCGCCATCGGGCCATCGCAGGTCACCGTGGCGAAGTCGGCGCTGGTCGCCAGCGCGATCCGGATTTCCGGCTCCAGCGCGAGCGTTTCCGGCTTTGGCGCGGAGGTCCTTGCCGGCGTTGGCATAGGCTCGGCGACGCGGCGCGGGCGCGTCACCTGGGCCGCCGCCGGCAGGCTTGCGCCAATCAGGCACAGCGCGAGCCAGCGCGCCAACATTCGGCGCATCGGATGAACCCGGAAGGATCGGCGATCGGCCATGTTCCCGCTCATCAGGACGCAGGGCGCCACGTTCAGGGCTGAGCGCGTTCAAAAATTGAGAACGGCTCTGAAACCGTTCCGCTCATATGAAGACAAGGCAAACTTTATCACGACAAGCGGGCTAGCCGCCAAGCACCGCCTCAATCGCCGCTTTCACCTCATCCACAGTCACGCGGCGAATGCATTCCGGCGCGGGGAACGCATGGCAGGTCGACCCGGCGCAGGGCGCGCAGGGCAGTTGGCGGCGGGCGACGCGGTGCGGCGCGCTTGTCCAGGGCGACCAAACCGCATCGTTGGATGAGCCGAAAATGACCACGAGCGGCCGCCCGAAGGCGGCCGCGATATGCGCCGGCCCGCTGTCGTTACCGACGAAAAACGCGCTTCCGGCAATGATCGCCATGGTCTCCGACAGTGGCAGGTCAGTGAAAAAAACCGCCCCGTGCTGGCTGGGAAGCGACCGCCGGACCGCCTCGGCTATTGACGCCTCGCCGGGGCCGACCACCACCGCCGACGGCAAGCCGCGCCGCGCGAGATAGGCGATGATCTCGGCAAAATGCGACGCCGCCCACTGCTTGCTCTCGAACGCCGCCGCCGGGTGCACCACCGCGTATGCCCCGCGCGCGCCCGCCCGCCGCAGCCGCGCCGTGACGGCGGCGCGGGCTTTTGGATCGCAGTACAGCTTCGAGCGCGGCGGCGGCGACGGCACGGGGACGCCAACCGCCTTCAACAAGCCAAGCTGCTGCTCAACGCAATGAATGGCGGGCTTGCCCCATAACTCGGACGGCGGGGGCGCCGCCTGCGTCAGCAGCCACCGCGTGCTTGGCAGCGGGTAGCCAATCCGCTGCGGAATGCCTGCCAGCCACATCAGCCAGGCGGCGGTCGTGCCGCCGTGAACGTTGAATGCCGCGTCGAAGCGACTGGCGCGCAGCCGCCGCGCCACTTGCAGGCGCTCCCTAAACCCGGCCAGCCCGCGCCGAGCGCGCGGAATTACAATCAGCTCGTCCACGAGCGGGTGCGGCTCAAGGATGGGCGCGGAAAGCGGCTCCGTCACCACGGCGATAGGCAGATCGGGTCGCCACGCTTTGAGAGCGCTCAGCAGCGGCGTCATCAGCACAGTATCGCCAATCGAGCGGAGCCGAAAGAGAACCGGTCGGTTGAAAGACAGTGGCTTCATAGCGTGAAAAGCCGAGGGTTGGCGGCGGCGGCGATTGCGTGTAGCTTTCTAGGCGCCTTCCACGCGCCCCGCCCGAAGCGTCAAGTCAAGCGCCGCCGCGGGCGGGGGATGAACGCGACGCGCGGCGGGGCGACCCTGAACCGCTTCGCGCCGTCTCGCGCCGCGGCCGGCGCGACTGCCAGAGCTAGCCTAACCTTCCAGCCTAACCCTTATGATGCACTACCATCGCCCAATCACACAGCGCGCGGCGCGCGCCCTGGCGCTCGTGGGCTTGTTGTTCGTCTTGGCCCCGCTCGCTCCAGGCTACGCGCAGCAGATCGCCGCCGGTTCCCGCCCGCAGGACGCCGTGATCGAGCGGACTGTTGCCGGGGTCAAAACGCTCGTCAAGCGGCGTCCAGGCAGTCAGACCGTGGCGATTGGCCTCTTCTTCGCCGGCGGGTCTAGCGCTGCCGAGCCCGCCCAAGCCGGCATCGAGGCGCTGACCCTGGCCACGGCGATCGAAGCGAGCCGCCGCTTTCCGCGCGAGGCGCTGCGGCGGGAAACGGCGCGGCTGGGAGCGAGCCTTGGCTATGTCGCGACTTACGATTATTCGGCGCTGACGCTGGCGACGACGCGCCGGTCCTTTGAGCAAGGCTGGACGCTCTTCGCGGACGTCGCGCGGCATCCGCGCTTTGAGGAAGAAGATGTCGCGCTCATGCGCGAGCGACTCATCGCTTCCCTGCTGGACGACGAGGACGACCCGGAGACCATTCTTCAGCAAACGCAGGCGAAGGCGCTGTATGGACGGCACCCCTATGCCGCCGCGCCTAAGGGAACGCCGGAAACGCTGGCGCGGCTGGAGGCTGCCGACCTTCGCGCGCGCCACGCTCGAATGCTGGCCGCCAAGCGGCTGTTACTGGTGGCGGTCGGCGATCTTGACCCCGACCTCGTCGCCAAGCGGGCGGCGGCGCTATTCGCCGGGCTTCCGGCGGGCGAAGCGCCCGAGCGCGCCCCATCGCTTTTCTGGACGGAACCGGACGTCACGCTGACCGCCCGCCCGCTGCCGACGGACTATGTTCAGGGCGTTTACGCCGCGCCGCCCCTCATGTCGCCCGACTTTCCCGCGTTGCGGCTGGCGGCGGCCATCCTGCGCGACCGCGTGTTTGAAGAGGTTCGCGTCAAGCGCAACCTCTCCTACGCGCCGATGGCTTTTCTGACCGCGCAGGGCGCGAACGTCGGCGGCATTTACGTTTCTTCCGTGGACGCCCGCCAGGCCGTGACGGTCATGCTCGACGAGATTGAGCGACTCAAAGCCGAGCTGGTCGAGCCGGCGGAGCTGCGCGCGACCGCGGCGCAGTTTTTGACCACGTCTTACCTGGCCGAGGAAACCAACAGCAGCCAAGTCGGGACGCTCGCGCTCTACGAGCTGGTCGGCGGCGGCTGGCGGCAGGCCTTCGCGGCGCTTGACCGGCTGCAAGCGGTCACGCCGGAGCAGGTTCGGGCGGCGGCTCGGAAGTACATGGTTAATCTGCGCTTCGCCGTCGTCGGCGACGAGACGCGGGCGGGCGGGCTGGCGCCCCGGCGCGCGCCATCGCCCGCGGCGCGCCCGCTCGATTGACGCGCCCCTGCGCAAGCGCCCATCGGCACTTGCCCTTTTTTCAGGCGCTTGTTTATACTGTGCGACTTATCTTGGGAGGGGCAGGCTGGTCGGCGCTGGTCGACAGCGCCCAGAGCGTCCCATTGACAAGCGGGCGATGATGGCGCGCCAGTCGCTGTTGAGGCTCGCGACAGAGGGGTTGAGCGTTGGACATTGCCGAAACCATCGAGCGCCTTGTGACGGAGGATGGATTCGAGTTTGTCGTGTGTGAGATGAAAGGCGCCGGGCGGCGGCGCTTGCTGCGGGTCATCGTTGATCACCCGGACGGCATCACGCTTGATCAGTGCGCGGCGCTTAGCCGGCGCATTGGCGCTCGCCTTGATGAGCTTGACGCGGTGCCGACCGCTTACACCCTGGAAGTGTCCTCGCCCGGGGTTGAGCGAGGCTTGTACCGCTTGGCGGATTATCAGCGATTCATAGGGCGCCGCGCGCGGCTGCGAGTGACGACCCCGCGCGACGGCAAGCGCGTTGTTCGGGGCTGGCTGCGGGAGGTCCGGGAGCATTGCCCGCCGGAGATTGTTCTGGCGAGCGACGCCGGCGCGGAGGCGGTCATCGCCCTCCCGGACATCGAGCAGGCGCAGCTCGAAGTCACGGCGGAAGACCTCTTCCGGGTGGCTGAGGAAAAACGCGCGGCGCGCGCGGGGGCAGCCGCGACCAGGCCGTAGGCGGGCGCAGGAGGGAAGCAGAGTATGTCATTGCTGTCAGAGCAAATTCAGGCCATAAGCCGGGATAAAAACATTGACCAGCGCATCATTATCGAGGCGCTGCAAGATGCCGTCACAGCGGCCGCCCGTCGGCATTTCAAGTCAAACGAGAACCTCGTCGCCATTTACAACGAGGAAAGCCACCGCATGGAGCTTTATGCCGCGAAGCGGGTCGCGGAGGTGGTGGTCTCGCCGGAAACGGAAGTCTCGCTGGAAGAGGCCCTGCAGGCGGACGAAACGGCCGAGGTCGGCGACATGCTTTACGAGCCGCGCCAGGACCGCTTTGAAGAGCTGGGCCGGATCGCGGCCCAAACGGCGCGGCAGATTGTCGTTCAGAAGGTGCGGGAAGCCGAGCGCGAAAATATTTACAACGAATATATCGGGCGCGTGGGCGAAATCGTCCACGGCATCGTCAAGCGATTCGAGCGCGGGAACATCATTCTCGACATTGGGCGCGTCGAAGCGCTGCTGCCGCGCTCGGAACAATCGCCTGCGGAGTCCTTTAGCCAGAATGACCGCGTGCGAGCGGTCATTTTCCAAGTGACCAAGGATGCCAGGGGCCCGCAGGTTCACGTATCGCGCACCAGCCCCGAAATGATCAAGCGCCTGTTCGAAATGGAAGTGCCGGAAATTTACGACGGGACAGTCATGATCAAGGCGGCGGCGCGCGAGCCTGGCGAGCGGGCAAAGGTCGGCGTCGCATCAAATGATCCGGACGTCGACCCGGTCGGCGCTTGCGTGGGGATGAAAGGCTCGCGGGTGCAGTCCGTCATTCGGGAGCTGCGCGGCGAAAAGATTGACATTATTCCGTGGTCCGAAGACCCGGTGGTGTTTGCCGCGAACGCGCTCTCGCCGGCCAAAGTGAGCCGCGTCCAGATTACCGATTTCACCAATCAGCGCCTCGAGGTCATCGTCGAGGAGTCGCAGCTCAGTCTGGCGATCGGCAAGCGCGGGCAAAACGTGCGGCTGGCTTCCAAGCTGGTCGGATGGAACATTGACATTCGCAGCGACGCGGAAATGAAGCGCGAGGTCGCCAGCCAGTTTCAGTCGCTGCTGTCGCAGCCAGACGCCCCGCTGGCTGATCTGAGCGCGATCAATCCAGCCTATGCGCCCTATCTTCAGAAGGCCGGCATCGCGACCGTTGAAGAGCTGGCGCAGGCCAATGTCAACGATGTGGCCGGCATTCTCGACGTGAGCTTTGATGAAGCGGTCGCGCTCATTGAACAAGCTCGCCAGTTCCTGCCAGGCGCCGCGCCAAGCGATGAGCGAGACGCGCCGCCAACGGAGGCGGACTCCCGAGCGGCGTCGCCGGCGGAAGCGGGCAGCGCCGCCCAAAGCGCCCCCCAGAGCGCCGCGGACATCGCGGCGGACGCGGCGGCCGACGCCCCCGAAGCCAGCCTGGAAGCGGTTGGCGCGGCCTCGCCCGACGTCGTCGCCGAGGCGGACGCGACCATCAACGACGCCGAGCGATCCGCCCAGCCGGAAGCCTAGCTGGGGAACGACGGGCGTTCCGGGTAGAGGACAAGCGGAGGGTAAATAGCGCGTATGACGACGAAAGTTAGAATCTACGACCTGGCCAAGGAACTCAAGGTAGATAGCAAGCGAATTATTGAAGACTTGCAGCGCATGGGCATCAGCGGCAGCTATGTCCCGTCCAGTAGCCTTGATCAAAGTGTCGCCGAGCGCGTGCGCGAGCGCTACAACCCGAACCGCTTGTCCGCTGCCAACCTGCCGCCGCCGGCGCCGAAGCTCCGCAAGCTCCCTCCGGGGACGGTGGTGCCGAGCGTCCCGCCGCCGCCCGCGCCGGAAACGCCTGTCCCAGCCGTGGCCAAGCCAGTCACCACCGTGACAGGCATCCGCCTGGTCAAGAAAGCGCCGGAAACGGCGCTGCCCGGCGCGGCGCCGGACGCCGAGAGACAGCCATCCCCTGCGGCGCCATCCGGTGGCGAAGCGCCGCCCGGCTTGCGCGTCGTGGCCATGCCGCCTCCGCAACCAGAAGCCGTCGCGGCGGCGGCGAAGGCGCCGGCTACGGAAACAGCGTCAGCCGCCAGCTTTCCGACCACCAGCGTCAAGCCCATCGTCATTCCGCCGCCGGTCCCGCCCGCGAACGGCGGGACGACCGCTCAGCCAAAAGGTCCAGCCCAGCCCCTGACCTCGCAACCCGTGATTCGGAGCTTCACGGCGCCCGCGATGCGCCCGCCGGTCGCTCCGCGCCCGCCGCTGGAAGCGCCGGCGCGACCGGAGCGCGCCAGTCAGGAGCGAGCGGTCGAAGCGCGCGATGGGCGCGGCCCGCGGCCGCCGATTAGTCGCGTGCCCTCGCCGGTTGATCCCACCGCGCCGCCTACGGCGCGCCTGACCTACGTGCCGCCGCCGGGCGGCGACCGCCCGCGCGGATCGCGCGGGCGACGCGGCGCGAAAGGGCGCCCGGAAGCCGCTGGACGGGGGCGGGAATTTGAGAAGAGCCTCTCCCGCCCGGATCGCCCCGGCATCGCTGCTCCGAAGCCTAAGCCGGTCTTCACGGAGTTTAAGTCGGTGACGGTGGTTGAGGGCACGACGCTCAAGGAGCTGGCTGAGAAAATCGAAGTCAAGCCTAAGGACATCGCCGCCGCGCTCTTCAGCCGGGGCATCATGGCGACGATCAATCAGACGCTTTCCGAGGAAGCGATGCGGGAAGTCGCGCGCGAGTTCGGTTACGAGGTCACGGTTGGCAGTCTTGAGGAAATCATCAACGACCAACAGGACACGCTCGCCATTGAGACTGACGCCCTCGACGATATCGAGCCGCGCGCGCCGGTCGTGGCCGTGATGGGTCACGTTGACCACGGCAAGACCAGCCTGCTGGACGCCATTCGCAATACGCGGGTCGCCGCCGGGGAGGCTGGCGGGATTACGCAGCACATCGGGGCGTATAGCGTCGAAGTGCCCAACCCGGATAACCGCTCGGAAATGCGCCGCTTGGTGTTTCTCGATACGCCAGGACACGAGGCCTTCACGATGATGCGCGCGCGCGGCGCGAAAGGGGCTGATGTCGCGGTGATTGTCGTCGCGGCGGATGACGGCGTGATGCCCCAAACCATCGAGGCGGTTGACCACGCGCGCGCCGCCAAAGTGCCTCTGGTGGTCGCCATCAACAAGATTGACAAGCCGCAAGCCAACGTCGAGCGCGTCAAGAAAGAGCTTTCCGACATCGGTCTTGTCTGCGAGGAGTGGGGCGGCGATACGGTCATGGTCGAGATTTCGGCCAAGCAGCGCCGCAACCTCGACGCCTTGCTCGAGATGATTCTGCTGACCAGCGACATCCTCGATCTCAAGGCTCCGACCAAGCGGCTGGCGTCCGGCGTCGTGCTGGAAGCGCGGCTTGATAAGGGGCGCGGCCCCGTGGCGTCGGTGCTGGTTCAGCAGGGGACGCTCAAGGTCGGCGATCCAGTCATTGTCGGTCTTCACTTTGGTCGCGTCCGGGCGCTGATCGACGACCGCGGCCACAACGTGACGGAAGCTGGCCCGTCGGTGCCGGTTGAAGTGCTCGGCTTGCAGGGCGTTCCCAAGGCCGGGGACATCTTCCAGGTCGTGGATGACGCCACTCGCGCCCAGGATTTAGCGAATTACCGGCAGTCGAAGTTCCGCATGGCGCAACTGATGAGCAGCGCCGCGCGCGGTTTGGAAGACATGTATGAGCAGATGAAGAGCGGTCAGCTCAAGGAGCTGCTCGTCATCCTCAAGGCCGACGTGCAGGGGTCAGTCGAGGTGCTGCGCGAAACGCTCCAGAAGCTCTCGACCGAGCGCGTCAGCGTGCGCGTCATCCGCGCCGATGTCGGCGCGATTACGGAATCCGACGTGATGCTGGCTTCGGCCTCCAATGATATGTCGCGCGTCTGCATCATCATCGGCTTTAACGTCCGACCGGCGCCGCGCGTGGCGGAGCTGGCCAAGCAGGAGCGCGTGGACATCCGCCTGCACAGCGTCATCTACAAAGTCGAGGAAGAGATGCGCAAAGCTATGATCGGCATGCTCGACCCCTTGACCAAGGAAGTCGAGCTTGGGCGGGCCGAGGTGCGGCAGGTGGTGAAAGTGCCGAAAGTCGGGAACGTCGCCGGGTGCTTCGTCGCGGACGGACTCATCCGGCGCGCCGCCAAGGCGCGGCTGATTCGGGACTCAGCCGTTGTTTATGAAGGCGAAATCGCTTCGCTGCGCCGCTTCAAGGACGATGTTTCAGAAGTCAAGTCCGGCTTTGAGTGCGGCATTGGCCTTGACCGCTTTTCCGACATCAAGGCAGGCGACATCATCGAGTGCTACACGCTTGAGAAATACGCCGCCACGGAGCTGTAACTCGACACATGCGACGCCACGCCAGTCACGCCAAGCCGAGCGGCGCCGGCAGCCATCGCCGCGAGCGACTCTGCGAGGCCTTGCGCTTGGAAATTGGCGAGATTGTTCAGTTTGAGCTGGCGGACGAGCGCGTGGACGCCGTGAGCGTTCACCACGTGGCGCTCAATGCGGCCGGAACGGCGGCCCGGGTTTACATCAGCGGCGACGGCTGCCCCGAAGCGGACCTCGCCGCTACGACGCGGGCGCTTACTGAAGCGACTGAGTTCATTCGGCATGCGCTTGGACAGCGCCTAGGCCTGCCTCGCGTCCCGACGCTCCATTTCGTTCTCGATACAACCTTGCTCTCCGCGGCTCGGATTGAAGCCATTCTGGACGAGGAGCGCATCCGCTTTGCCGCCCCGCCCGGCGCGCCAGATGACGCCTGCCCGTGATCGCCCTGAAGACAGCGCGTCCGGGTTGTCGGACTGGATTTCCCCATACGGAGTTGAAGCCCTATGCTCAGTCAGGTGGTCGAGCTCATTGAGTCGAAGCGCCGCTTTCTGATTACCGGTCATGCCCGTCCCGACGGCGACAGCACCGGCTCGTCGCTGGCGCTTTACTGGGGGCTGCGCGCCTTGAACAAGGAAGCCGTCGTGATCATGCGCGACCCCATTCCGCCGGCTTATCAGGAGTTGCCCGGCGTGGGCGACGTGGTCCTTCGCTCCGCGATTGACGAGCTTTATGACGCGGCCTTTGTCATCGAATGCAGCGACCTGGACCGCCCGGGGCTGCCCGGCCTCGAAAAGCAGTTCATTGTCAACATTGACCACCACACGACGACGGCGCTGTTCGGACACATCAACTGGATAGACGCCACGGCGGCGGCCGTGGGCGAAATGATTTACAACCTGTGCAAAGCGCTGGGCGTCACCATCAACCAGCCGATTGCCGAGTGCGTCTATGCCGCGCTGCTTTCCGACACGGGGTCGTTTCACTACGCCAATACGACGGAGCGAACGTTCAAAATCGCTTCGGAGCTGGTGCGGCGCGGGGCGCGACCGGCGCATGTCGCGCGGGCGCTGTATGAGTCTTACTCGTTCGGCAAGGTGAAGTTGCTGGGGAGCGTCCTTTCCACCCTGCAGCGGGACGAAAGCGGGCGCGTCGCCTGGGTCACGATGACGCGTGACATGATGGAAGCCGCCGACGCCACTGAAGATGACCTGGAAGGCATCGTCAACCACCCGCTTTCCATCCGGGATGTGGAAGCGGCGGTGTTCTTCAAGGAAGTTCACCCCGGGCAGTTTCGCATCAGCCTGCGGTCAAAAGGCGGCGTGGACGTGTCGAAAATTGCGGAACGCTTTGGCGGCGGCGGGCATAAGTGCGCCTCCGGCTGCACGGTTATCGGCAACCGGACAACCGTCGAGGACCGCGTGTTGTCCTCGGTTCAATCGGCGCTTGGCAGCGCCTCGCTCGCTGCCGACTGACGCCCTAGCCGGAAGACACGAGAACGCGCTCATGCCAACCACTGACGCCCCTTCGCTCAACCGCAAGGACTTGGACGCGCCAGCTGTCCGTCTAGCGCCGGTCGCGCTTTCAAAGCGGATTGTCGCCTGCCTGGCGGGCTGGCTCGTTCCCGGCCTAGGTCATAGCCTGCTTGGGCGCTACGGGCGGGCGGCGCTGATTGGCTTCAGCATCTACGCCATGGCGCTGCTCGGACTCCTCCTGCGCGGACACCTTTACTCGCCCTTTGACCTCGACGAGCTTTTCTCCTTCCGGGATATCTTGTCGAAGGTCTGCCTTATTGGCCAGATCGGCATTGGCGCGCTTCAGCCGATTTTGATTGCGGCGGGCGTCGGAACCAGCTTTGAATTCAAGTCCGCGACCTACGAGTATGGCACCTACTTTCTCGTCGTGGCCGGCTTGCTCAACTATCTGGCGATTTTCGATGTCTTTGACATCGCCAAGGGCCGCAAGGCCTAACGACGAGGACGCGCCCGCTATGCACCTGCTGGCCATGACGATATTCGCGGCGCTGACCTCGACGGTGCTGGCTGCCATCACCAGCGAAGTCGAAACGCCGCGCGAGCGGCTTATCTTCGGTCTCAAAACCTTTGGCGGCTTTGTCGGCATTGGCTTGGTCATCAGCTGGGTCATTTACTTCATTCCCTGAAGGATTCCCTGAAGGCTCATTCCCGGAGCGCGCGCGGCGAGCGGGATTTGTCCCGCCGAGCTCGGACGGCAGGATTAGGACTAGAAAGCCATGGCGAGCGACTGGCATACGATGGATGACAAGCTGCGGGAAGAGTGCGGCGTCTTTGGCATCTGGGGGCATCCGGACGCCGCCCGCCTAACCTACCTTGGGCTGTATTCGCTCCAGCATCGCGGGCAGGAATCCGTCGGCATTGTGACGAGCGACGGCGAGCGCCTCCACGCCATTCGCGGCATGGGCGAGGTCAATGAAGTCTTCACCGAGTCGGTTCTCATCCGGCTGCCCGGTCACTGCGCCATCGGACACGTGCGTTACTCAACCGCCGGCGAAGTCAGCCTCAACGAGGCTCAGCCCTTTTCCATCAAGTGCCACCGGGGGGAGATCGCTATTTGCCATAATGGCAACTTTCCCTTCGCCGACGCGATGCGCGCCGAGCTGGAGCGCGCAGGCGCGATTTTCTCCTCGACGAGCGACACCGAGGTGGTGCTGCACCGGCTCGCCCGCTCGCGCCAGGACGACCTTCGGGAAGCCATCGTCGACGTCTTTCGTGACCTCGAAGGAGCTTATTCAATCCTCATTCTCACGCCGGACCGCCTGTTCATCGTGCGCGACCCGCGCGGCTTTCGTCCGCTTTGTCTCGGCGAGCTGGATGGCGCCTACGTCGTAGCTTCGGAAACCTGCGCCTTCGATCTGATTGGCGCGACCTACCTGCGCGACATCGCGCCGGGGGAAATCCTGGCGGTCAATCGCCGGGGCGCGCAGTCCGAACAGCCGCTCCCGGCGCAAACGCCAGCCTTTTGCATCTTTGAGCACGTGTATTTCGCTCGCCCTGACAGCCGCATTTACGGGCGCAGCGTCAACAAAAGCCGCCACAAAATGGGCAAGCAGTTGGCGCGCGAGCAGCCGGTGGAAGCGGACATTGTCGTTCCGGTGCCGGATTCCGGCGTTGCGGCGGCGATTGGCTACGCCGCTCAGTCGGGCATCAACTTCCGGTTCGGGCTGGTGCGGAATCACTACATTGGGCGGACGTTTATCGAGCCGGCGCAATCCATCCGCAACTTCGGCGTCAAGGTCAAGCTCAACCCGGTGCGCGATTTGATTGAAGGGCGGCGCGTCGTGCTCGTGGACGACTCGCTCGTGCGGGGCACGACCAGCCGAAAAATCGTCGAGATGATCCGCCAGGCCGGCGCGCGGGAAGTGCACTTGCGGATTAGCTGCCCGCCGACGATTTCGCCGTGCTACTACGGCGTGGACACGCCCTCCCGCGCGGAGCTGATTGCCGCGAGCCAATCCATCGAGGACATCCGGCGGTTCATCAACGCGGACAGCCTAGGCTATTTGAGTCAGGAGGGGCTGCTGGCGGCGTGCGGCGCGGACGAGGGGCTTGAGTTTTGCACAGCCTGCTACACCGGCAAGTATCCATTGCCTGTTCCCCTGCGCGCCGTTGGGCGGAGCGGCGGCGGCTAGCGCCGCGCTGGCTTGTCTTTCGCTTGGCGGCCGCCCGCTTCGCTCCTGAGTCAGGGCGATAGTCAGGGCGATGCGGCAACCGGCGATGGATCTCGCGCGGAAACGCCCCGAAAGGCCGTCATCGCCGCTTCTCTTTGCTCTCTTGCTCTTGCGGTCAAGCGCGCTCTGGCCAATGCTCGGGCCCGGGCGCTCCGCCCCGTCCGGACGGGGCGTCGGTTTCCAGTGGAAAAGCCGCGGCGAATCATCTAGTATCGCCTCGTCGATGAGGCAAAGCTGACCACACACCGCGCAGGCTGCTGTATTCGCGATTGCGTCTCGCTCGACGCGTTGGGCTGGTTTCTGGCGCGCGCGTCACTACGTGACGGTGGACGTATGATTGGCACCTACCTACTCCACTACAAGCTGCTCAAGAAAATCGGCGAAGGTGGGCAAGGCGAAGTCTATCAGGCGGAGGACACCCGCCTGCGGCGCGTCGTCGCCATCAAGATTCTGCCGGCTGAGCTGGTAGCCGACGAGAAAACCCGCAAGCGGTTTTTGCGCGAGGCCCAGCTCGCCTCCGCGCTTGACCACCCCAACATCTGCACTGTTTACGAAATTAACGAGGATCGCGGGCTGCACTTCATCGTCATGCAGTACCTCGAAGGCAAGCGCCTCAAGCAAATGGTGCGCGGGCGGGCGCTGGAGATGGAAAGCGCGCTCTCGATTGCCGTCCAGCTTGCCGACGCCCTGGCCGCCGCTCACGAGCGGGGCGTCATCCACCGCGATGTCAAGGCCACCAATGTCATCGTCAATGAGCGCGGGCAGGCCAAAATTCTTGACTTCGGGCTCGCCAAGGCGACCACCAAAACCATCGGCGACGAATCCGTGATGGAGCTGACGCAGGCGGGCGTGCCCTTCGGCACCGCGGGCTACATGTCGCCGGAGCAGGCCCGCGGCGGGATAATCGACGCCCGCTCCGACGTGTTCTCGCTGGGCATCGTCATTTATGAAATGGCCGCCGGACGACTTCCGTTTCAGGGCAAAAGCAGCGTGGACGTGATGCACGCCATCATGCACGAGCCGCTGCCGCAGTTGTCCGCCGTCAACCCGGCGGCTCCCGAGCGTCTCCAGTCCATCCTTGAAAAGGCGACGGCCAAGGAAGTCGCGGCGCGCTACCAGACCATGCGCGACTTCCAGGCTGAGCTCAAGCAGCTGCTGCGCGCAGTTCAGATGCAGCTGGGTCAGCCTCTGACGGACGATTCCCTGCTCCCGATGGTTGCGCCGCGTCATGAGCGCGGCAACTGGCTCACCGGCGGCGTCGTCGGCCGCCTCATCAGCCGCCTGCGCGGCGCGTCGGATCGCCCCGCAACCAGCCAGCCGACAACGCCGCCGCCCGCGTCTCGCGGGCCGGCCGAGCCGACGGTCGAAAGCCTCGAGAGGAAAGCCGAGGATATTGCCGACAAAGGCCACGCGCTCCGCGACTCGATGCCCAGCTCGTGGCGAACCTCTGACAAGCGCTCTATCGCCATCCTGCCCTTCCGCAACTTGAGCGGCGACCCGCAAACGGATTTCTACAGCTTCTCGCTAGCTGACAGCGTCATCACGGAGCTGGCCGGGCTGAAGTCGATTGTCGTGCGCCCGTCGAGCTATATGTCGAAGTACCAGGGGCGCGATCTTGACCCTATTTATGTCGGCAATGAGTTGCAGGTTGACGCCGTGATGACGAGCGCCTATGTCAAGTCTGGCCATCGCCTGCGCGTGACGCCGCAACTGATTGACGTTCATACGGGCGAAATTCTCTGGAGCGACAAGATTGACCTTGACGCCCAAGACCTTATTACGCTCCAGGATACGCTGGCGCAGAAAATCTGCGAGGAACTGCGCGTCCGCATCAGTCAAACCGAGCAGGAGCGCATCGCTAAGCCGACCACCCGCAACGCCGAGGCCTTCGAGTACTACCTGCGCGGGCGCAACCAGCTCCAGCGGTTTCGGCAGACCATGCTCAAGGACGACTTCAGCGCTGCGACCGAGATGTTTGAAAACGCGCTGGCCTGCGATCCCAACTTCGCGCTGGCCCACTCTGGAATGGGTCTGTGCTACGTTGAGTATGTGCTGAAGGGGATTGGCGGCGGGCTGTATTTCGAGCGCGCCTCCGAGCGCTTCCGGCAGGCGCTGGCGCTCGATGACTCGCTCATCGAGCCGCAAATCAACATGGTTTACTACTACTTGCTCAAGGGCGAAAAAGTCCGCGCCCGCGAGCAAGCCCGGCGGATGCTGGCGATTGCGCCCAACGACCCGGCCGCGCATAACACCGCCGCCTACTTACACCGGTGGGATGGTCTCTACGGCCCGGCCCTTGCCGAATATGACGCCTGCCTCCGGCTTGATCCGACCGACGTCGTTCGCGTTTCCTACAACCGGGCGCGGATCGCCCTGTATCAAGGGCACTACGACGAGGCCCATGAGCATCTCGACGGGGCGCTGTTCGTCGAGCCGAATCATCCGTTCGCCACGATGGTGCTCGGGCAGGTCCTTTACTATCAGGGGCGCCACGAGGAATCGGCGCGGACGTTTCGGGAGCTGTTCGAGCGCAACCCCGACCTCCATGCGTTTCGCCCGATTTACGCTCTGGGCTTTGTCATCGAGGGACAGCCGGATCGCGCCCGCGCGCTGATTAACGACGCGGTGCGCGAAATCGCCAACGCCGACGGCGACGCGGCCTATTGGCTGGCGACGCTTTACGCTGCGCTGGGCGACGACGCCGACGCCCTGCGCTGGCTGCGCCGCGCCACGGCGCTGGGCAATGAAAACTATCCGTGGTTCATCTCGAATCCCGACTGGGCGCGGCTGCGCGAGACGCCGACGTTTCAGGCTATCGTCGAGCCGATTCGGCAAAGCTGGGAGCGGCTCATGCAGCCCTTCCTCAACGCGCCCGCCGCGCTCCCGATAGGCGGCGACGCCACGGCGTGAGCCGCCGCCCCGCTCGCTTCGCCCGGAACCTTGCGCGTTCTCTATTTGATCGACTCGCTCAACCGGGGCGGCGTTGAAACGCTGACCCTCGCCACCTGTCACAAAGCGGATGAGGCCGGCATTGAAGCCTATGTCGCCGGCTTTGGCGATGGCAGTTTCGCGGACGCCTTTCGGGGCCTGCCGCGCTCATTTTTCCGAAAGCGACGCGCGCCCTTTGACCCGCTCCTCGTCGGGTGGCTGCGCCGACTCCTGCGGACCCGCGACATCGCGCTCGTCCACGCCAACCAGGCGGTTGAGGCGCTCCATGCGTGGCGGGCGCGGCGCGGGCTGCCGGTCAAGCTGGTTCTGACGCTGCACAACCTCGCCTACGACGCCAAAAACCGCTGGGCGCTCGATTTTCTCCTGCCGCGCGTGGACGCCGTCGCGGTAGTTTCCGAGGCGGCGCGGCAGTGGCACGAAGCTAACGGAACGCTTCGCCGCGCCCGCTGGGTCACGGTTCTCCCGAATGGCGTCCCCGACTTCAGCCTTCCGCCGGCGCTGGCCAGCGGCTGGGAGGCGACGGGCGGGCCAACGCTTGGCATGATCGCCAACTTCACGCCCGTCAAGGATCACGCTACCCTGTGCCGCGCCCTGCCGGAAGTCTTTGCGCGCCATCCGGCGGCGCAGTGCGTCTTCGCCGGCGCGGCCCAGGACGAACGGCTGCACCGCGAAGCCCGAGAACTCTGCGCGCGCGCCGGCCTGCTGCATCGCGTTCGCTTTTTGGGCAGCCGCCCAGCCGCCGAGGTTCTGCCGAGGCTGGATGTTTTCGCCCTTTCCTCGCGGAGCGACACCTTCGGCATCGCGTTGGCGGAAGCCATGCTGGCCGGGCTGCCCTGCGCGGCTTCGGATATTCCAGCCCTGCGCGAAGTCGCCGACAACGGCGCGGCCGCCGCGCTCTTTCGCGCCGGGGACGCGGCCGACTGCGCCCGCGTTCTGAACCGGCTGCTGGATGACGCGACTTACCGCCGCGCGCTGGCCACGCGTGGACAAGCCTATGCGCGGGGGCGTTATACTTTGCCGGCGTACCTCGCTCGGTTGCGCGATTTCTACGACCAGGTGCTTGCCTCGTGACCGCTGCCGCGCCGGCCGATAGCGTCTTCGTCGCCGTTCCCTCGTTCGGGCACGCCCGCTTTGTCGCGCAAACGCTGCGCTCAATTTTTCGCCAAACCCGGCCGCCGGCCAAGCTGCTTGTCATTGACGACGCCTCGCCCGACGACTCGGCCCGCGTCATCGCCGAAACGCTGACTGATTGCCCGTTTCCCTGCGAGCTGGTCGTCCATGCCGTCAACCGGGGCTTGTGCGCGACGCTCAATGAAGCCCTCAGCCACTGCGACGCGCCCCATTTCGCCTACCTTGGCTCGGATGACCTCTGGCTGCCTGATTTTCTGGCGACGCGGGCGGCGATGCTGGAAGCGCGCCCGCAAGCCGTTCTGGCTTACGGTCACGCCCTGGTCGTCAACGCCGACGACGACATCGTGGACGACACGCGCTGGTGGGCGCGCTACGCGGACGGCGACGCGCGCGCCATGCTCCTGCGCGGCGGCGCGCCGATGAGCGCCACCGTCATGTATCGAGCCTCCGCGCTGGCGCGATTCGGCTGGAACGAGCAAGCCCGCCTGGAAGACTACGAGCTGTATCTGCGCCTGTGCCGCCTTGGCGACTTCG
The DNA here is from genome assembly GCA_002254845.1 of Chloracidobacterium sp. CP2_5A. Taxonomy (GTDB): domain Bacteria; phylum Acidobacteriota; class Blastocatellia; order Chloracidobacteriales; family Chloracidobacteriaceae; genus Chloracidobacterium. The sequence continues at coordinate 103,817 of NKPT01000002.1, read as the reverse complement.
CCCTTGACCTGGAAGCGCGCGCCGCCTGGCGGCGTCACGGGCGCAATACAAGCCGGGACGCGAGCTTCATGCTTGAGGAAACGCTGGCCGCGCAGGCGCGGACAGCAGCGTGGATGGGCTTATCCGAAGCCGAGCTGCGACGCGCCAACCGCGAGCTAACGTGGACCTACGCCGAGGCGCTGGCCCGCGCCGGCGCGCGGCGGCGGGCCGCCGCCCTTGCCTGGTCGAGCTGGTCGAGCGCGCCCGACTGGCTCGCGCGGGGCAAGATGCTGGCGCGGCTGCTGCTGCCGGCGCCGGTCGAAAGGCGGCGACAAGCCCGCCGGGCCGCGGCAATCGCGCGGCGCTTCGGAAAAGTGACCAAGCATTTGGTCGGCGAGGACGCCAGTCGCGAGGACGCCTATTGGGAGCGAGGAAAACAGCCATGTCGCATATCGGACTTCAAGCTCGGCAGCTCGTGATGCTGGGGATGTTTTTGGCGGGGGCGGTCGCCGTCAGCGCGTGGTCATCCGGGAGGCCGGTCGCGGCGCAGGATGGGCGGCGCAGCCTGAGCGATGCGCAGGACCGCGAGTCCCGCCGCCGCGCCATCGAGGAACTCGGTCGCTCCGGCGACGAGCGCCAAGTCGCTCCGCTGCTGGAAGCTCTGCGCGGCGATCGGGATTTTCTGATCCGCAGCGCCGCCGCCGAAGCCCTTGGCAGCCTCAAAAGCGAGCTTGCCCTTGATGGGCTGATCGCCGCGCTCAACGACGCGAGCGCCGATGTCCGGGCCGCCGCCGCGCAGGCTTTGGCGCGGCTTGGTCGCCCGCAGGCGGCGACGGCGCTGCGCCCGCGCCTGCGCGACAGCGAGCCGACTGTCCGCGGGGCCGCGGCCGTGGCGCTTGGCAAGCTGGGCGATGCGGCGGCGCTGCCTGCGCTGGTCGGGCTGCTGGCTGACGCGGAGGCGGAAGCTCGCGCAAGCGCGGCCGAGGCCCTGGGGGCGCTGGGCCGCGGCGAGGCCGTCAAGCCGCTCCAGCGCGCGCTGAGCGATGCAAACCTGTATGTTCGCAGCCGCGCGGCGGCGGCCCTTGGCGCCATCGGCGACGCGCGCGCCGTTGACAGCGTGGTCGAGCTGTTGCGCGACCCGGAGCGAACTGTTCGAGCGAGCGCGGCTGAGGCTCTGGGGCGCTTTCGCGACCGCCGCGCGGTTCTGCCGCTGCTTGACGCGCTGCGCGACCGGGAAGGCGTCGTCCGCCAGAACGCCGCGTTCGCGCTAGGCAAAATCGGCGACGAGATGGCCGCTGACGGGCTAACCGATGCGCTGCGGGATGAAGACGCCCGCGTGCGCGCCCGCGCCGTGGACGCCCTTGGCGCGCTGACCCTGCCCCGGACGCTTGACGCCGTGGCGGATGGGCTGCGCGACGGCGATCCGCTGGTCAGAATGCTCGCCGTACAGGCGTTGGGAAACTTCAAGGATGACCGCGCCACCGACGCGCTGGTTCAGACGCTCGCGGCTGACGACGCCCTGCTGCGCCGGCGCGCCCTCGAATCGCTGGCGAAAATCGGCGACGAGCGAACCCTGCCCGCCATTCAGGCGGCGCTGGCGGACGCCAACCCGGCTGTCCGCGCCGTCGCCGTCGTCGCGCTGCCCCGCGTCGGCGGCCCGCGCGCGCTGCCAGCGCTGCTGGAGGCGCTTCAGTCCGACGACAGCGCCATGCGGAGCGCCGCCGCCTTTGCGCTGGCCCGCCTTGGCTCGGAAGAAGCGTTTGCTGGCGTAGTCGAGACCATTGGGAAGATGACCTATGAAAACGCCCTCGCCCAGCGAGCGACGCTGGCCAGCTTCTTCAACGCGGCGGCGGACAGCGGGCCGCGGCTGGAGGCTCTGCTCCGCGCGCCGGAGCGGCTGCGCCGACGCGGGGCGCTGCTCGCTCTGACCATCATCGCCAACGCGCCGAAAGCGACCGACTACCTGCTCTCCGCCCTCGAAGACGAAGACCCGGAAACGCGGCGCGCGGCGCTGTCGGGCTTGGCGCGGACCGATCCGTCCCGCTTCGCCCGCGCGGCGGCCCAGCGATTGCCCCTGGAGGCTGACCCGGACGTTCGCGCCCAGGCGCTCGCGCTGCTGGCGACGCTCCGGGAAGTTCCGCCGGAAACAGCGACGGCGCTGCGGCAGGCGGCGCGCGAGGATGCGTCGCCGGAAGCGCGCCGGGCGGCGGTCGCCGCGCTGGATCGCTTGCGACTGCCGCGGATTGTCCTTCCTGCCGCGCCGACTTCGCCGCCGCTCGTCGCCAGCCTGACGCCGCCGCGCGCGCCGGACTTGAAGCTTCCAAGCGGCCCGCCCGCGCCGCTTCCGCCGCCGCTCATCGCGGCGCGCGCGATGCCGCGCCCGTCGTCGCCCCCCGCCGCCGAGCCGCCGCCACAACGCCTGCCGCCGGCGCGGACGCCGCTGATAAAGTCGGCGCGGGCGGCGACTCCCGCGGGCGAGCGCTCCCTCCCGCCGCGCGCGGCGGAAGCGACGGCCGTCGCCACAGGTCGCCGACTCGCCAGCCGCCGATTGCGCTTGCGGGGCGGAACCGCTGCGCAAGCCGGGCTGAAGTGGCTTCCCCTGAGCGGCGCCAGGCTCGCCGGGGCGCTGGAGGCGGGCGAGCTGATAGCCCGCAACGAGGCAACGGTCATCGCTTGCCTGGAGCGGCTGGTCGCCGCGCAAATGGCTTTCCGAGCGGCTTCAGGCGGGCGCTTTGCCACGTCGGCGCAACTTCCGGCCCAGGAAAGCGGGCTGGAGGCCATGTTCGCCAGGTCGGACTACCGCCTGACGCTCTACGTCACGGAAGCGACGCCGACCGGACCGGCGGACTTCTTCATTCTGGCGACGCCGGTCGTTCCCGGGCTGACGGGGCGGCGCGTTTTCTACGTGGACGCCTCCGGCGTTATTCGCGGCGCGGAAGCCGGTCAAAGCCGCTGGTCGATGTTTCAGCGGTGGGAGATCGTCAGCGCCCAGTCAGAGGGCGCGGGCTGACTGCCGGCGGCAGGGCCTGTCGCGCGCCCATCCACCACCCGGCGCCAAACGACAACGCCATCAAAAGCAAGACGGCCAGCGCCTGAAGCGTCAGCTCGCGCCGCGAGCGGGCGCGGCGGGCTTCGACGAGTTCCTTGAGCGGATGGTGCTCGCCAGTCGTTCGGTCGGCGGGGAAACTGGGCGCGACGCTGAGTTCCCGCGTGCGCGTCAGGCGCTCCTGGAGCGACGGCGAGGAGGGCGGGCTGGGCGGCGGCGCGGCGGCGGACGGCGGATCGACGCACACCACCAGCGCGGTGAAGTTGTCTTCGGCCCCGCGCTCGTAGCAGTAACGGTGAATCTCGTCGCATAGCCCGTCGGGATTATCCGCAAAAGTGGCCATGAGCCGTTCCAGCTCTTCATTGGCGATGTGGCGCGTCACGCCATCCGTGCAGAGCAAAAACCGCGCCCCGACGGCAAACGCGAAATCCTGCGTCTCAACCTCGACTTCGGGAAATATGCCCAGCGCCCGGCTCACTTCGTTGGCTTTCGGAAGCTGCTCGGCTTCGGCGACCGAAAGCTTGCCGCAGCGGATGGCATCCTGGAGCGGGGTATGGTCAATCGTGACCTGCGTCAGCGCGCCGTTCGCGAAGTGATACAGGCGGCTGTCGCCGGCATGCGCCGCGCAGGCGGTCTCGCCGTCGAGGTGAAGCGCCACCAGCGTTGTCGCCATGCCGGCCAGGTCAAGGTCATGCTTGGCCATCTCGAAGATGTCCCGGTTGGCGTAGTGAATCGCCCGTTCAAGGCGGACGAGCGGCGGGTGGTTGTCCGGCGCGATAAAGGCGTCGCGCACCGTCTCGATGGCCGTCTGGCTGGCGATTTCGCCGCCCGTGTTGCCGCCGACGCCGTCACACACGACAAAGAGCCGGGCGTTGACCTCGGCTAGCGCCCGATCCTGGTTGGATGCCCGCTTGAGACCGCGGTCGCAGATACAGGCAAAACGAATGGCGGGGGCGGCCGCGGGCGCGGCGACTTCGTTTGCCATAGCGGGCGTCAGGACTTCCGACGGATGATGTGAAAGCCATAGTAGCTTTCCACTTTGTCAATGTTGCCCGGACTCAAGCCCTGGGCGCACTTCTTGAAAGTCTCGTCAAAGACGCCCGTGGGCGTGATTTCGTAAAAGCCCGGAAAAGCGTTGTATTTGCTGTCGTTCATCTTGTAGGGGTCGTCGCTGTACTCGATAACGAGCTTATTGAAGTCGGCGCAGTTGCGCGCTTCCTCAAAAACTTTTTCCCAGAGCTTGCGGGCTTCCTCCTTCGAGCGGGTCGTTTTGACCTGCGGATTCTTGGCGGCGCCGCTGCCTTTGTAGGCAATCAGGATATGCTGCACTTCCAGAGATTCAGGGACAGGCTCAGGCTTGACCGGGATGAGATCCTTGGGGTCGCAGGGCTTGGGCGCGGCTTTCGTCGGCTTCGCCGCATTCTCCTCCGCGGCCAGCTTCTTGGGCGCTTCCCCGCCACAAGCGACGCTTAGGGCCAGCCCGAAAACCAGGCAAGCAAGTTGGCATGAACGCATAACCACCTCCATCAAACAGGGAAGCGGAGCCTGCCCGCCGGCAAGCGGGCGGCGGCGCGAGCGCGGCTTCCGCTGAGGCATCCGCTTAGCCGCTGAGTTATCCGCTTAGCCTCGGCTTTGAGCGCCTCGGCTTTGAGCGCGGCTACAGCCTAAAATGTCCCTGCAGGGCGCGATTGTGACCAGGCCGACGGCGGGACGCAATGGCCTTTAGCAGGGGGAAGACGACCAAAAGCATGCTACAAAGCGGGGCGCGCTGAAGCGAACAGTATGTTTCGGCGATATTTCACAGCGCGGCGGGCGATTTTTTTCAGACGGCCCCCGACTGAGCGCAGCGGTTTGACAGCCTTGGGAAACGTCAGTAGCATCCGCGCCTACCAGGGAAGGAATGAAGGAATAGAGGTCTATGCAGATTTACGATGTGACGGTGCCGGTTCATCCGCGGATGCCCGTCTATCCGGGCGATCCGCCGGTGGTGCTTGAACCGCGGGCACAGATATCCAAGGGCGACCCGGCCAACGTCTGTTACTATGGCATGGGCACGCACACGGGCACGCATGTGGACGCTCCGTTTCACTTCATCGAGACTGGGCGCAAGCTGCACGAGATTCCGCTCAATATAATGGTGGGGCGTGCGCGGGTCGTGGAAGTCACCTCGCGCAAGATTGACATTGAAACGCTCTCGCAGCTGGATTTGGGCGAATACATTCGGGTGATCTTCAAGACCCGCAACTCGCAACTGTGGCAGCAGGAAACCTTCAGCCCCGATTACGTGTTTATCACGCCAGAAGCGGCTGCTAAGCTGGTCGCCGACGGCGTCAAGCTCGTTGGCATTGATTATTTGTCGGTTGAGGAATACGGCAGCGCCACCTTTCCGACGCATATCGAGCTGCTCTCGAACGGCGTCGTCATCCTGGAGGGCCTTGATTTACGCGCCGTGGACGCTGGCGACTACGAGTTGGTGTGCCTTCCGTTGAAACTCATGGACAGCGACGGCGCTCCGGCGCGCGCCATCCTGCGTGGCTGAATGTCCGCCGACGACCTGCTCCAGCGTTTTTTCACGCGCCGCCTCATCGCCAGCCTGCGGTCAGCGTCGGCCGAAATCGCTGTCCAGTCGGCGCGTATCCTGATTGAAAGCGGGATTCGCATCATTGAGGTTCCGCATGCCACGCCGGGCGCGATGCGCGTCATTGGCGACATTCGGCATCAGTTTGGGGACGACGTCGCGATTGGGATCGGGGACGCGCCAACCATTGAGGCGGTGGACCGCGCCATCAAGGCCAACGCTCAGTTCGCTACGCTAGCCTACGACAACGCGCGCGTCGTGGACTTCTGCCGCAAGCGCCACCTGTTGGCGATCCCGGCCGGCGCTACCCCGCGCGAAGTAGCCCTGCTGGCCGAGCGCGGGGCCTCGCTGGTACGGGTTTTTCCCGTAGCCGCTTTCGGCGGCGCCGTCTACCTCGGCCACCTGCGCCGCGCCTTGCCCAACGTCCACCTGCTGGCGGCCGGCGGCATCAACCTCGCCGATGTCGCCGACTACTTTCGCGCCGGAGCGTCCGTTGTCGCGGTTGGAAGCGGGCTTTTCCCATCGCTCGCGGACGGGCGACCGGACTTCGCGGCGCTGGCCGACCGCGCGCGACAGTTGCTGGCAACCCCGATCCCGCCGCTCGCCTGACGGGTCGCGGCTTGCCAGACTTTCCAACGGCAAGCTACAAAAGCGGGCGTAAGTCGCCTTTCGGCGCTTACCCAAACGCTTTGAGGAGGCTACATGAATTGCTTATCGCTCGCGCCCCGCGCTGTCCGTCGCGGCTTATTCGCTAGCGGACTCATCGTGGCGCTGCTCTTTGTTGGCTGGAGTCCGGCCGCGGGCCAACGCGCCCGGCGGCAGCCAGCGCGTCCCGCTGCGCCGGCCATCGCGCCAGCGACGGAAAGGGAGGCGCCAGCGGCTCCGCTGCCGCTGGCCGAATACTTCCCGGCCAACGCCCTGCTCTACTTTGAGGCGGAGCGCATCACCAGCGCGATTGATGAAATTCTCGCCGCCGACAACCTGAAGAGCTTTCTAGCCGCCGCCGATTCGCCGCTGCCGATTGACATCACTCGCTATGACGAGGCCCTGGTCGCCCTCGGGCTGCCCGACAAGGCGACCCTTGCGAGAACGCGCCTTGGAATCGGGCTGGCTCTCGCGCCGGGCAAGAAAAAGGAAGCCCTGGGTCTGCCGATTGCGCCGGATTTCGAGTTCATGGTCGTCATCATCGCCCCGGACGAGGCTGCCGCGACGCGCTTCGCCGAGATCGGCAACCAGTGGCTGCCGACGCTGGCGGAAAGCGCCAAGCGCGCCAAGCCGGTCGCCGGGCGCGTCGGACGCTTTCGGACGACTACCTTCCCGGCCCGCAAAGCGAGTGAGTCCATCCTGATGGCGCGCAGCGGGCAGGTCATTGCCGTTGGGCTGAGCCCGGTTATGACGCGCTGGCTGACGCAGCTGGCGCAACCGACGTTCGCCTCGCTGGGCAAGAGCAAGGACTTTGAGGAAGTCCAAGAACAGCTCTCCGCGCCGCGCAACGGGCTGATTTATGTCAACACGACGGCCATGGGCAGCTACGCGCGCAGGCTGCTCGCCGGGCTTTTGAAGCCGTCGCAACCGCCCGGCAAGACGATGTCAGCCGAGCAGGCAAGAGCGGAAGCCGAGTACGCCGCCAAGGTCAATCAGCTCCTGGAGCTTTCCGGCATCGGGTCGGTGGGCGGCGCCGGGTATGCCTTCGGCGTCGAGCAGGGGCGCGTCACGCAACGCATCCTCGTGGGGTGTGACCGGGCCGGCGCGGGCCTCTACCCAGCCTTGGCTGACGGCCCGCGCGTCAGCGGGCGCGCGGCGGACTTTCTCCCCGCAAACACCCAGGTTTTCGCCGCGATGAGCGTCAGCCCGACTCGCGTTTATGACACCTTGCGTCAAATGGCCGGCGTTTTCGACCCGAAGTATGAAACCGACCTTCAGGTCGCCGAGCGCAAGTTTGGCGTCAACTTTCGTCAGGAAATCGCCGCCGCGCTGACCGGCGAGATCGCGCTGGCGGCCGGCGGCATTCAGATTAGGGACATGGCTCAAGCCTCGACGGAGAGCGCGCGGGGCGCGGCTTTCGCCGTCAGCAACAATCCGCAGGCGCTTCGGGAGGCTTTCGCCAAAATCCTCTCGTTCGCCGCACGCAAGGCCGCTCATCGTCGCGCGCAGCAGGCGGCCGAGCCGGCAGCGGCCAGGCCCGACGGGGGTGAGAAGGAAGAAATGATGCGCCCCAAGCCCGTTTTCGAGCCGCGAACAAAGACCTATGAAGGCGAAACCATCTGGCTCTTCGCAAGCAGCAACGACAACGAGGAGGAAGCCTTTGCCGTATCGGTCGTAGCCAACGTCCTCGTCGCCGGCCGCGCCAGCGATGTGAAATGGGCCATTGACAGTTACCGGCGCGGTCAGACGCTCGGGCGCCGGGAGGATTTTAATGTCGGCTTCGGGGCGCGCCCGGCGGACGCGATGGGCAGCGCCTACGTTTCGCAGGAGCTTGTCGCGCAGATTCTGGACGAGCTGCGCAAGGAGACGCCGAAGCGATACCAACCCTTCCTCGAAGGTCTCGGGCCATTTCCCTTCTTCACGCATATCGCGCGGGAGAGCCGCGTGATCAGCAACGCGGTGGATCTGCCGGTGTCGTTCCTGGTCGGACTGGCTGGCGCCGGTTATGGCGCGAGCGCGGCCGCCGATGAGCGCCGCGCCAACGAGCAGTCGGCGCGCGAGGCGTTGCGGGCGATCTATGAAGCTCAAATGGATTACGCCCGCAACGCGGGCAAAGGCGCTTATTCCGACAGTCTGCCGACTTTGGCCAAGCGCGCCGACGACGGGCGCGCGTTTAGCGAGGAAATCGAGCTGATGACGCGCCTGCCATACAAGGGCTACGTGTTAGGGCCGATCATCCTGCGCCCGGCAAGCGGAGATAAGCCCGCCGGGTTTAGCGTTACCGCCTTTCCAGCCGCGCGCGAAGGCGCGGATCGCACCGGCGACCAAACCTTCTATATGGACGAGACAGGCACCTTGCGCTGCCGCGAGCGGGGCGCCGAGGATGCTAACGCTGAATCCCCGGCCTGCGGCTCTTTCGCGCACGAGGGAGAAGCCAACAACGGCCCATTTACGCCGCCGCGCCGATGAGCTCGACCGTTCTTGAGCGCCGCTTCGAACAGCGGCTGACCGAGCTATCCGCGATGTGGCGGGGCGTCAGCGCCCCGCCGCTGGCGCTGGCTACGGCCGCCGTCACGTGGGCGGTTGAGAGCGATCAGGACCTGACATCCATCCCAGCCCAGCTTGACGCGCTAGCTGACGAGCTGCGGCAGCGGGCAATCTTGGCTGGCGCTCGCCAGCCGCCTTCCATCGAGGCGCTGGCCGCCGGCTTTGCGGCGCTTGGCTTTCGCGGGAATGAGGAAAACTACTACGACCTGCGCAACAGTCTCCTGGGCGAAGTGATCGCCCGCCGCGTCGGGATTCCCATCACGCTTTCGGTGGTCTTTATCGAACTCGCCCGCCGGTTTGGGCTGACGTGCGAGGGCGTTAACTTTCCGGGACACTTCTTGATTCGCTATCGCGGGGCCGACGGCGTTGTTTATCTCGACCCATTCCGCGGCGGCAAGCGGCTTGACGACTCCGGGTTGCGGCGTCTATTGCGGAGCGTCCGCGGGGCTGACGCCGAGCTGACAGCCGAGGACCTCGAAGCAGCCGGAACGCGAGCCATCACGCTGCGCATGCTGCGCAACCTGTACGGCATCGCGGTCAACGCCAAGGACTGGTCGCTCGCCTTGCGAGCTATGCGGATGCTGTTCGCGGTCAATCCCGACGATGCGCGAGTTCGGGGCGACATTGGGCTTTTGTATCTTCGGCTTGCGCAATGGGGCGAGGCGCTGACGTGGCTGGAGGAGCAGAAGCGCCGCGCGACATCGGACGCCGAGCGACAGGCGCTCGAGCTGCGCATCGTCGAAGCCAAAGCCGCGTTGGCGCGGTGGAATTAGCTCCGTGGAAGCGGCGCTCTCCCGGCAATCGAAGGCGATGCGGGCTTACGGGGCGGCTTTCGGCTGCGCCAAGCGAGCGCCGCGCACCAGGCCGCGCCCGGCGGCCGCGCCGCTGAGCGTCTCCAGAATATCGGACGAAAGCGCGGCCGCTTGTCGGATGCTCATCGGGGCAACGTCCACTTCGGAGGGCGCCCTGCCTAGATACACCGCCGTGGCGTAGGCCCGGCTGCGGCCCAGCGCGGCATCCGTCGCCCGCGCTATCTCGGTCGCCGCCTGCTGCGCAGCCAAGCGCCACTCATCTGCGGACGGCGGACGCTTGCTCAACTCGCTCAGGGCGCGCTCGATCGCTTCAATTAGACGCGGCAAGCTGTCGGGCTGGCCTTCGCCAATGACCAGCAACTCGCCGCGCTGAAGAGCCGGCGCAAACCGCGCCGTGAAGCGAAAGTCCTCCGCCTCCAGACGTCGCGCCAGACAGGCCGCGAGCGCCGCCCAGCGGTCGTCGGCGTCGCGCCCGCCCGGCGTCGCCAAGGCGAAGGCCGCGATGTCGCGCGTCCCGCTCGCGCTTTCCCGGGCCAGCGGAGCGTCAGCCGGCTGCGCCACGCGCGCCTTCAGCGACGCATCGGTTTCGCGCCGGACGAAACCTTCCGTGATGTCGCGCGTTACGAGCGTCGAGCCCTGCGTTCCGCCGACGATGACCACGATCGGCAATTGGCGCTGGATGGTCGCGGCGTGCCATCGCTGGACAGCGCCTTCGTCTAGCTTGCCTACGGTGCCGGCGACGCCGAGCGGCGGGAAGCCGTAGGGATGCGCTGGAAACAAGCTGCGCCGGGCCAGCCAGGCGGCCAGCTCGACCGAATCGGCCGCCCGCGATTTTTGCTCGGCCAGTAATCGCTCCCGCTCAGCCTTGACCGCGGCGGCGTCAAAGCTGGGACGCTCGACGAGCGTCACGAGACGACGCAGGGCGGCCTCGGCCTGAGGCGCCACCACGCACAGCTCAAAGCCGAAGAAATCGCGCTCATTGACGATCTGCAAGCGCCCGCCGAAACGCTCGATTTCGTCGAGCAATCCATCCGGGGCGTATTTTGCCGAGCTGCGCGTCATAACGCGCAGCATGAGTTCCGTGACGCCGGCTGTGATTTCATCTTCAACAAAGCGCCCGCCCTGAAAGTAGAAGCCAATTGCCACCAGCGGACGCGCCGGGTCAGGGCGAACCAGCGCGCGGGGGCCGCGCAACGTAGCGTACTCCCGTACCGGCTCGGCCGGCGGCAACGCCACCAGCCCGCCATCCTTGGCTTTTGGGCGCGGCTTTGCCGATACCACCACGGTTTCCGGCGCGTCCGTCGCCTCGCCGGGCGGGATGTCAGCGACGAGCGTTTGCGGGACGAGCAAGCCAACTGTTTCAAAAAACTTTTCCGGCGTGAAAGTGCGCGGCGGGGCGGTCGCCGCCGCGTACTCATAAACCACCAAGCGCGACGCCGTCAGATGCTTTGCCGCGACGGCGCGAACCTGCTCGCTATCAATGCTGTCGAGGCGGTCGGCGTCGTCCAGCCACGTGAGCAGCCCGACGCTGGACTCGACCTGCGCGAGCTGGCGGCTCCAGTCGCTCGCGTCGTCGCTTTCGAGGGCGCGCTCCAGCTCAAGCTGGGCCTTTGCCCGCTGCAGCTCGCCTTCCGAGAGGCGCTCTCGCCGCAATCGCTCGATGGCTTCCAGCGTCAGGACTTCGGCGCGGTCAAGTCGCTCAGGGTGAACATTCAAGCTGATGCGCAGCGTGGCGCTCTGCGCCGTCGCCTCCAAGCGCGCCGCCACCTCGGACGCAAGCTGACGATTTTCAACCAGCGCCTCTGTCAGGCGAGCGCGGCGGCCGAGGGCGAGCGCGGCGCAGACGATGTCTAGCGCGACCCGCTCCTCATCGCGCAAAGCCGGCAGCGCGTAGCCTAGCTGAACTCGCGTTCGCCCCTGCGCGCCCTGCTCAGCGTGGTAGCGCTCGCCAGCGGGCGGCGCCGGCGTGACGGCAGCCGGCTTGGGATTCCAGTTGGCGGTCGCGTCGGCGATCGCCCGCAACGCCGCGACTAAGCTTATGTCGCCCGTCACAGCGACAACCGTTTTGCGCGGCGTCAGGTTTGCGGCGTGAAAAGCGCCCGCCGCTTCCAGCGTCACCGCCTTGAAGCTTTCGCCGGAGAGCGGCGACGCGCGCTTGCGCCCGGCCGCCAGCGCCAGCCAGGCGGCGCGGCTGATCGCCTCGGCGCGCGATTGGCAGGCGTCCCACGCCCGCCCGGCCTGCGCGGCGCCGGCGCGAAGCTGGTCTTCCCCAAAGCCGGCTCGGGCGACGGCCCGCAGCAATAGCTTGGCGATGTCCGCCATCCGGGTCGCTGGGGCGGTCGCCGTCAGCGTTGTCGCCTGCGCGCCAACGCCAATGTCAAGCGTCGCGCCGGCCGTCGCTAACTCGGCGCGCTCGGCTTCGGTTAGCAATCCGTGGGCCACCGCCCAGGCGGCGCCCGGCGCGGCCGGCGGCTCGTCCGCCTCGCCAAAGCCAAGCTGGACAGTGACGGCCGCGAGCTCGGAGCCGTGCCGCTCGCCGCAGATGAGCCGCAGCCCGTTGCTGAAGCGGGCGAAGGTCAGCTCGCCGCGTTGCGCTTGTTCCGCGAGGCCGCGGATAGGCGCGGACTTGGGCGACGCGACAGGCGGCGGCGGGCGGCGGCGGGTCTGGCCCGGCGCCGGAACAACGGTAAGTAAAACGGTAAGTAATAGGAGCGAGAGGGAAGCGTAACGAGCGTACAACATAGGCGACTTCCGGGCGCTCGCGCGGCGATACGCCGGGACAGACCCTAGTCGTTTAGGCTCGACGCGGCAAGCGCGCATCGGCGGGCGGCGACGCTTGCGCTAGCCCGGCCGCCGCCCTGGCCGTCCGCGGCAGCCGGAAAGGCGGCTTTCCGCGTTCTGTCGCGGAAGGGCGCAAGCCTGCGTGGCCGCCCGCGCCATTCAATCGGCTAGACATTCAACCGCAAGCTAGGGAAGCTTCGCTTCCAGGTTGTCAGCCGGTTCTTGGCGGCGGAAAATCGATGCGAGGAGACGCGCTAAATGAGTTGACGGCTTTGAAGGCTCCTTTTTGAAGGCTTCTTCAGGCGCAGTCTATCTTCCCGGATGACAGCGCCGGCGGCGCTATCGTTAGGATACTTTGTTAAGATAACAATCAGGCTTGCGTTTTTTCCTGCGGTAACGATGCTCCTGCCGTTGCCGCTGGGTCGTTATGGTTACTGCGCTGCTATTGACGTTTTTCAAGCGCATGGCGGTGGTCATCCCGGTGATGTGGGCCGTCGTGACGCTGGTGTTTCTGCTTATTCACCTTGTGCCGGGCGACCCGGTCGCGATGTACCTTGGCGACAGCGCGCGCCCGGAAGACATTCAGGCGCTGCGCCACAAGCACGGTCTCGACTTGCCGCTCTGGCGGCAGTACGTCCGCCTGTGGATCGGCGCTTCCGCGCCAGACGGCGCCGACAAGCATCGCGGTCTCCTGCGCGGCGACTTAGGGGAAACGTTCGCCGGCAAAAATGTCATGAAAGAGCTGCTGAAGCGTTACCCGGCCACGCTCAAGCTCGCTGGCGCGGCTATCCTCGTCGCGGCGATCGTGGCGCTTCCCTTAGGCATTGCCGCCGCCGTGTCGCGCGGCAGTTGGCTGGACACGGCAATTTCCGTGATTTCGCTGGGCGGGATCGCGCTCCCCAACTTCGTGATTGGGCCGCTGGCCATTCTCATCTTCGCCGTCTATCTCGACTGGCTGCCGGTTTCAGGCAGCGATGGCTTCGAGCATTTTATCCTGCCAGCCGTAACGCTCGGACTCGCCCTGGCCGCCATTTTGACGCGCCTGGTGCGCTCTAGCGTCATCGAGGAGCTTGACGAGGACTACGTCCGCGCAGCGCGCGCCAAGGGTCTCCCGGAGCGCGTCGTCCTGTTCAAGCACGTTCTCAAAAACAGCCTGATTCCAGTCGTGACCATCATCGGCCTCCAGTTTGGCATCATCCTCACGGGCGCGATTGTCACCGAGACCATTTTCTCGATGCCGGGGGTGGGCGACCTTACGGTGCGCGCCATCAACGAGCGGGAGTACAATCAGGTTCAGGCGAATCTCTTGGCGATTGCGCTGACGTATGTCACCGTCAACACGCTGACGGATTTGCTTTATCGGCTTCTCGACCCGCGAATCGCGCTGGATCGGTAATCAGCTCGCCTTCGTAAGAAAGCTCGCGCCATGAACATGGAAGACGAAAGCCCATCGCGCCTGCGCAGCGGCAATGCGCGGCGCCCCGCCTCTGGACAGACGCAGGGGTCAAACCGTTACAGCCCGATGCCGGCTCGCGCGCCGGTCGAGGAGCCGGCCGCGCCGCCGCCCGACTTGGAGACGCCCCTGGCCAGTCGCCTCCGCAGCCTGCGGGAGTCCCGCCCGCCGGAGGGCTACCAGGAGCCGGCGGCAATTCCCGAATTCAACCAGCCCTTCGACCTCCCGAAGCCCTCCCTGTGGGAGCGCGTCAGGCGATTTTTCGGCGGATAGCCGCCGTCACTTTCAAGCGTAACGGAGCAAGATCATGGGTAAGCTCGATGGAAAAGTAGCCGTCGTCACCGGGGCGGCCAGCGGGATTGGCGAGGCGACGGCGCGGCTCTTTCATGCCGAAGGCGCGGCGGTCGTCCTTAGCGACATTCAAGACGAGCGCGGCGCGGGCCTGGCTGCAGAGCTCGGCGAGCGCGCCGCCTACCGGCGCGCCGATGTCACCAGCGAAGACGACCTTGCCGCGCTCGCCGATTTTGCCGCCGCGCGTTTTGGCGCGCTCGATATCATGTTCAACAACGCCGGCGCGCAAGGCGTTTCCGCGCCCATTGCTGAAACTTCGGTCGAGGGGTTTGACCTGACGGTGGACCTGCTTCTGCGCAGCGTCTTTCTTGGCATGAAGCACGCCGCCCGCGTCATGTCGCCGCGCGGGGCGGGCAGCATCGTCAGCACCGCCAGCGTCGCCGGGCTACGCACTGGTCACGCGCCGCACATCTATAGCGCCTGCAAGGCGGCCGTCATTCACCTAACCCATTCGGTCGCGATGGAGCTGGCGGAACAAGGCATCCGCGTCAACTGCGTCTGTCCGGGCTTCATCGCCACCGGCATCTTCGGCAACGCCTTTGGGCTGCCGCCAGAGGCGTCGCGCGCCCTGGCCCCATTGATGGCGCCGATGCAGGTCAACGCGCAACCGCTCCGTCATGCCGGCCAGCCCGCCGACATCGCTCAGGCCGTCCTCTGGCTGGCAAGCGACGACGCCCGATTCGTCACCGGCCACGCGCTGGTGGTGGATGGCGGCCTCATCGCGGGGCGCTCGTGGACGGAATACCAGCGCTTGCGCGAGTCGCTCGCGCAGGGCATTCAAATGGCGATGGGGCAAGCGAGCGCAGCCGCGCCCGGCGCCTAGCGCGACCGCTCGACTCGCTCAGTAAAGCGGAACAGTCGGGTCAACCTCGCGCGACCAGGCGTCAATGCCGCCCGCGAGATTGACCAGCCGCGCAAACCCCTTGCTGCGCAGGTAGGCGCAAGCGTGCAGGCTCCGGATGCCGTGGTGACAATAGACAACGTATTCCTCAGCCGGATTGAGCTTCGTCGCCCAGTCCGGCATTTCGCTCATAGGCCGTAGCTGCCCGCCGGGAATGCGGTTGAAGTCGTACTCCCACGCTTCGCGCACGTCGAGCAGGTTGACCGAGTCGCCGGCGGCAAGGCGCTCCGCCAGCTTCGCCGCCGTGATTTGCTGAATCTCCGTCATGCGACTTTCTAGGGCATAAGCCAGCCGAACAAGCCGTGGATTGTCGTTTGCCGCCCAAGATCGGCAATCGATTCGGTCAGCGGAATGTTTTTTGGGCAGGCCTTGACGCAGTTCTGAGCGTTGCCGCAATCCGTGATGCCCCCATCGCCCATGATGGCTTCCAATCGCTCGTCGCGGTTGAGCTTTCCGGTCGGGTGCATATTCATCAGACGGACTTGGTTGAGCACCGAGGGGCCGATGAAGGCCGAACGCTCGTTGTACTGCGGGCAGACTTCCATGCAGACCGCGCAGGACATGCAGGTGGAGAGCTTATAGCGAATCTCCGTGGTTTTCTGGTCAACCCGCGGCCCTGGCCCCATGGCATACGTGCCATCCACCGGAATCCAGGCCTTAACCTTCTTGAGGTCATTGAACAAGCGCGAGCGATCAACCTGCAGATCGCGAACTGTCGGAAACTTGGTCAAGGGCTCGAGCGTGATTGGCCCATCTTCGAGCTTGTCCACGAGCGTGCTGCACGCCTGACGGGCTTTGCCGTTAATAACCATTGAGCAGGCGCCGCAAACATGCTCCAGGCAGCAGCAGTCCCACACCACCGGCGTCGTCGCTTGCCCAGACGCGGTGACCGGCGCTTTCTGCACTTCCATCAGACAACTGATGATGTTCATGTTCGGGCGGTAAGGAATTGCAAACTCCTCCCACCGGGCCGGCTTATCGGGCGCGTCTTTGCGCTTGACTTTGAGAACGATCTTTTCACGAGTCATTGGGCTATCTCCATTCGGGGGGCGGCGTCGAGCTACTAGTTCATCCCTGAATCGTTGCCGGGCGCGGAACGCCGCGCAAGCTCGGCTCACGGAAAGGTTTCCTTGCAAAACCGCTTCCACTTGCGCTCGGCATGCTGGAAAAACGCTTGATTGGCGCGGAGCGCGGCATCTGGCGACTTGTCGCCGCCTTCGGCGAAGTCCGGCAGCTCAATGCGGGCGCTGCCCCGCAGGGCGTACTTTTGGTTGCCCTCGTACATGATGATTTTGAGCGTCGCCGGGCTGACATCGCCGCGACAGGCCGTTTTGTACATCACCCACGCCTCGGCGATGCCGTTACCGTCTAGGTCGGTGACTTCCGTAGCCGGAAAAATAAACTCGGCCGTGACGTCCAGCGGACACTCGCGGACAAAATCCGCGATTTGCCACGCCTTGGAAAAGACGCCGCTCGCGTTGACAAACCGGCAGGCGTACAGCTCGGCCTGGCGAAACTCCTCCGGCGCGTTCGTCCGGCGCTTCCGACCGGGCGACGGGAACGCCCCGGTCTGCGTCAGAAGCAACCAGTTGTCGCCGTTGAGGTCGTCCCAGCGAAAGCCCTGCTGGAAGCGGCCCTTGAGCAGACCGCGCAAGCTCGGCGGGACGGTCTTGACCGGCGTCACAGTCAGCTTTTGCTCGTCGCCCGGGCGGCGCCCGCCGCCCGCCGCCTGGGGAGGAAAGCCGCCTGCGCTGAGTCCGGCGACAAGCAAGCCACTGACGGCGAGACGCTTCAGGCGCATACTGAGAGCTTCCGGGGTTTTAGGCGGCCTTTTTCTTTGAGTAATCCCGCTTGCGCGGCTTGATAAGGCTGACGTTGACATCCTCGTAAGTCAGTTGCGGCCCTTCCGGCGTCCAGGTCGCTATCGTGGTTTTGAGGAACCGCTCGTCGTCGCGCTCCGGGAATTCCGGCTTGTAGTGCGCGCCGCGCGATTCATCCCGATTCAGCGCGCCCAGCGTGATGACCCGCGCCAGATGGAGCATGTTTTCCAACTGTCGCGCGTGCGGGATGGCTTGCGTCGCCCAATAGTTTTGCTCATTGAGGTCGATCCGCTCGTAGCGTTCCAGCAGCTCCTGAATTTTCTCATCCGTCTGGCGCAGCCGGTCGTTGTACCGAATGACCGTCACGTTTTCGGTCATGATGCGCCCCAGTTCCTCGTGCAGGACGCGCGGGTTTTCCGAGCCGCGCTTGTTTTTGAGGGCTTCGTTGAGCGCCGCCTGCCGCGCCCGCTCGCGCTCGAAGATAGGGTCATGCGGGTCCTTGACCGCGTTGTTTTTGGCGAAATTCACCGCGGCCGGCCCCGCGACGATGCCTGCGTAAACGCACGACAGCAGGCTGTTGGCGCCGAGCCGATTCGCGCCGTGAATCGAGTAGTCGCACTCGCCCACGGCATAGAGGCCGGCGATGTTGGTTTGTTGCTCGTAGTCCACCCACAGCCCGCCCATGGTGTAGTGCATGCCGGGAAAGACGCGCATTGGCGTCTCGCGCGGATCGTCGCCGACGAACATCTCGTAAATTTCGAGAATGCCGCCCAGCTTGCGGTCGAGCTGCTCGCGCGGGATATGCGTGAGGTCAAGATAGACCTGAAACTTGCCGCCGACGCCATAGCCGTCGAGGCAGACCTGGAAGATTTCGCGGGTGGCGATGTCGCGCGGGACGAGGTTGCCGTATTCGGGATATTTTTCCTCTAGAAAATACCACCGCTCCGAAGCCGGAATATCCTTGGGCGCGCGCTGGTCCTTGGGCGCGCGCGGCACCCAGACGCGGCCGCCCTCGCCGCGGGCGCTTTCCGACATCAGGCGGAGCTTATCCTCGCCCGGAATCGCCGTCGGATGAACTTGAATAAACTCGCCGTTGGCGTATTTGACGCCCTGACGATAGAGCGCGCCCTGCGAGCTGCCGGTGCAGATGACCGAGTTTGTGGACTTGCCGAAAATTGCCCCGATGCCGCCGGTGGCCATGACCACGGCCGCCCCGGCGAAGGCTTTGACCTCCAGCGATTGCAGATTCATCGCCGTGATCCCGTGGCAGCGGCCATTGTCCATCACGCCGGACAGAAATTCCCAGCCTTCATACTTCCGCACCTTGCCCTCGGCTTCGTAGCGGCGAACCTGCTCGTCAAGGGCGTAAAGGAGTTGCTGCCCCGTGGTCGCGCCGGCGAAGGCGGTGCGGTGGTGCTTCGTGCCGCCAAACCGGCGAAAATCAATCAGCCCCTCGGGCGTGCGCGAAAATGGAACGCCCATGCGGTCGAACATGTAGATGATGTCCGGGGCCATGTCGCACATGGCCTTGACCGGCGGCTGCTCGGCAAGGAAGTCACCGCCATAGACCGTGTCATCGAAGTGCTCGTAGGTCGAATCGCCCTCGCCCTTGGTATTGACAGCGCCATTGATGCCGCCCTGCGCGCAGACCGAATGCGACCGCTTGACGGGAACGAGCGAAAACAGGTCAACGGCATAGCCGAGCTCGCAGGCCTTGATGGTCGTCATTAGTCCGGCCAGCCCGCCGCCAACGACAATGATGCTTGGTTTGTTGCTCATGGGTAAAAACTTTGGCTCGTGAAGCGGGAAATCCTATGGAACGAAAGCGAAAGCGGCGCGCGCGCCGATCGCGAACACCGCGACGCCAAACATCGCGCAGGCGTAGGAAAACGCCTGCTGCGACCGGGCGCTGACCGTAATGCCCCACACGATGGCAAACGTCCACAACCCGTTGGCCAGATGGAAGGCCGCCGAAAAAATGCCCAGCATGTAAAAGGCCAGGAAAATCGGCTGCGCCAGCCAATGCTGCACAATGGCGAACGCCTGGTCGGGATGGTGAGCGACGGCAAGGCCTAGCCCGCCGACGCCAAAGCGCAGAGTCAGGACGTGCGCTGTGATGAAGAGCAGGAGAATGACGCCGGTAACGCGCTGGAGAAGGTAATTCCAGTTGCGCGCATAACTGTAACTCAGCGCGTTGCTCTTGGACGTGTAGGCGATGTAGAGGCCGTAAATCGCGTGAAAGGCAATCGGCAGCCCAATCAGGAACAACTCGGCCAACGGCAGCAACACGCCGGGCAGCAGGTCTTGAATGCCCTTCACGGCTTCATTGAAGGCGGCCGGGCCATTCACGGCGTGGAAGTTGGTGTAAAGATGCTCCAGCAGAAAAGCCCCGATCGGGACGACGCCGCTCAGCGAGTGCAGCCGACGGGCGAGAAAATGGTTACTTAGGGGGATGCTCATGAAACCTCAGCGAACCGGGTAGCGCGCGCTTCCCAAGCGACCCTGCGTCACGAACGCGCAACGACAAATTAAGGATGACTTGGGGGTTCAGCGGCGACGAGTCTCGGCGGCGCATCACCTAGAGCAGGCGATTTCAAAGCCAGGATGCCGCCCGCCGGCGGAGGAAAACCGAAGTGATTATAGACCGAGCCTCGACGATTGCAATGGGCTTTTGTGCGTGAACGCACGCTTTTGCCGGACGCTTTGCCGTGCCGCCGCCGGGTCCGGCCGAAGCCGCGCCGCGGCAACGACTCAGCCGCGACAGAAGCCGGCGCGCCGCCCGCCCATCAGGCGCTCGCCAAATGGGCGACATCAGGGCGGGGCGGCGTCTCCGGGGCGCGCAGCGCCAGCTTGCGCTGGACGAGGAGGTGCAGGCGATCGAAGTCGATCGGCTTGGCGAGATAGTCCCACTCCGTCAAGGAAAGGCCTTCCTCGCGGACATACTCGATGTTTGATTGCGCCGAGATGATGAGCATAGGAATGTCCCGCAGCTCGCGGTAGTGATCCTTTTCGCCAATGAGGGTCATCACCGCCGGCCCGCTGATGTTGGGCATCATAATGTCAATGATGACCAAGTCGGGCTTGGAGCGCTTGAGCGAGCGCAGGCCGGCCAGCCCATCCAGGGCGGTTTCCACTTCGTAGCCCTCGGCGGTAAGTTCATCTCGGAGAAGGTTGAGCACGTCCTGGTTGTCGTCTATGACGAGAATGCGAGGCTTAGTCGATGGCGAGCGTCCCATGGAGGCGAAGGCGGGGACTGGGAGGTTGCGCCGGGCCGGGCCGGCGACTGTCGGCGACAACACTCTTCCACGATTTGAGGCGCATTGTCCACCGCTTGAAAGCAAGTTGAAAGCAAGCGCGTCACGGCGCCGGAGAGGCGCCGGGCGTCGCCAAGAGCCGGCGGACGACATTCAAAACCGCTTCCGGGCTGGCAGGCTTGGCCAAGTAGCAGTCGCATCCAGCCGCCCGGAAACGAGCCTCGTCCTCAGTCATGGCATGCGCGGTCAGCGCCAGGACGGGCACCTTGGCAAAGCCCGGTTGCGCCTTAATGCGCTTGGTCGCCTCCAGCCCGTCAACGGTCGGTAGCGAAATATCCATGACGATGACATCGGGGCGAAAGCTGGCGGCGGCTTCAATAGCGCTCAATCCATCGCCAACGGCGCAAACATCATAACCTTCCGCCTCCAGCTCAAAGGACAAAATCTCCCGACTGTCGGCATTGTCTTCCGCGATGAGCACTTTCGTCATGACAAGAGGGATTCCGCCTGACGGTCGGCAGGCTGGTCAGCGGCGCTCGCCTGATGCCAACTGAGCGTTTCCCGCTCGATTTTCCGAAGGTTGTTGAGCAGCCAGCCGCGATCAAGCGGCTTGGGGTGATAGCCGATGACCATCGGGAATTCGAACGCCGCCTGGGCCGTGCGCCGGTCGGCCTGGCTGACGACGATGACCGGAATGCTCTTGAGCTTCGGGTCTTCCGCCAGTCGCTCCAGATAAGCGAGTCCGCTAACGCCGGGCAGGATGAGGTCGAGAACGACGATGCGCGGGTGCAGCACCGTTGTCAGCTCCAGGCCCTCGGTGACATTGCGGGCGCCGATGACCGTGTAGTGAGTCAGGTCGAGCATGGCTTTGAGCTGCTGGGCGAGGTCCGGCTCATCGTCAATGCACAGCACAATGCGGTTGTCTGGCGATCGGGAAGGAAGCGCGATGGGCTTCTCGCTCGCCTCCATCATCTCGTGCTCGCGCAGGCGCAGCGGGAGCCGCACCCGAAAAACCGACCCCTTGCCAACCTCGCTCTCGACTTCAATGACGCCGTCCAGCAGCAGGATGTTTTTCTTGGCAATGGCCAGCCCCAGCCCAGTGCCGCCGTACTTGCGCGTCGCCGAGCCGTCCACCTGCCGAAACTCCTCAAAGATATGCGGGAGGTCTTTTTCAGCAATGCCAATGCCGGTGTCGCGCACCTCGATGGCGAACATTTCCGCGCCGGCTTCCAGCCGGAGAGCGACGGTCACGCTCCCCTGTTCGGTAAACTTGAGCGCATTGGATACCAAGTTCGTTATGGCCTGACGCAGCCGGGATGGATCGGTCGCGGCGGGAGGCAGGCGCGGCGGCGCCTCAAGCCGCAGCGTCAAGCCCTTGGCGCGCGCCAGCGCGTCGAGCGGCGCAATTGTTTCAGAGAGGAACTGCGCCAGGTCAACCTCGCTCACGTTGACTTCCATCTTGCCCGCGGCGATTTTCGAGAAATCAAGAAACGTGTTGATCAGCTCAAGCAAGTTTGTCGAATTCTCGGCAATGCGCGTCAGGGCCCGAAGCTGCGCCTCGGTCAACGCCCCGTAGCGTCCGCGCTGGAGCAGCGACGCATAGCCAATGATGGCGTTGAGCGGTGTCCGCAGCTCGTGCGACATGTTGGCCACAAACTCTGACTTAAGCCGGTTGGTCTCCATCACCGCCAGGTTGGCGCGGCGCAGATCCTCGTTGATTTTGCGCAACTGGCGCTGGTTTTCGTATAGCTCAGAGTTCGCTAGCAGCAGCTCCTGATTGGCGCTCATCAGGTCAATCGAGCGTTCCTCAACCTTCTCTTCAAGCGTTTGCGCGAATGATTCCAACTCGGCGACGTAATGCTGGAGCGTCTCGCGCATCTGCACGAAAGCCCGCGCCAGCGCGCCCAGCTCGTCATTGGCCGTGGTCGGAATCGGATAGGCGTAATCGCGCCGCGTCATAGCGCGCACGCCTTCGAGCAGCCTTCCCAGCGGCTGCGTGACGAAGTAGCGCAGGATGAGCGAAAAAAAGACGATGATGAACAGCCCTGTCAGCGTCACCTCAAGAAACAGAATCTTGAAGTGGTCAATGATGAGCAGGTTCATGCGATCAGCGCGGGCGCTCACCGCCACGACGCCGGCCACGGGCGCGTCCGGCGCGAGTCGAAATGGCGCGTAGGCTGAAATCCAGGCGCCGTCCCGGTCGGTGTACACGTCCGTGGAGAGCACTTCCTGACGCTGAACCGCCTGCCGCGCTTCCGGGCGCAAGCCGCGCGTCAACGGCGGGCTGGCCAGGCCTTCAGCCGGCACGGGCTTTCCTTCCCGCCAATAAAACAGCTCGATCGGCTGGTCAAGCTCGTTGACCCGCTGAACCGCCCGCAGGCGCGCCGATAAGGCGCGCATCTCCAGGGTCGCTTCTGGTTTCAAAAGGGCTTCCGGCGGCAGCTCAGCGGCATCGAGCAGCGTCGCCGTCGTGGCGGCGATGCGCTGCAACTGCCGGCCCTGCTCGGCGATCTTGTCGCGGCGCAAGTTGCGGTAAAACAAGTAGTCCACGCCGAAAATGAGCGGCGCGGCGCACAGGAGCGTCGCAAGCAGAATCTTGTAGTGCAGACGCCCGTGAAACAGCGGCTCATCGGTTCCCGGCGCCGAGGCTGGCTTCTCGCTCATGCGCGACTCCCCCAGCGTCAAGCCAGCCGCGCTAGCCCGCCCAGGTAGGGACGCAGGGCCGGCGGGATAGCCACGGAACCATCCGCCTGCTGATGATTTTCGAGCAACGCCAGCCACGTCCGCCCGACCGCCAGGCCGGAGCCATTGAGCGTGTGGACAAACTCCGGCTTCGCGCCCGGCTCGCGCCGAAACCGAATGTCGGCCCGGCGCGCTTGAAAGGCTTCAAAGTTGCTACAGGAGGAAATTTCCCGATACGTCCGCTGGCTCGGCAGCCAGACTTCCAGATCGTAGGTCTTGGCTGAAGCGAATCCCATATCGCCAGTCGCTAGCGCCACCCGGCGGTAGGGCAACTCCAGCCGCCGCAGAACGGCCTCGGCCTGGGACGTGAGGCGCTCAAGCTCATCATAGCTGTCTTCCGGCTTCACAAAAGCCACCAGCTCAACCTTGTCAAACTGGTGCTGACGAATCAGCCCGCGCGTGTCGCGCCCGTAGCTGCCGGCTTCGCTCCGAAAACAAGGCGTGGCGGCCACGTAGCGAATGGGCAGTTGCGCGCCATCGAGCAACTCGCCGCGATGCAAATTGGTAACCGGCACTTCCGCGGTGGGAATGAGATACAGGCCGCGCTCGTCGGTCAACTTGAACAAATCCAGCTCGAACTTGGGGAGTTGTCCGGTGCCAAACAGCGCATCGCCATTGACGATGAAGGGCGGGAGAACCTCGACATAGCCGTGCTCGCTCAGATGCAGGTCGAGCATGAAGTTGATGAGCGCCCGCTCCAGCTTCGCGCCCAGCCCCTTGAGCGCCGCAAAGCGCGCGCCGGAGACTTTAGCGGCCCGATCGAGATCAAGGATGCCCAGCGCGGTTCCCAGCTCGACGTGGTCTTTCGGCTCGAAGTCAAAGGCGCGCGGCTCGCCCCAGCGGGCGACTTCCTGGTTGGCTGACTCGTCCCCCGTCGGAACCGACGCATGCGGGACATTTGGAATGACGCGGACGAGTTCCTGCAAGCGCCCCTCGACGCTTTCGCGCTCAGCCTCAAGGGCGTCAATCTCAGCTTTGAGCTGACGCACCTCCGCGCGCTTCGCGTCGGCTTCGCCCGGCTGACCGGACTTGAGCAGCGCGCCGATCTGGGGGCTGATGCGATTGAGCGTCGCTTTCCGCTGCTCGACTGCCCCAATGAGCCGGCGGCGGGCGGCGTCGAGCTCGGTAAAAGCGTCCAGCGTCAGGTCGGATCGGCGGTTGGCCAGCGACTGGCGGACGAGATCAAGGTTTTGGCGAATGAAGTCAAGTCCAAGCATGGCGGCAGGCGCGCTGACTCGCGTCCGGAGGCGGTTTTCTACCCTGGACTCAGGGCGACCAGGCCCCTACTGTGAGCGTCGTGGCGCGGCCTGTCAAATCGCCGCCGCGCCGGACAAGCGGCTGGCGAGCGCCACAGCGGCTACCCTGTGGACAGCGCGGAGCGACTTTCAAGCGCGCCCTTTTCAAGCGCGCCCTCAGCCCAAGCCCCTCAAGGCAGCGGACGGAACGAATAAGCCAGGCGATCCGTCTGGTAGCGCAGCGTGTCGTGAAATCGGGTCTCGCCCTCGAAACGAAGCGCCCACACCGTTTGATCGTCGGTCTGCAAGTAGTAGTAGCGCCCCGTCATGGGCTTCCCCACCCGGCGAAACGTAAAGGTCAGCAGCGCGCCGCGGGCGATAGCCGTCGAAAATCGCTCGCGTTTCTTCAACTGGAAATCCGGCCGAAACTGGAGCGAGGTTTCCGCTTCCCGGTCGGCCAGGCAGCGGGGCGGGTCATCGCCGCAATCCGCCGGAATGACTTCCCGCCGCGCCTTGAGCAGCGACTGACTGCGGTCGCGGTAAATAATCTCCAGCACGCGCCGTCCGTCGTTCTCGATGGCGCTTTCCGGCCGCCAGCCGGGGAGCAGCTCGATTGCAAAGCCGGCTTCCGGGTCAGCGAACGCGCGCGACGCGGCGGCGGGCTCGCCAGGCGACGCGGGCGCCGGCGGCGGGATGCGCTGCGCCCAAGCGGTGACGGCTAGGCCCGCCAGCGCGAGGAGCCACGGTCCGATGACTGTCCGTCGAGCCATTTTTCAGCGTCCTTACTTGAACTCAAGCCGGCTGACGCCGCGCCCGCTTACGCGCAAAAGCCGCTTACGCGCAAAAGCTTAGGCGCGACGCATCTCCGCCAGCGCCTGAAGAACCTGCGCCTCGTGACCATCCACCTTGACCTTGGGAAAGATGCGCGCGATCCGTCCCCGCTCGTCAATAATGAAAGTTGCGCGAGCAATGCCAAAGTAAGTCTTCCCGTAGTTTTTTTTCTCCTGCCACACGCCATACCGCTCGGCGACGCTGTGATCCGGGTCGGACAGGAGCGGAAAATTCAGGCCGAACTTCGCCGCGAACTTCTCATGCGAGGCCACGCTGTCCGCGCTGATGCCAATCACCTGCGCGTCAAGCGCGGCGAGCTTGCCCAGCGCCGCGTTGAAGGCGCAAGCTTCCCTTGTGCAGCCCGGCGTGTTGTCGCGGGGATAGAAATAGAGAACAACCCGCCGCCCGGCGAAATCGTCGAGCTTGACGGTTCGTCCGCTGGCATCCTTGAGGGCGAAGGTCGGCGCTTGGTCGCCAATTGAAATGGGAGAGGCGGTCATAGCGGAAGCGATTTTACGCAATCCCGTTGCGGCGCGGGAAGTGAAGCATCGCGGCCACGGCCGGATCAGCCGCGATCTGGTGGTTGAGGTTACGCAGGTGCGCATCCCGCGCCATCCGGATCGCGTTGCAGATGGCTCGCCCGGTTGAGCGACCGTGGCTGATAATCACCGGCTTCTGCGCGCCGAGCAGCGGCGCGCCGCCATACTCGGCATAGTCAAACTTCCGGCTCACCCGCTGCAGTCCGGCCAGCGCGTCGCGGGCGGATGTCGGCACAGCGCCAAGCTCTTGTTGAATGAGCGTTAGCAGCGTTGTCGCCAGCCCCTCGCTGGCCTTGAGGACGACATTGCCGGTAAAGCCGTCGCACACAATAACGTCCGCCGCGCCGGCGTAGATGTCCTTGCCCTCGACATTGCCGATAAAGTCGAACGACCGGCGCGCGGACTGTCGCCGCAGCAAGGCGCGGGCTTCGCGGGTCAGCTCATTGCCCTTCGTGTCCTCCTCGCCAATCGAAAGCAGCCCAACCCGCGGACGGCTCACGCCCAAAATTCGCTCGGCATAGGCCGCGCCCATGACGGCAAACTGGTCAAGCATGGCGGGCTTGCAATCGGCGTTAGCGCCGATGTCAAGCAGGAGCGAGCCGCGCCCGCTAAGGGTAGGCAGCGTTGTCGCCAAGGCCGGACGCGCAATGCCGGGCACGGTGCCCAGCCACAGTGTCGCAGCCGCGACAACGGCGCCAGTGTTGCCGGCGCTGACGAAGCCCGCCGCCACGCCTTGCTTGAGCGCCTCGATCCCGACGCGCAGGGACGAGTCGCGCTTGACGCGCACCGCCCGCGTCGCCACATCCTCCATGGTAACGACTTCGCTCGCCGGAAGGATTTCAATCAGCTCTGTCGTCCACCCCGCCGCCCGCAACGCTGACTGAAGCGGCTCGGGCGGACCAGCCAGCAAGACCTTCACATCGAGCTCGCGGGCGGCCAACAGCGCGCCTTCGATTTCAGGCGCCGGGGCGTGGTCGCCGCCCATCGCGTCAAGAACGATTTTCAGCATGGCAGTCTTGCCAATCAGCGGGCAAGCGGCGCGCCGCTTGCCCGCTCCCGGAAAGTCAGCGTTCTGGCTTCCGCGCTCGTGAAGCCTTCAGCTCTACGCTTCAGCTAGCTCTACTCTTCAGCGCCCTTGCGGCGAATGGTCATCACTTGGCGGCCGCGATAATAGCCGCACTCGCCGCATACGCGGTGCGGCAGCCGGGGCGCGCCACAGTTCTGACAGCGCACGATGGTGGGGGCGGGCAGAGCGTCGTGAGCGCGGCGCTTGCCGCGCCGCGATGAAGAGTGGCGTCGTTTCGGATTCGGCATGGGGTTTCTTGACCGCCTTTCAACAGCTTTCGACGGAAATGCAAAAACGCAGGATTATAGGGCGAAAGGCTGGCTTGTCAATGTGACCGCCACGCTGACTTGGCCAGCGATGGATCCTGCATCAGGAACTCGCTACTTCTCTGCCCGGCGCTCGGTCCACGCTGGAAAAAACGCGAGCGACCGTTGCCCAGCGCCGGGCGACGAGCGCAGGTCGGGCAAGCCTAATCGCTCTTCGCAGAGCTGCACTAAGGCGCGACGAATTTTCGCGTCGCGCCGTCCGAAACTGGGCGGCGCCAACACTACCAGCCGCCAGAGCTGGCGATGACGCATCAACAGCGTTTCAATCTCGGCGTGCCGCAGGGCCGAAAGCGGCTCGGAGCGAGTTTCCGACAGGCGGACGGCGACATTCGCTTCCTTGAGCGACATGTCCGGCGAGGGGCAGTAGACGATAACGCTCCCCTCTGGCGCGCCTGTGGCGGCGCACAGCTCGGCTTCCAGCCGCTCGCGCGCGCCTTCCCGGTTTTCGTAAAACCGCTGCTTGAGCTCGAGTAAGCAGGCGTCATCCAACCCGTCGCGCGAGGCCAGGAAAACCGGCTTATAGAGCTGGCGGGCATCCAGCGCGGCGAGCAGTCGCTGCGCGCTGGGAAGCGCGGCCGTCCGCTCGCGGAGCACGTGTAAGAAAGCGTCGTCCCGCAGCCGAGCGAGATCGTCATAGCGAAAGCGCTCGGCGGCCATCGCCAGCTCGAGCGCCTTGGAAAGCATGGCCCCGGCCGCAATCTTCGCGTGATGAAAATACACCCGCTCGGTCAGCAGGTAGCGCATGCGCAGGACCTGGACGACCTCCGAAAGGGCGTCGTGACGAAACAGCCCGTGCCGCTGGAGATCGAGCGCGAGCCGCCCGCCCAAGCGCGTGAAGAGCGAAAAAATACGGTCATCGTAGTCAATCGTCAGCCCGCAGAAGCGCGCATCGCGGCGAAGATAATCCAGCAGGTCAGCGCAAATTGTTCCGGCAAAAATATCGCGGATAAATTGCCCCTCGGCGGCGTTTTTCGCCACCGTCGAAACGCCGCCGGCAAGATGCTCGCGAACCGGGTCGAGCAAGCCCTGCCGGGCTAACTCGTCGCCGAGATCGTCCGCCAGAATGGCGTCAAGTCGAGCCGGGTCGGCATCGTGACGCGGGGCGATCCGCCGCTCGTCCTCGAAGGTGTGACCGAAGGGAACGTGGGTAATGTCGTGCAGGAGCGTCACGGCGCGAATGAGCCGCCGGTCAGCCTCAGAGAAGCGATAGACGCCTTTTTGGTCAAGGCTTTCGATAATTTTTCCAGCCAGATGGCACGCGCCCAGCGCGTGCTCAAAGCGCCCGTGAACCGCTGACGGATAAACTAAATAACTGAGGCCAAGCTGCTTGATGCCGCGCAGGCGCTGCACGGCGCGGGTATCAAGCAGGCGCGCCTCGTCGGCTGAAAACGCCATGTCGCCATGAATGGCGTCGCGGATGATCTTGCCCGGCCGGACGGGGCGGGCGGGCGGGCAAGCCGCCCGTCGCCCGCCGGGTCGCGGTCGCGCAGTGAAGTTTTTGACAGGCTTCGACAAGGGTGTTAATTTTCGCTCGCTTTCTGCTTCGTATTCAAAACCGACACCAGTCCTCGCTGTGAAGGGAGAGAAGCGGCTAATGCGTCGTAAAGTCTTGCTGGCGGATGACAGCTTGAGCATTCAAAAGATGTTTGGGCTCTACCTTGAAAAATGTGAAATCGACGTTGTCACAATGAGCAATGGCGAAATGGCGGTTTCGCGTCTTTCCGCCATACAGCCCGATCTTGTCCTGGCGGATGTCTTCATGCCGGGGCGCACGGGCTACGAGGTGTGCGAATACGTCAAGCAGCATCCCGATTTCAAGCATATCCCGGTTTTGCTTCTGACCGGCAAATTTGAGCCTTATGACGAGAAGGAAGCGAAGCGCGTCAAGGCGGACGGGCATATCGTCAAGCCGATTGCGGAGCAAGAGTTTGTCTCGCTGGTGCGAGCCACGCTGGAGCGCGCCGCCCCGAAGCCGGCCGCGCCGCCTGCGTTTGTAATGCAAACACAGGCGTTTGGATCAGTCCCTCCGCCCGCCGCGACCAAAGAGCCTTCGGCGAGCAGCCTGCCCAGGTTTCATTTTGGCGGACCTCCGCCCGACCCGCTTCCAGAGGCGCCGCCCCCAACCATCAAGGTTTCGCCCTCGATGCTGGATGACGGGCGACTCCCGGACCTTGACCCCCTGCTGCCGCTGGACGCGCCGCCGCCAGCCGCGGCCGACGCCCCGGATTTTATTCTGGACCTTCCGCCAGCTGACCAAGCGCCGCCCGTGCTCAGCTATCCAGAGCCGCCCAAGACGCTTTCCATGCCGATCCAGCGGCCCACCTTTTCACAGATGTCCCCGCCAGACTTTGGGACGACCACGGCCAAGCTTGACCCATCCGAGCTGCCGGAGCTGCTCGCCGCCCCGCCGCCCGCCGCGCCAGTCGCGGTTGAGCCAGTCGCGGTTGATATGGAGTCGCCGCTGGAGCTGGAGGATATGCCCCTGCCGGCCGCTGCGACGCCGCTGGCCAACAAGCTTGTCGCGGCGCTCACGCCGCCGACCGTCGCGCCTGAAGTTGCCGAAGCGCCGCCTTTGGTCGCGCCGGAGGAGACGGCTGTCACGGCAACACAAGCTGCGGCAGATGAGCCGCCGGTCGCGGCTGAAGTTGCCGCGGCTGAAGTTGCCGCGACTGAAGTTTCGGCAGCCGAGCCGGAGGCGATTGCGCCGCCTGAGCCACCGGCGCCGCCTATCACAGCCGCGCTTGAGGCGCAGGCTGAGACATCGTCGCTTAGCCCGGTCACAGCGCCGCTCGAGGCCGCGCCGACCGGGGATTTGAGGAACGAGCCGATTCCGCCGCCCGACTTTCTGTCCGGACTGGTTTCGCCGCCGCCCGCGACCGAGCCGCCGCCAAGCGCGAGCGAAAGCGCGCCCCAACCCGGGCTCGAAAGTCAGCCGCCATTGGCAATGGTCGCGGACGCGCCGAAGCCACCGCCCGCGCCGCCGACGTTCGAGGTCGTCATGGAAGACGAGCCGCCGACTCGCGGCACCGACCTGCTCCCGGATGAGTTGCGCGCTATCCGCGAGCGGCAGCGCGAAGCGATCGCGGACGCGCCAGCGCTCTCGGTTTCCGAAGCGGACGCCCCGCCTGTGCCGGTTGAAGTCGCGGTTGTCTCGCCAGGAGAACCGGCGGACGGCGGCGAAGCGGAAACCCCGACTACGGACTTTGCGCCAGCGACGCCGGAAGAAGCCGCGGCTCCGCTCTTTACCCCAGCGCCGCTCCCAGCGGCCGCGCCCGTCAACTTGTCCGCGCCGACAGAAACGAGCGCCAAGCTCATTCCAGAAACGCCGGTTTCCCTGGCGGACAGACTGCCGGACGCCTCCCCCCCAGCCAACCTGACCGCTGTAGCGGATGTCAACGCGCCGGCGTTCGCGCCGGCGCCCCTTGAGGCGACGACGCTCCCGCCCTTTGCGCCAATCGCGGAGACGCCGGCTGGCGAGGCCGAAGCGACAACCGCGCGCGCGGCATACGAGGGATCTGAAGACTTGACACAGCCGATACCCTCCGCAGCGGAGACGTCGCCGGTCGCGGAAGCTGCCGCCGATCCCTCCCCGCCGCTGGCGGATTGGTCTAGCTTCACCTTGCCGCCGGCCCTGGTGGATGACATCGTGCGTCGCGTCGTGGCCGAAATGTCCGATCGCGTCGTGCGCGAAATCGCCTGGGAAGTGGTGCCCGACTTAGCCGAGCTTATCATCAAGAAGCGGCTTGCCAATGGCAACGGCCACCGAGGGCCAAATGCTTGAGCGCGGGACCGGTCAGCCCGGCGCCCAAGCCGCCGCCCACGCGCCTGCGACGGGCCGGGCGCCGGCTGATTGGGCCAGGCTTGAGGCGGAGCGCGGCCTGGGGCTGTATGTCCCGCGCGGGATTACCCTGACCCGTGGCGAAGGGGCTCACGTTTGGGACGCTGAAGGGCGGCGCTACCTTGACTGCACGGCGGCCTATGGCGTGGCCAGCCTTGGTCACTGCCATCCGGCCGTCGTCGAAGCCATCAGTCGGCAGGCGGCGACGCTCATCGCCTGCTCCGGCTCATTTGGGAACGACCAGCGCGCTCAGCTCTACGCCGAGATGGCGGAAATTCTGCCGCCCGGGCTAACGCGCCTGTTCTTCTGCAATTCCGGCGCGGAAGCCAACGAGGCGGCGCTCAAGTTCGCCCGCCTGACCACCGGCCGCCATGGCGTTGTCGCGGCGATGCGAGGCTTTCATGGGCGCACGGCTGGGGCGCTTGCGGCGACTTGGGAGCCGAAATACCGCGAGCCGTTCGAGCCGCTGCTGCCCGGCTTCAAATACATCCCCTACAACGACGAAGCGGCGCTTGAAGCCGCCGTGACGGATGAAGTTGGGGCCGTCATTTTGGAAGTCATCCAGGGCGAGGGGGGCGTTCGTCCCGGCGCGGCTGAATTCCTTCAGGCGGCGCAGCGCCTTTGCCGCGAGCGCGGCGCGCTGCTCATCGCGGATGAGGTGCAATCGGGCTTTGGGCGAACTGGCGCCTTCTTCGCCTGCGAGGGCGTTAGCCTCCAGCCGGACATCCTGACAATGGCCAAGGGCATGGCGAGCGGCTTCCCGATGGGCGCGGTCGCGCTCGGCGAGCGCGTCATCAAGCCTTCCCCCGGACAGCACGGCACAACCTTCGGCGGCGCGCCGCTGGCGTGCGCCGCTGCCCGCGCGACCCTGCGGGTCATCAAGGAAGAGCGCATTCCCGAGCAGGTCGCGCGCCGCAGCGCGCTGTTTTTCGAGCGGCTCAGAGCCATCCCGAGCGAGCGAATTCGAGACCTGCGCGGACGCGGCTTTATGATCGGCATCGAGCTGACGGAGCCAGCCGCGCCCTACATCGCGGCGGCCCAAGCGCGCGGATTGCTGGCTCTCAACGCCGGAGCGAATGTGATCCGCCTGTTGCCGCCACTCATACTGACCGAAGACGATATCGCCTTTGCAGTCGCCACGCTGAGCGAGGCTCTTTGCGCGTAAAGCGAGCGTTCCAGGCATAAAGACGCCGGGGGGGAATCCCCCCGGCGTCTTTCGCGTAAGGTTCGCGTAAGGACTGATGGGGGTTAGTTGACCGAGAAGGCCGCCGGCGCCGTTTCGGGACGCTCTTCCGTCACGACAACCTGCCCATCGCGGGCGTCCACGGCAAAGCGGCTGGACGCATTCCACTGAAGCGTAATCGGCAGCTTGACCTTTTCATCAATCGTCCGCTTCAGGAAGCGCGCGCCGTAGGCCGGGCTAAAGCCCTGCTGCACAAGCTGGTCAATGGCGGCTTCCGTCACATGCAGCGACTTGCCGAATTTGGTCATTTGCCGCTCGATCTTCTTCAGGTAAAGCACCGCTATCTGGCGCACTTCGTCCTGCGTCAGCGGCGAGAAAACGACGACTTCATCAATGCGGTTGCGAAACTCCGGCGAGAAGCGCGTTTCGGCCGCCTTCATCACCTCGCCCTTGATTTCCTTCATATCGCCAAGCGACTTCGCGCCAAAGCCAAGCGGCTTCATGTACTTCTTGAAGTTCTCGCTGCCAAGGTTCGAGGTCATGATGATGATCGCGTCGGACAGATAGACTTTTTTGCCGCGCCCATCCGTCAGCCATCCTTCGTCAAAGGCCTGCAGGAACAGGTTCAGCAAGTAGGGCGACGCCTTTTCAATTTCGTCAAGCAGGAGCACCGTGTAGGGATTGTCGCGCAGGCGCTCGGTCAGGATGCCGCCGCGCTCCGAGCCAACGATGCCGCGCGGCATGCCGATAAGCTTCTCAACCGCCACAACGCCATCCTGGTACTCTGACATGTCAATTCGAATCATCTTCTGCTCGTCGCCGAACATAAACTCGGCGACCGACTTCGCCAGCTCCGTCTTGCCGACGCCGGTCGGACCCAGAAACAGCAGCACGCCATCCGGCTTGTAGAAGTTCTCCTTGAGCGGTCCCTTGTTGAGGCGCAGGCGCCGCGCCACGCTTTCCACCGCCTCGCGCTGACCAATCACGCGCTTGCCTAACTCTTCCTCCATGTTGGCGAACCGCTCGGTCGTTTCGCGGAAAATCATGTCGTGCGGAATGCGCGATTCCTGCGCGATCACGTCAATGACGTGATGCTTGAGCACCATCGGGTCTTCCGGCTGGTTGATCTCGACCTTGACCGACGCCGTGTCAAGCCACCCGATCACCTTGTCGGGCATGTGCAGGCTGCGAATGTAGCGCGGCGCCATTTCCAGCGCTGTTTCAAGGGCTTCGTCGGAAATCTGCACGGAGTAGTTTTGCTCCAGGCGCGGACGAATGCCGCGGAGAATCTTGCGGGTGTCTTCCACGCTTGGCTCGGCAATGACCACGGTGCGGAAGCGCCGCGCAAGGGCTTCGTCCTCGGCAATGTATTCCTTGTATTCCGTCGTGGTCGTGGCTCCGATGATGCGCAACTCGCCGCGGCCGAGCGCCGACTTGAACATGTTGGCGGCATCGGCCGCCGCGCCCATCGCCGAGCCGGCCCCAATGATTGTGTGGACCTCGTCAATGAACAGAATGAGGTTTTCGCGCTCCTTGACTTCGTTGATGACGCCCTGAATGCGCTCCTCGAACATGCCGCGCAGCATCGTGCCGGCGACGACATTGGAAATCTGCATCGAGACGATGTGCGCGTTGCGGAGGCGACGCGGCACGCGGTCCGGCTCCAGCTCGATAAGCTGGGCAAGGCCCTCGACCACCGCCGTTTTCCCGACGCCCGGCTCGCCGATGAGGATGGGCGAGTTGGCCCGCTCGCGGTGGCAGAGAATCTCGATCATCTGCTGGATTTCGCGCTCCCGACCGATGACCGGCGGCAGCTTGCCGTCGCGCGCCAGCTTGTTGAGGCTCGTTCCGAAGTGCTTGATGTAAGGCGGCAGCTCGAACTTGCGGCTAATGCGCGCCTCGCGCTCCTCGCGGGACTTGAGCCGCGAGCCGACGCGCTCAATGACATCCTGCGGGTCGGCTCCAAACTGCTTCAGCACTGACGCCGTCACTCCGTCCTCGTCTTGAAATAGCGAAATCAGCAGGTCGGTCGAGTCAATCGCCTGCCGCCCGCTCTGCCGGGCGCGACGCATGGCCTTGTTGAGGATGTCGCGCGTGGCATCGTGGAGCTTCATGCGCTTCCCGACAAACTGCCGCTGAATGGACAGCCGCCCGTCCAGCGCGTTGCGAATGGCCTGCGGGTCGAGATTGAGACTCTGCATGATCTCATTAATGAGCGGACGCTCGACTTCCGTCAGGGCGAGAAAAATATGTTCTGGCGCAAGAAAGTTATGCTCGCGGGTCTTCGATTCCTCATAGGCGCGGCGCATAACGCGCTGTCCGCTCTCTGAAAATCGGTCTGCGAAATCGCCAAAGTCAATCATAGCGTGCCTCGGTGAGGATGATGTGAGTCGTTGATGGGATGCGCGTCCAGCCGACCTTGGCCTGATGGAGACGCAGCGCAGACGCGGAAGGGGAGTGGGTAGGCTGCGAAAACCAAGAATACCATATGCGGGGGTTGCGTCGAGGGGTTCTTTACCTGACGTCAGGCTGGAACTTCCGTCTCCGAAAGCACAGCCGATGACGGCTCGGCGCGCCCGACCGAAACCAAGGCCGGGCGAATGAGGCGCCCAGCCATGCGATAGCCGGGCCGCGTTTGCGCGACAACCCGCCCATCCTGTTCTGGCCCGACCGAAGCCGTTTCGACGGCCTCGTGAAGCTGCGGGTCAAACGGCTGGCCGAGGGCTTCGACGCGCTCGATGTCCTGGCGTTGCAGCGCATGCAACAGCAACCGCTGCATCGCGGCAATTCCCGTCAGCAAGTCGTCGCGGGTGGCGTTCTCAGCGCCAGCGAGCATCAGGTCGAGGTTGTCAAAAACGGCCAACAGCTCCTCAATGAGCGTCTGCCGGGCGCTTGTCACCCGCTGCTCGAAAACGCGCTCCAATCGTCGCCGCGTCTCGCGCAACTCGTCCTGGGTTTTAGACTCGAACTCGACCACCTGCGCCCGCAGACGCGCAAGCTGAGCTTCCCGCTCTTCGAGCTTCATTTGAAGCTCCTCAATCTTCATCTGAAGCGGCTCAACGCTAGGGCGCTCCTCCAGCCTCTGGGGATCAGCTAGCGACGCCGTCCGGGCATCCGCCGCCGAGTCGTCGCCGCTCTCTTCGATCTCCATCGACAGTCGACGCTTGTCCGTGACGCGCACGACCGGCACTGTCGCATCGGCCGCTTCAGTCGTTTCAGTCGTTTCGCGTGATTCGTCACTCATCTCCAGCCTTGCTCCTTGGGGTGGAAGGTTTCGCTCGACAGGTCGAGCGATGAATCCGCGCCAGACGTCGTAGGCGCAGGCTCACCGCTCGACGGAACGCTATCGCTTGAGCCGTCATCGCTCAAGCTTGGGCCAGTCGGCGGCGCTGTCAGCCGACCTGAACGCTAATGTTCTTGCCTTGCGCCAACTCGCGCTTCGGAAGCGAGACCGTCAAGACGCCTTGTTTATACTCGGCCCGGATGTTGTCCTGGTCAACCGTGGGCGGCAGCGAAAAAGTGCGCGCGAAGCTACCATAGGCACGCTCGATGCGGTGATAGTTCTCGCGCTTCACCTCCGATTCAAACTTCCGCTCGCCCGTCACGGAAAGACGGTTATTGTCCACGCTCACGCGAATGTCTTCCTGCTTGACATCGGGCAACTCGGCCTTGAGAACAATCTCCTTGTCGGTTTCATAGATGTCCACGGCTGGCGACCACATCGCCGCCGCTTCGTCATTCGCGCTGGGACGCGGCAGGAGACCGACTTCGCTAAACAGACTGTTCATCCGATTTTGCAACGTAATGAGTTCACGAAAGGGATCAAAGCGTTGAAGCGTCATGGCTCGATTACCTCCAGAGGAGACAGGGTTTCCAGTTTTTAGCCCTCTTCAGGCTTCCGGTTTCAGCGCGCCGTTCGGACGCTCGCCGCGCCGGCGCTGACTTCCGCGGCGGTTGGCGCCTGCGGGGCGAACGTGAACGCGTCGCCGGTTTCGTTGACATCCACCCGCAGGGTCTGCCCTTCCAGAACAGTCCCGTCGAGTAGCTTCAGCGCCAGCGGGTTTTGAAGCAAGCTTTGGATCGCGCGCTTGAGCGGGCGCGCGCCATAGGTTGGATCAAAGCCTTCGCTGGCTAGCAAATCCTTCGCCAGATCGGTCAGTTCAAGCGTGATGTGCCGGTCGGCCAGCATCGCCCGCAGGCGCGCAAGCTGGACTTCGATGATCTGATGCAAGTGCCGCCGCCCGAGCGGGTGGAAGATCACAATCTCATCCACGCGGTTGAGAAACTCCGGCTTGAAGACGCTGCGCAGCAGCTTCAGCACGCGCTTCCGAACCTCGTCGTCTTGCTCCGGGTTGCCGCCCCAGTCCAAAATCTCGCCGCTGCCGATGTTGGAGGTCATGATGATGACCGTGTTTTTGAAATCCACCGTCCGGCCCTTGCCGTCCGTCAGTCGCCCGTCATCGAGCACCTGGAGCAGAACATTGAACACGTCCGGGTGAGCCTTTTCGATTTCGTCGAGCAGAATGACGGAGTAGGGCCGCCGCCGCACCGCCTCGGTCAACTGCCCGCCCTCGTCGTGCCCCACGTAGCCTGGCGGCGCGCCGATGAGCCGGGCGACCGAGTGTTTCTCCATATATTCCGACATATCCAGCCGTATCATCGCCTGCTCATCGTCAAACAGAAACTCCGCCAGCGCGCGGGCGGTTTCCGTCTTCCCCACCCCGGTCGGCCCGAGAAAGATGAACGAGCCAATCGGGCGGTTTGGGTCCTGAAGCCCCGCTCGCGCCCGCCGGACGGCGTTAGCCACCGCCCGCAGCGCGTCCGCCTGGCCAATCACCCGCTGCCCCATGCGGGCTTCCATCTGGACGAGCTTCTGAACCTCGCTTTCGAGCATCTTGGCGACCGGGATGCCCGTCCATTTGGCGATGACCAGCGCGACGTCGGACTCGTCCACCTCTTCCTTGAGCATCGCCCCGTCCGATTGCAGCTCGACGAGCTTGGCCCGGTTGGCCTCAATGCGCTGCCGCGCCTCGTTCATCGCGCCGTAGCGAATTTCAGCCACCTTAGCGTAGTCGCCCACTCGCTCGTAGCGCTCGGCTTCCAGCTTCAGCTCCTCCAGCTTTTCCTTGTCGGCGCGAATGGCCTCGATGATTTTCTTTTCATTGCCCCAGCGGGCCTTGAGGGCCGCGCTCCGCTCCCGCAGCTCGGCTATCTCCTGCTCAATCTTGCTCCGCCTCTCCCGCGAAGCCGGGTCGTCCTCGCGCTGCAACGCCTGACGCTCGATTTCGCGCTGCATGATGTCGCGCTCGATTTCGTCAATCTCGGTCGGCAGGCTGTCAATCTCGATGCGCAGGCGCGACGCCGCCTCGTCAATCAAATCAATGGCCTTGTCGGGCAGGAAGCGGTCGGCGATGTAGCGATTTGACAGCGTCGCGGCCGCCACGATGGCCGCATCCTTGATGCGGACGCCATGGTGAACCTCGTAGCGCTCCTTCAAGCCGCGTAGAATCGCGATGGTGTCCTCGACCGTCGGCTCCGGCACGTACACCGGCTGGAAACGACGCTCCAGCGCGGCGTCCTTCTCGATGTGCTTCTTGTATTCATTGAGCGTCGTCGCGCCGACGCAGTGCAGCTCGCCGCGCGCCAGCGCCGGCTTGAGCATGTTGGAGGCGTCTAGCGCGCCCTCGCTCGCGCCCGCGCCGACCAGCGTATGCAATTCGTCAATGAAAAGAATGACCTCGCCATTGGAGCGGACGACTTCCTTCAGCACAGCCTTGAGGCGATCCTCAAACTCGCCGCGATACTTCGCCCCGGCCAGCATCGCGCCGAGATCAAGCGTCAACAGCCGCTTGTTCTTGAGCGATTCCGGCACATCGCCGGAGACAATCCGCATGGCCAGCCCTTCGACAATCGCCGTTTTGCCGACGCCCGGCTCGCCAATGAGCACGGGATTGTTTTTCGTCCGCCGCGACAGCACCTGAATCACGCGCCGAATTTCATCGTCGCGCCCAATGACCGGATCAAGCTTGCCGGCCCGCGCCAGCTCCGTCAGGTCGCGCCCGTATTTCTGAAGCGACTGATACTTGGATTCCGGGTCAGGATCGACGATGCGCTCATTGCCGCGCAGGTCGGCGATGACCTTGAGCAGCGCGTCGCGCGTCACGCCGGACTGACGCAGCAGGCGACCCGCCACGCTCTCCTTCTCCTCGACCATCGCCAGCAACAGATGCTCGGTGCTAACGTAGGTGTCCTGAAGCTTGTCAGCTTCCTTGCGCGCGTTGACAAAGAGCGTTGAGACGCGACCTGAAAAATACCGCTCGCCGCCGCTCGTCTGCGGCAGCTTCGCCAACGCCGCCTCGACTTCCCTGAGCAGGGGCGGCACGACAACGCCAATCTTTTCAAGAATCGGCCTGGCAATGCCATCCGCCTGCCCCAGCAGGGCGGCGAGCAAGTGCTCTGGCTCCACCTGCGGATGCTGTCGCTCCTGGGTGAGCGTGACGGCGGCGGCAATGGCTTCTTGGGCGCGGAGGGTAAACTGATCGTGTCGCATGGCGCACCTCGTTCGATGAAAGCTGGCTACTTTTCTTAGCCAGTCGGTAATATAAAAATCTTAGTTGCGCACTGTCAAGTAAATTTTTCCAAAACGCGGAAGACAAGGCTCAGGGGCGGCGCGCATCCGTGATAAGCTTTCCAGGTCGGGGCGCGGCCTGGAAGCAACCCTTGCCGCGACCGCAGCCTTGTGACGCGCCGAGCCGGGCGACGGCCGGGGCAACCCGGCGGCAGGAGCCGGCGCGGAGGAGATGCGGAGGAGATAACCATGATCAAGGGCGAGTATCGGCGAAGCGACCACAGCGGGCGGTGGCTCGCGGCGGCGATCTGCGTCTGGCTATGGCTTGGGTTGCTGAGCGGCGCGGCGACGGCGACAGACGTTGTCCTCACCCTCCCCTTCGAGCATACAACGGCGCGCCCGGAGCATAACTGGATTCGTGAAAGCTTCACGGTGGCGATGGCGGAGTTGCTCGATTCGCCCGGCTTGATCGCCGTTCCGCTGGACGAGTGTCACTTGGCGTACGAGAAGCTTGGACTGCCGCGGACGGCCCTGCTCACGCGCGCCACGGAGATTAAGCTCGGCGAAGCCGTCGGCGCGGACTTGCTTGTGCGCGGGACATACATGGTGACGGGCGAGGGCAAGGATAGCGTTCTCACCGCGCGGGCGCAGATGATTTCCCTGCGCGAGGGCAAGCTCCTGGGCAGCGAGCACACGATCAGCGCCCCCCTGGCGGACTTGCAGGTGATTCAGGGCAAGCTGGCGTGGGAACTGCTTTACCAGCGCAATCCGGCGCTGCCCTTCTCGCGCGACCGCATCATTGCGCGGGCGACCCGCGTGGCGCCGAGCGCCTACGAGATCTATGTCAAGGCGCTCGTCACCGAGGAGGGGCCAGACCGGACGCGGCTGCTGATACGGGCGATTGAGGAAGCCACCCGCAACGCTCAACTCACGTTCCCGCAGGCGTACTTTGAATTGGGGCTGAGCCACTACCGCGCCGGACGCTATGGCGAAGCCCTGGAGTGGCTTGAGCGGGTGCGCCCGACCGACCCGCGCGGGCTGGAATCGAGCTTTTACTTGGGCGTGTGCCAGATTCTCGCCAACAAGACCGAGGCGGCCATCAAGACGCATGCGGCGCTGCTGGCGCCGATGCCGCTTTTCGAGACCTATGTCAACGCCGGCGTGGCGCAGATGCAGAAGGGCGACTTCGCCGAGGCGGCCCGGCTCACAAAGCTCGCGTCGGACGCCGCGCCGCAGGACGACGAGGCGCTCTTCAACTATGCTTATGCCCTATGGCGCGCCGGGCGGGCGGAGGCGGCGCTGGCCCCGCTCGAAGCGCTGACTAAGCGCGCGCCGGAGCAGGGGCGCGCCTGGTACGTCTTGGCGAAAAGCTACGCCAAGCTGGGCCGCGCCAGCGAGGCCGCCGCCGCGCTCGACGCCGCGAAGCGACACGCCCCGGACTTCGCCAAATGGGAAACCGCTGGCAAGCCGCCTTGGCTGCCCTATCTTAAGTCGCGCTTCAATCGCGAAGCGTTTCACCGCTACGCGCGCGGCGAGGAGCAAAGCCGCCAGCAAGCTTTTCTAGGCGTTTCGGCGCTCCAGCGGGTTGAAGCCTTAATGCAGGAGGCGCAGGCGGCCTTTCTCAACAATCAGTCTGACGCGGCGGCCGAGAAGCTGGCGCAAGTCATTCAGATTGCCCCCGACTACAGCGAAGCGCACCTGTTGCTGGGGCGCGTCCACGAGCGGCGCGGGGACTTGCCGGCGGCGGCCAACGCGCTCAAGGCGGCCGTGTTCTGGAACCCGAAGCTTACGGCGGCGCGCGTGCTGCTGGGCAGGGTGCTTTTGTCGCAGGGCGACCGCGCGGGCGCCGCGTCGCACATTCGGCAGGCGCTTGACCAAAGCCCTGACGACCCCGACGCGCAAGCGGCGCAACGCCTGCTCCTGACAACCCCGCGCTAATCCGCCATTTGCCGTTGAGCGCGGCTTCAGCTGTGGCAAGGCGTCAGTATTCGCGGCGCAGCGGGCGGCCCATGACTTCCGCCATGGCGTCCCGGACGCTGCGCCCTTCGTAGAGCACCTGATACATCCCGCGTGTCATCGGCATGTCGACCCCGTGCTTTTGCGCCAGCGCATGAATGGCCTTCGTGGTCTTTACGCCTTCGGCAACATTGGTCATTCCGGCGAGAATGTCCTGGAGCTGCCGTCCCTTGCCCAGCTCCACGCCGACGTAGCGGTTGCGGGAGAGGGTTCCCGTCGCGGTGAGGAAGAGGTCGCCGACGCCAGCTAGCCCGGACATTGTTTCCACCCGCGCGCCGAGCGTCACCGCTAAGCGAGTGATTTCGGCCAGCCCGCGCGTGATCAGCGTCACGACCGTGTTGTGACCAAAGCCCAGCCCGACCATAACGCCGGCGGCGATGGCGATGACGTTTTTCGTCGCGCCGGCGACTTCAACGCCGGTGATGTCCTGGTTGTAGTAGAGCCGGAAGTTCGGCGCGCTCATTTCATTCTGCACATACTCTCCCCAGCGGGGCGCGAAGGCGGCCACGACCGTCGCGGTCGGATCGCCCTTGGCGACTTCGTAGGCGAAGTTAGGGCCGGACAGCGCGACATAGCGCGGCTCGAAGCGGTCGTGCCAGACATCGAGCGCGACCTCCGACATCCGCATCAGGGTATCCGTCTCGATACCCTTGGTCGCGCTCACAAACACCATGGTGGGCGCGATATGGGGGCGCATCGCCACGAGCAGGGCGCGGGTTACGTGCGAGGGCGCGACGAGCAGGACAATCTGCGCGCCCTCCAGCGCGACGGACAGATCGGCGGTCGGCAGAAGATTGTCCGGGAACTGGAAGCCGGGCAAGTAAGACTGGTTTTCGCGCCGCTCGACGAGCGCGGCGATGTGTTCCGGTCGGTGCCCCCAGAGCGTGACCACGCGCGGCGACTGGTCGGAAGCCGGACGCGAGGCGGCGACTAGAGCCAGCGCCGTGCCCCAGCTCCCGGCGCCGATCACGGCGATGCGCTGCGCAGGCGTCATGGGCGAAGCGCTCCTTGGCTTTCGTAGCGTTGTCCATCCTGACTTGGTCAATCCTGACTTGTCGCATTGTAACGATTTATGGTTATGCTCACACCATGAAGCTTAGCGACTTCGCCGCCGTCATCTTCGACATGGACGGCCTGCTGCTCGACACGGAAGCCATCTATTGCCGCTCGTGGCAGCGCGCCGCCGCCGACTGCGGCTTTAGCATCGCCCCGACGTTTTATGGCCAACTGGTGGGGCGCTCGCGGGCCGACGCGCTCCAGATTGTTCTGGATCATTTTGGCGAGGCCGTTCCCATGCCGGCTTTCCATGAGCGCGTCCTCCACTATGAAAGCGTTTGCTTCGCCGAGGAACCCATCCCGGTCAAGCCAGGCGTATGGGAAACGCTGGACAAGGTGGATGAGCTGCGACTGCCCAAAGCCCTGGCGACCTCAACCCACCGCCCGGCGGCGACGGAGCGCCTGGCGCGCGTCGGGCTTGACCGGCGCTTCCGCCTGACCGTAACTGGCGACGAAGCGGCGCGGCCCAAGCCGTCGCCGGACATTTACCTTGCCGCTTGCGCTCGGCTTGGGGTCGCGCCGGAGCGGGCGCTGGCGTTTGAAGACTCGGACCCCGGCGTTTGCGCGGCGCATGCGGCTGGCCTGACCGTCATCATGGTTCCAGACTTCAAAGCGCCGTCGCCGGATGTCCGGCAGCGCGCCGCGCGGATTTTTTCATCGCTTACGGAAGCCCTGGAGCAGCTTGCCCCATAGCGCCGGTCCTCGCTTAGGCAAGCCGAATCGGACGTTATCGCTTCTCGCCGCTATGTCGCTCATCGCTTCGCCTGCAACGTTGTCGCCCTCAGCGTTGTCGCGCCGCCAGGAGATGGGGCTGGCCCTGCTTGGCTTGAGCGGAGCGGCACTGCTCTGGCTGACGCTCGCGCCGCGCGGCATCGGGCTGTCGCCGGACTCGGTTGGCTACTTGGCGATCGCTAAAAACGCGCTCAGCGGTCTTGGACTGACCACCTACCGCGGAGAGCCGCTCGTCTCCCAGCCGCCGCTTTACCCGCTCGTCATCGCTTTCGTCGCCTTCCTCTTTCACGTTGACCTTGCCGCGTCGCCGATCCTGATCAATGTCGCGCTCTTCTGCCTTTTGATTTATCTCGCCGGGAAGCTGGCTTTCGAGGTCGCGCAGTCAGCCGCAATTGCGTTCATAGCCGCTCTTTCGACGCTCTTCGGCGTTCCTATCTTCTGGGTTTCCATATTCGCTTGGAGCGAGCTTCTATTTATCTTTCTGCTCGTTTTAAATCTATGGCTGGTTTGTCTCCACTCAAGGAAAAAATCTTTTTACCTTATTATTTTATTTTCAATACTGACTGGGCTAGCCTATCTTGTCCGCTATGCGGGAATCACGCTGTTGATTTCAAATTTGATATGCTTGGCAAGCATCCGCGATGCGCGGAGAGCGCTCCGTCTCAAAAGCGTTCTGTTATCGGCTTTTATTTCTTATCTGCCAGGCTTTCTTTGGATGATCAGGAATTACGCGCTGCTTGGCTCTCCGCTAGGGCCCAGGGTCGCGCCATCGCTTAGCTTTCAGGAAAACGTTGTTCTTTTCTCAAATACCATCGCCTCCTGGATTATTTTTCCGCTCTTCTTATATCAAGAAAACTTCTCATTTCTTTGGCCTTTAGTTTTTTTTCTACT
Organism: Chloracidobacterium sp. CP2_5A; assembly: GCA_002254845.1. GTDB lineage: Bacteria > Acidobacteriota > Blastocatellia > Chloracidobacteriales > Chloracidobacteriaceae > Chloracidobacterium. The sequence goes on along the minus strand of NKPT01000002.1, from coordinate 60,627 downwards.
AATTTTTTTATGCTATTTGGCATATAATTGCTTCACAGAGGCTAACGTTCCTCTTCTAGCTCTATGCATTTTCTGCCTCATCTATTTTGCGTTTATTCTATTTTCTTCAATGCTTGTCGCCTATGACCCAATTGATAGCCGTCTTTTAGCGCCCGCTTTCATACCGCTCGCCATCCTTTTGCTGGCTTTTCTCGCTCAAGCGTTATCCCCCCTCCCCCGGCGTCACATTCCAGAAAGCCTCCAGCGGGCGGCGGCGCGGCTGGGCATCCTCGCCTGGCTGGCGCAGCCCGCTCTGGCGACGGCGACCTTGGCCATTGAAATGCGCTCAGACGGTCAGGGCTACCACGGTCGGCATTGGCGGCAAGGGGCGCTGATTCGCCACATCGCCCAACATCGCGGCGACTTTGCCGGGAAGCCGATCTATGCCAATGATCCAGAGGCGCTTTACTTTTTCGCCGATTTACCGGCGGCCCACTTGCCTTTTCGCGTTCGAGCCGCGTGGCCCGAGGAAGGCGCGGCTTATCTCTTGCGCTTTGACCGCGCGTACCGCGGGGACTGTCGGGACCTGGTGGCAAAGCTCCAGGCGGTTGCCGATATGACGCTTGTGGCGAGCTTTCCCGACGGCGACATCTACCTCGCGACGCGGAAGCCGGCGGCGATAGGCAATCCATAACGCGCCGGGCGCCATCGCCATTCGACCCATCGTCCCGCTTCCATCCCGCTTATCGTTATCGCCACGTCGCTTTGGAAAGCGCGCTAACCGAAGCGCCCGGCGAGATAATCTTCCGTTCGCTTTTGGGACGGCGCATTGAACAACGCTTCCGTCGGCCCGAACTCAAGAAGCTCGCCGAGATACATAAACGCCGCAAACTCGGCGACGCGCGTCGCCTGCTGCAAGTTGTGCGTCACAATGAGCGCCGTCACCTGCGACTTAAGGCGTCCTATGAGCGCCTCGATACTTGCCGTCGCCAGCGGGTCGAGCGCCGAAGTCGGCTCGTCAAACAGCAATAGCTCCGGTTCCGTGGCGAGCGCCCGCGCAATGCACAGCCGCTGTTGCTGCCCGCCTGACAAGGCGTAGGCCGAGTCCTCCAGCCGATCCTTGACCTCATCCCACAGGGCGGCATCGTGAAGCGCCCGCTCAACCCGCTCCGCAATTTCGGTTTTGTCGCGCAGGCCGCGCAGGCGCAGCCCATAGGCGATGTTTTCAAAAACCGACTTCGGAAATGGGTTGGGCTTCTGAAAAACCATGCCGATGCGCAGGCGCGCCTCAATCGGGTCGGTCTCAGGCGCGAGCAGGTTGATGTCGTCCGGGTAGAGTCGGATTTCGCCCGCGTACCGATGATCGGGATACAGGTCATGCATACGATTGAAGCAGCGTAGCAAGGTGCTTTTTCCGCAGCCGGAAGGCCCGATGAGCGCGGTCGCGCGACGCTCGTGAACGGGCAGGTTGACCTCGCGCAGCGCGGCTTTCTCGCCATAGAAAAAGCTGAGACCGCGCGTTTCGGCCTTGAGCGACGGATGGCCGGCAGCGCCGTTCATCCGTTGACCGTTCGATGTGGCGACCGGCTCAGTCATTGCGAAATTCCTTACCACCGCTGGCGGCGACGCAGCCGGTAGCGCAGCCAGGACGCCGCCCCATTCATCGCCGCCGTCATTAAGGTCAGTGTCAGCGCCGCCGCCGCCGCATTCGCCCGGAAGTCAGCGTTGGGACGGGATGTCCAGTCAAAAGTCACGATGGGCAGCGCCGTGAAGGGCGACCAAACCCAGTCAAACGAAATGAAGGGAAAGTTGGGCGACAGCGGGGACGGCGGCAAAAAGGCGATGAACGTCACCGCCCCGATGGTGACAATCGGGGCGGTTTCGCCAATGGCCCGCGACAACCCGATAATGATGCCGGTCAGGATGCCGGCGCGCGCGGCGGGCAGCGTTTGTTGCCATACGGTCTGCCAGCGGGTGGCGCCCACAGCGTAGGACGCTTCCCGAATGGCGTTTGGCACCGTTCGGATGGCCTCGCGCGTAGCCACGACGACAATGGGCAAAATGAGCAATCCCAGCGTCAGCCCGGCGGTCAGCGCGCTAGCGCCAAAGCCAAGCAGGCGAGCGAAAAGCCCCAGCCCCAGCAGCCCGTAAACAATTGAAGGCACGCCCGCCAAGTTGGCGATGTTGACTTCGATCAGCGTCGTCAACCGGCTTTGACGAGCGTATTCCTCAAGATACACCCCAGCCGCGACGCCCAGCGGGACGGCGACGGCGGCGGTGATGCTCATCAGGACGAGCGTCCCCACCCACGCGGCCAGAATCCCCGCCTGCGCCGCGCGCCGCGAAGCGAAGCTGAGAAAAAAGTCCGGCTGCAAGCGAGGCCAGGCGGTCTGGAGCATGCTGACGAACAGCCCCGCGAAAACCGCCGCCAACAACGCCAGCAACAGCCACGCGACGAGCAGAAAGCCGCGCTCAAGCTGTTTGGCGCGCTGGATACGCGCTTTGAGGCGGGCGCGGTCGGTCATGAGATTCGCCCTCGAAGACGCTGGCGGCGGCGAATCCAGTCGGCTGCCAGATTGAAGGTCAGCGCGAGCAGGAACAGCGCCAGCGCCGCGGCGAAGATGGTTCGGTAGCCGAGGCTTCCGTGCGGCACATCCCCCTTCGCCACCTGCACGATATAGGTCGTGACCGTCGCCGCCGGCTCGAACGGATTGAGCGTCAGGCGCGGCTGCTGTCCGGCAGCGATGGCCACGATCATGGTCTCGCCAATGGCGCGGGAGACGCCCAGCACATACGCCGCCGCCACGCCCGAAAACGCCGCCGGGAAGACCACCTGCCACGCCGCTTGCAGCCGAGTCGCGCCCAAGGCGTACGCCCCTTCGCGCAAGCTCATGGGCACGGCGCGCAGCGCGTCTTCGCTCAGCGACGCGACGTAGGGAATGATCATCACCCCCATCACCAGACCCGCCGAGAGCAGATTGAAGCCAGGCAGCGCCGGCCACGCCTTCTGCAGGAGCGGCGTCACGACGTCGAGCGCGAAGTAGCCAAAGACAACCGTCGGCACGCCGGCCAGCAACTCCAGAATCGGCTTGACGCTTTCCCGAAGCGGCCCCACCGCGAACTCCGACAGGAACAGCGCCAGCGCCGTGCCGCAGGGAATCGCCACGGCCAGCGCCACCAGCGAGCTCGTGGCCGTGCCTGACAGCAACACGCCGATGCCAAAGCGCGGGTCGGCAAACAGGGGCGTCCACTGCGTATCAGTCAGAAAGCGCCACAGCGACACCGACCGGAAAAACGGCAGCGACTCGCCAACCAGCACGGCGGCGATGCCAAGGGTCGTCAGGATAGCTGCAAGCGCCGCCCCAGCCAGCAGCCACTCAATGGCGCTTTCCATCTTTCTGCGGCGGCGCGGCAGGCTGGTCGCCATACAAGGATCAGTCCGCGAAACGGCGCTCACAGCGCCGCTGGAAGGGTCAGCAACTCGTTGACGGAAATCGCGACGGCCGGGCGACCGTGGAAAATTGTGCCGACGCGCCGATTGTCCAGGCGCCCCCGAATGGCGGCATAGGCTTCGGGCGGAAGCGGCACGCAGCGCACCTCAGCGGCGAGCGGTCCGCCCTGCTCCAGCCAGAAGCGGACGAAATCCGCGACTTCCGAGCGGGCGAGCGCCTGCGCGTTGACATAGATCAACAGCGGACGCGCCAGCGGCGCGTAGTCGCCGGAAAGAATCGTCTCAACGGTCGGCATCACTGGCGGCTGGCCGGCGGCGCGGGCAATCGGCACGGCGCGCAGCTTGTCGCGGTTTTCGTAGTAAATGTCGAAGCCGAAGTACCCGAGCGCGTTCGGATCGCCGGCGATCCCTTGCGCCAGGACGTTGTCGTCTTCCGACGCCATATAGTCGCCGCGACTGGCGCGCGCTTTGCCGTTGACGACCTCGGTGAAGTAATCAAACGTCCCGGAGTCGGTCCCGGCTCCGTAAAGATTGAGCGGACGGTCGCCCCACGCCGGATTAACCTGCGACCAGCGGCGGACAACGCCCTGCGCTTCCGGCGACCACATGCGCCGCAGTTCGTCGAGCGTCAGGGCGGCAACCTGCGCGTTGCGCGGATGGGTGACAACCACGATGGCGTCCATCGCTATCGGCAGCTCGTAATACGCCAAGCCCGCCTTGCGACAGGCTTCGCGCTCGGAAGCGGCGATGGGGCGCGACGCCGTGGCGATGTCCGTCTCGCCGCGACAAAACTTTTTCAGGCCGCCGCCCGTCCCGGAAACGCCGATGGTGACGCGGATGCCCGGATGCCGAAGCTGAAACTCCTCGGCGACGGCCTCCGCCAACGGGTACGCCGTGCTCGATCCATCCACCCGAATGACCGGGTAGCCGCGGCCCGCTGGCGCGCAGCGGGGGGCAAGCGCCGCGACCAGCGCCAAGCCGATGACCAATGCGGTATGGAGCGACATGAGCGCGCCTCGCCTGACAAGGTGCGCCCATGCTAGCGCGCCGAGCGTTACAGCAGTTTTTCAGGAGTGTAACGAGCGCGATTGCGCAGGCGGGCGCAGCGCCCGCGACCTCGGGCGCGCTACCACCGGCAGCCGCTCCTGGAGCGCCTGCCGCACCACATGCCCGCCCGGATTCAGGTGCTTGCGCAGGTGGTTGATCATCAAATAGCCGTCCTGAAACTTGAATGGCGTTTCGCCGGTCGTGTAGTGACCGCAGTACATCCAAGCCGACCGGTAGGGCGCGCGATGCCGCTCAAACTCGCTCATCGCGTGGCGCGTCAAGTGCGGCAGAAACGTCAGGTCGTAGCGAGCGGCAATGAGCAGGGTTTTCTTGTGGCGGCTTTCCGGGCGACCAAGGCGCTCGATGTAGGGAAACGGGCTGATCGGCAGCCAGTAGTCGCGCAGGTCGTAGCGAGTGACCTGACGCTCCAGCCCGGCTCGGACGTGACTGGTCGAAATCCCCGTCCAGACAACATCGGCAAAGTAGCTGGACACGTGATTGAATGCCGCCACCTGCAAGCGCGGGTCGAACGCGTAGGCCAGAAAAGCCACGCACGAGCCAATGCTCGTGCCGATGATGCCAAAGCGCTCATAACCCTGGCTTTCCAGCCAATCCAGCGTGAGCCGAACCTCGTGAACCGCCTGCCGGACGGCCTGGATCGTCCGCCCGATATTCGGGCTGACCATGTAATCCGCCCGCACTTGGTGCGCCGGACGGCGACTGCCATGGTAGGGCAGGCTCAGCCGAACCGCCGCAATGCCAAAGGCGTTGAGGCCCTGGCAGACCGAGACGTGGCTGGCATGGTCGGCGTTCCATTGCGGGAGCACCAACGCGACCGGCGGGCGCGTCGTCGCCCCGGAGCGCTCGCGGACTGGAAAATATCGCGCCCAAGCCAGGTTGTTCGGCTTATCCAAGGTCTGGATGGAGCTGGGAAACGTCAGCCACCCGTCATGCAAATGCCATTCGGTTAGCGGCGGCGGGGTGAAGAACCGCTCGCCAGCCAGAAGCGTCCGCCGGGCATACTCGCGCAGAAAGGCTGGCTCGTCGGCGCAGTCGGCGATGGACAGAGGCGCGTCAAGGTGCTCGGCATGGGTGGCCAGATGCTCCAGCCCCCAGGCGAATGGCGACGCCCGCCGGTGGCGATCCACTTTCGACAGGCGAATTTCCCAGGCTTGAATGAGGCGTTTCAGCATGGCGGCGAGCGTATCTTCCTAACCCGCCGCGGATGTTTCGCCGGCCGCGCCGCCGGTGACGGCCGCGTCGCTGAAGATGACAAAGGTGTCTTCGTCAATCGGCCCCAGCCCGACGTGCCGCTCGCCGTCGAAGTCGCGCGCCCAGGCGACGACCATCATTTCCTTGCGCTCGGCGTTGATGGCGGGCAGGGCAAGCGTCAGCTTCTCGCCAACCGCGACCTCCAGCGAGGTCACGACGCAGGCGCCGCGCCGACTGATGGAGACGCACTGCGCGGCGGCATCCCGCTTGAGGCCCTCCTTATCGCGCCCCTCGATAATCGCTGGCAAGCGGCATTCCAGCCGATTCTCGCGCCGCATGGTTTCAAATTTCGACTCATCGGTTTCCGTCATGACGCTCTCCGCTCCCCTTGGTGACCGCTTATCAGTCCGTGGCTGATTTGCCCCAGAGGCTCTATCCAAACATAGCCGGGCATCTCTTTGCCAGCTTGCCGTTACCGAAACCGAACAGTAAATTCGGCCTGTCTCCGCGCCTTGCTTGACCGCGTATGCCTTCTCTACACGCCGCTATGTCGCCTTGTCCTTGGTCGCGCCGGGCTTGCCGGCGGCGCTCGCTCTGGCGCCTCGTCCTTAGCGCAACCCTAGGGGTGCTGCTCGCCAGCGCCGCGCAGCCAGCTTACCTCTCCGCTCTTGAAACCAATCCGCCGACCACCGTCAGCGCGCAGCGCAACGTGCGCGTCTTCGACGCAGTGTGTCGGCTCGTCGAGCGTAAATACTATGACCCAAAGCTGCGCGGCGCGAAGTGGGGCGCGCTCGCCGAGCAGTTTCGGCGCCAGGCGCTCGCCGCCGAAGACGAATCCGCGCTCTATAGCGTGATCAACCAGATGCTCGGCAACTTGCAGGATCAACACACCTTCGCGATCTCTCCGACGCGGGCGCAGGAAGAAAAGCAGGGCGCGCGCGTCGGCATCGGGATCCAGTTGCGCAAGATTGAAGGTCAGTGGGTCATCACCCGCGTCCTCGGCGGCTCAGCGGCTCAGGAAGCCGGCATTCGTCCAGGGTGGATCATCACGGAACTGGATGGTCGCCCCTTCGACGGGTTCAAGGTCGGGCAAAGCTTCAGGACTGGGCAGTCCGTCCGACTCAAGCTGCTCGACCCGAACGACCACCCCAAGCGCGTCGAAGTCGTCTGTCGTCCCTTCGCCACCACGCCGGAACAACGCGCCCAGCTCCTCCCGGAAGGCGCGCTCTACCTTCGCTTCAGCGAGTTCGCTCCAAAAACCGCTAATTGGCTTGAAGAGCAAATCGAGGCCAACCCGCAGGCCACGGCGCTGATCTTCGACCTGCGCGACAACACCGGCGGATTGCTTGACATTCTGGCCAGCTGCTTGCGGCTCATCTATCGGCAAGATGTTGTCTTTGGCGATTTCATCCAACGCAACCAAAAGCCGCTGCGGATGCGCGTCAGCGGCAACCGCCGCGCCTTCGCCGGCGCGGTCGTGGTTCTGACGGATGAAAGCTCGGCGAGCGCCGCCGAAATTTTCGCCGCCGCGATTCAAGATACGCAGCGCGGCGTGGTCATCGGACGTCAGACCTCCGGGGCCGTCCTCGCCAGCATTCAAGAGCCCCTTCCCGACGGCGGCAAGGTGCAAATCAGCATCCGCGACTATCGCACGGCGCGCGGCGCGCGACTCGAAGGACAAGGGGTCACGCCCGACATTGTCACCAGCCTCACCCTGCAGGACATCCGGCGCAATGTGGACGTTGACCTGCGCCAGGCCCTGGAGCGCCTGGCGCGGCGGCCGCAAAGCGGGGAGCGGGGCGAGCGGACGGGCGAGCTTGACAGCCAAGTTGCGCCTATGGCCAAATGCGCGCTCGCTTTTTGAAAGCGATTATGTCTCGTTCGTCTAGCGGCCTAGGACACCGCCCTTTCACGGCGGTAACACGGGTTCGACTCCCGTACGAGACACCACCCGCCGCCGACCGCAACGGCGGCTTTTTTATTGCGCGCCTTTTTTATTGCGCGGCTTTTTTATTGCGCGCCTTAGCCCGGCGCGCCGAAGCGCTCGCGGAAGACCGCCCGCAAGCTCCGTCGCCAGCCCTCATTCACCCCAAGCAACGTCAGGTCGAGGCCCGGACGTAGCCGCCGGGCGACCGCCCGCGCAACCGGGTGAAACCGCAAGGTCGGGGCAATCAAATAAAGCGCCGGCTGGGCGCGCTCCGCAAGCTGCGCGCCGGCGAAGTAGCCCCGCCGGACAAAATCCCCCTGCCGCCAGTGATGGGCGGCCCTGAGCCAGTAGGTCAAGGCCTGCCAGATAGCGTCGGCGTCCGCCGTGGCCTTGAGCTCGACGACCGCCAGTCGCCCGGCGCGGGTTAGCGTCAGAAAATCGGCTAGCCCCGCCGCCCGCTGGTCGAAATGCGGGGATTGCGCCCACACGTGGGCGGGATCGAGCGCGTCGTCAATAACCTCCAGACGCCGGCGAACGACTGCATCCAGCCATCGCTCGGGATGAGCGCGATAGAGCGGATGCCCGGTATCGCGCGCCGTCGGCGCTCGATGCCGCCGCAAGCTGGCCAGCATCGCTTGGAAGTCGGCGCGGGCGCTCGTCGTCAGCGGACGGCTAGGCTCGCCGAGCGTTGTTAGGCCAAACCGCAACGACCCGGTGGCAGATTGATCGGCGCGCGCTGCGCGAAACCATCGGGCGCATTCCAGCCCCTGCCATCGAACGGAGAGGACGCGAGCGCCCAGCGGCGCGACTTCGCAGTGCGCGTCCAGATCATCGCCGAACCACTCGCGCAAGGCGTCGAGCTCGACCAGCGTCGGCGGGCGACGCGCCCACCGCCGGATTGGCTCGGCGACGAGAGGCAACTGATGGCCGCAAGCCGCCGGGCGGATGTCACCCCAATCGGGAGCGACCTCGTAAAGCGAAAGCGGCGGCAGGCGCAGCAAGGGCGGGAATGGGGACAGGCCGGCGAGACCGCCGGGCGGCAAAACAAGCCACAGTCCATCTGCCGACGCCACTTCCTGAAGCGCCAGCGCCGCCTGCCCAAGCATCCGGCGGAGCGAGGCTTCATCGGATGCGGAGGTTGTAAAAATCAGCCGCGTCTCGCCGGCGCGCGCGGCTTGCCAGCCGGTCACGACGCTCGCCGGCTCCGGCCTGGGAAGCGAGACGATGCGCGTTCCCGGCGGAAGGCGTTCCGCCAGCCAGCTTCGGACGCGCCGCCGCCACTCAGCCGGCGACGGCGACGCGCCGGCGTCGGGCAACGCCCCGCCGGTCGCCGCGATGACCAGCCGCCCGCTTTCGGCGCCCGCGCGCCGCGAGACCTCGAGCCGCAGCGCGTCGTCGTCCAGCTCGTAACTTTCAACCCGCCAACACGCTGACCGGCCAGAGCCCCAGCAGGTCACGGTCAGCTTCCCGTAAGCGACGGCAAACGCCACTCGATACTCGCCGCCGCCGGATTCCGTCGCCGTTTCCACTCTGACATGGAGCGGCCGGTCGGGGAGTTCAAGCGCGGCGAGGCGCGCCGTCAAGGCATGCAGGTCGGCGGCAAGGTCGGAAACGGCGGGCATAGGCCAAGCATAAAGCGCATCGCGTTGCGCTTGTCATTGCGCTCGCTCGCGAAATGCGGGTTGCCTTCCGCAATGTGGCGCTTTCCGCCGCTCTCCTCCCCTTCAAGGCAAGCGATAGGCGACCGAGCTTCGCCGGCGCGAACGTCGCTTCCGGGAACGCCAACGCTTGATCTTTTCAAGTCAGCGCAAAAGCCCTAGTGTCTTCCCTCACTCGCTCATGAAGCTTTCAGGGGAGGTCATCGCGCCCGACGGTGCAACGTTTTGCTTGGCGAGCCGGACTGTTAGCCCCGGCGACCATTTGGCTGCTCGCGCTCAGCTTTCTCCCGCTCGTCATTGTAGCGCGGCAGGCTTTCGCGAGTCGAACAACCTACGGAAACATTGCCTGGACTTGGACCTGGGCTAACTTCCGGCAGGCGATTGAGCCGATGTACCTGGCGATTTACTGGCGCTCGCTCTGGATGGCCGCGGTTGTCACGCTGGCTTGCCTTCTCTTGAGCTATCCGGCGGCGCTGTTCATCGCCTTCCGGTCAAGCCCGCGCTGGAAGACAGCTTTGCTGATCCTAACGGTCATTCCGCTCTGGACAAGCCTTATCGCGCGCACCTTCGCCTGGACGCACCTGCTGCGGACGGAGGGCGTCATCAATACGGCGCTGCTGGGGCTGGGCCTGATCCGCGAGCCGCTGCCGTTGCTTTACAACGACTTGGCCGTGTTCATCGGGCTAGTCGCCGGCGAATTGCCGTTTATGATCGTTCCGCTGGTCGCCAGCCTCGACAAGCTGGATCGGCGACTGCTGGACGCCGCCGCCGATCTGGGCGCCACGCCGTGGGTCACCTTTTGGAAGGTCATCTTCCCGCTGGCGCAACCCGGTCTCGTCGCCGGCTGCGCGCTTGTTTTCATCCCCAGCCTGGGCAACTTCGCCGTCGCCGACCTGCTTGGCGGGGCGAAAAGCATCCTGCTCGGCAACGTTATCTGGAATCAATTCTTCCAGCGCAACCAGCCGTTTGGCTCAGCCGTGACCCTGCTGCTCATTGGAGCCGTGAGCGTGACCGCCATTTTGGCGACGCAGCTTCGAGCGGAGCAGGCTAAGTCGCAAACGTAACGGCGATACCCCGCGCCGCCAGCGCCTGCCGCGCGCCGGCCCGCAAGCGGTTCAGAAAATCAGGCGGAAACGAGGCCGGGCTTTCGCCGGTCTTCGACACATCGTCAAACGCCTGGGCGAGTCGGGCTGGATCCCCGCTCGAAAAGGCCCGCCGCAACAACTGATAGCTTGCCGCCGCCTGCGCCTGCGACTCGTAGGCCCGCAGCGGCTCGATGTCGCAGCCCGTCGGCAAAAACCAAAGCTGAAACTTGCCGGTCTGGGGATGCTGAACGACGCCCCCCACGAAAGCCCGCTGATGCGAGCAGTCTAAAGCGGCGCTCGTGATGCGATCAAAGCTGGTCATAAGCCCAAAACCCTTTCTATGCGCTGGACGCGCGAAGATAGCCAAGCGGCGTTTGCGTTGTATCAGGAAGTGAAAGCCGACCAACCGGACAGCGGGACGCCGGCGCGCGCCGGTCGAGACAGCGCGCTCGGACGCGGCGGCTCGCCGGGCGGCAAAGCCGCCTGTAGGCGGCGCGCAAACTCTTCCGGCGGCAACGTTTGTCGCCAGCGGAGAGTTTCGATGCGGACATCGCCCCATTCCGTCACATAGACCCGGACGCCCAAAGCGGCAAGTGAAGTCATCGCGAGACGCTCCTTTTTAAATAATGAAAACGATTTTCAATACATATCCTATATCGAGGGGCGCGCGCCGTCAACCACCGCCTTTTTAGGCGCGGCCCGCTAGCGAGGGCCGCTCGTCTGGCGGGACTGGTCGCCCCGCGCGGCTTCTCCAGCCATTGGCGCGCGGCGTTTGCCGCTTGATGGAGCGCAGTCGTCACGCGACCGACCCTGAAAAGCTGGTTATGACCCTAAAAACTGGCTATTCGGAATGAGAATGCGGCTCAGGCTCTGACTCGTCGGCCGATCCGCGCTAGCCTGCAACCAAGCAATCGCTCGACTCGACCAATCGCTCGACTCGACGCCAGCCCCCGAAAGCGCCCCGAAAGCATCGGGACGGCGCGGCGCAAGCGCGCCGATGTCGCCATCCGGGGCGTCCGGCTCACGAGCGGGCGAGCGGCTCCACTTTCCCGACGACAACCCGCTGAACCCGCCGCGGCAGCAACAGCGTCGTCAAAGCCACCATCCGATTGAGCAAGCGGCGAATGTCGCCTGGACCTTCCCAGTGCTCGGCAAGGGCTTCGCTGGGCGTTCGATTCAGCAGACGCAAGAGCGCGACGGCGACGAGGTAGCCGTCGTCTATCTGTCCGAAGAATGGGATGAAGTCGGGAATCACGTCCAGCGGCGCAATGACATAAGCAATCGTCGCCGCCAAAATGATTTTGTCCGCCTGCGGCACGCGCGGATCGCGGGCCAGGCAGTACGCAAGCTTGAGCAGGTTAGGCAAAAAGCGCAGCGCTTCGCGCGTCAGGCGACGTATCCGGCTGGGTGACGACGGAGTTGGCAAGTCGCCCGGCTGGACTTCCGCCGCGCGGTGGCCATTGACGGCTTCAAACGATACGGGCTGTATGCGGTTTGACATGATCGTTGACCTCGGCTGAGAACTGGGGCGGTCGCCAGCGCCGCGCGCGATTTTGACATAGACTGAAGCCGCTCGCAGCCGGCGGCCGCGTAGGTTTCGGCACAGCCGGCTGAGGGGCTGCCAGCGTAAGGTTTTTAAAATTTTTCTGTGGCGCTTACCGTGTCTGCCTACCATACGATTGCCATTTTGCTGACGCTGGCGGCGTTGGCCGCCTATATCAACCTGCGGTGGATTCGCCTTCCGACCACCATCGGACTGATGGCCATTTCACTGGCGATGTCGGCGGCGCTTCTGGCGCTGGGCGAAATGGGCCTCGTCCCGTTGCGGACGTTCGCCGCTTTTGTCAGCTCGATTGACTTTGGCGATGTGCTGTTGCACGGCATGCTGGGCTTTCTGCTGTTCGCGGGAGCGCTGCATGTCCACGTTGAAGACCTTCGACTAGCCAAATACCCGGTGGGCATTCTCTCGACCATCGGCGTGGCGCTGTCCACCTTCGTAACGGGAACGCTGTTTTTCTACGCCACAAAACTTCTGGGCTTGCCGCTGACCTACCTCGAAGCTCTGCTCTTTGGCGCGCTCATCGCGCCGACCGACCCGATTGCGGTGCTGGGGATTGTCAAGAAAGTCGGCGCGCCCAAAAAGCTCGAAACCAAAATCGCCGGCGAATCGCTGTTCAACGACGGCGTCGGCGTCGTCGTGTTCCTGACCCTGCTGGGCGTTTATATGCAACCGGCGTCGCTCAGCGCCGCTGGCGTGGTTAAGCTCTTTGTGCAAGAGGCAATTGGGGGCGCGGCGCTCGGCTTTATTTTTGCTTGGGCGGCCTACGTGATGCTCAAGACCGTGGACGCCTACCAGGTTGAGGTGCTGATTACGCTGGCGCTCGTCACCGGAACGTACGCGCTGGCCGAGGCGCTGCATTTGTCCGCCCCGATCGCCATCGTCGTCGCCGGTCTTTTTATCGGCAACCGCGGGCGCATCAAGGCGATGTCGGATGAAACCCGCCAGCGCCTCGATGTCTTTTGGGAGCTGATTGACGAAATCCTCAACGCCGTGCTGTTTTTCCTTATCGGTCTTGAACTCATCGTCATTGCGCTGCAGCCGTCATACTTCGTTATCGGCTTGCTGGCCATTGTAGCCTCGCTGGCGGGCCGCGCCGCCGGAGTCGGAATGACCATTACAACGCTGCGCTTCAAGCAGTGGCTGCCGCCGGGGACAATTCGCATCCTGACCTGGAGCGGCTTGCGCGGCGGGATTTCCATTGCCCTGGCGCTAGCCCTGCCGCCTTCGGCGGCGCGGGATATCCTTGTCGCGGCGACGTACGTGGTGGTCGTGTTTTCCATTCTTGTCCAAGGGCTAACGGTCGGCCGGCTGGTGGCGCACTTCCTCGCGGCGCAGGGGGCTGCGCCCGACGACGCGGACGCCGCGCCCGCTGGGGAAACGGCCTAGCCGAAAACGGCCCAGGTCGCGCCTCTTGGCGTCACAGGCGGAGTTGCGCCAAAAGCGCGCTGGTCGAATGATCCTTGGGATCGCCGACGATGGCGACGACGCCGCCGTAGCTGCGCACAATGTCGCGTTCGGGAACGGTGTCAGGCGTATAGTCCGTGCCCTTCGCCTGCACGTCTGGGCGCAGCGTCCGCAGCAGCGTCTCGACAGTGCGCTCGTGAAAAATCACGACAGCGTCCACGCAGGCCAGCGCCGCCAGAATTTCAGCGCGCTCGACATCCGGAAGGACCGGGCGCCCGGGGCCTTTGAGTTCCCGCACCGTTGCGTCGCCGTTGACGCCGACAATCAGCGCATCGCCACAGGCGCGCGCCGCCTGCAAATAGCGAACGTGACCGACGTGCAGCAGGTCGAAGCAGCCATTGGCTAAAACAATCCGCTTGCCGCCGCGCCGCCACGCCGTGACGAGCGCCGTCGCTTCTGATAGAGAGCAAACTTTATGATTGGCGGTCATGCAACGCAGTTGACCAGAACGCAAGGCGATCGTGCAACCGCGCCCGTGGCTGGGCGCATCAGCCCAGCATAGCCTTGCCGATTGAGGGCGTCATGGCGTTTGGTATGCGTAAAATGATCTGGCTGTTTGGCTTGGCGAGCTGGCTTTTCAGCGCGGCGCCGCCAAGCGAGGCTTTCCTGGGGCGGCGCGTCTCCGCGCAGGCGGCGAGCCAGTCCGTGGCGGCGCTTCCGGCGCAGGACGACAAAAAGGACGACAAAAAGAAAGAGCCGCGCTACCTTGACAAAAAGCCGAAAGACGAAAACCGAAAAGACGACAGGAAAGAAGATAAGCGCCCGCAAAACGGCTGACGCGGCAGGCGCGCTGGGCGAGCCATGGCGACAATAGACCTCAACGCCGACTTAGGGGAAAGCTTCGGCGACTGGCGCCTGGGGCAGGACGAAGCCCTGCTGCCTTACGTCTCTTCTGTTAACTTGGCCTGCGGCTTTCATGCCGGCGACCCGCATACGCTGCGAAAAAGCGTCGCGCTGGCAGTCGAGCGCAACGTGGCGATTGGCGCGCACCCAAGTTACCCCGACCTGCTGGGGTTCGGTCGCCGCGACATGGGGCTGACGCCGGATGAAGTCTTTGACTGCGTTCTTTACCAGGTCGCCGCCGTCAAGGGCGTGTGCGAGGCGATGGGCGGGCGTCTGCATCACATCAAGCCGCACGGGGCGCTCTACAACCGGGCGGCGCGCGCGCCTGACATCGCCGCCGCCATCGCGCGCGCCGTGGTCAAGCTGGACGCCACGCTCCTGCTTTACGGCTTGGCGGGAAGCTGTCTCATCACGGAGGCTGAACGAGTCGGCTTGCGCGCCATCAGCGAGGCCTTTGCCGACCGCCGCTACCAGCCGGATGGGACGCTTGTTCCCCGCTCCCAAGCGGGCGCGCTCCTGACGGACGCGCAGGAGTCCGTCGCGCAGGCCCGGCGCATTGTCCGCGAGCAAGCTGTCACGTCCCGCGACGGGCAAGCCGTCGTCATCCGGGCGGAGACGCTCTGCTTGCACGGCGACGGCCCGCATGCGCTCGCGTTCGCCCAAGCCATCCGGCAAGCGCTCGAAGCCGACGGCGTTCGCATCGCCGCGCCCTGACGCGTCTTATGCAAGGCCTGCGCATGTTTCCTATTGCAGACAACGCTCTGACCGTCGAATTCGGGCAAGTTATTTCGCTCGAATGCCACGAGCGGACGCGCCGTCTAGACGCGGCGCTCGCGGCGCGCCCTTTTGAGGGGTTTCAGGAGGCGGTTCCGGCATACGCCTCGCTGACGGTGTTTTACGCGCCGGACGCCGCGCGGCGCGCATACCCCAGGTTTCCAACGGCCTACGCCGCCGTAGCCGCCTACCTGGAGCAGTTGCTTTCCCTGCCCTCGCCGACCGACGCCGGCCCGCGTCGGCTGGTTGAAATCCCGGTCTGCTACGACCTGCGGTGCGGCCCCGACCTGCCGCTCGTCGCCGAAAAGCGCGGGCTGTCCGTTGAGGAAGTCATTGCCCGTCACTGCCGTCCGATCTATCACGTCTTTATGCTCGGCTTTATACCTGGCTTCGCCTATCTCGGTCTCGTGGACGAGCGAATAGCCGCGCCGCGCCGCGCGAAGCCGCGCCCGCGGGTTCGGGCCGGCAGCGTCGGCATCGCCGGGCGGCAAACCGGGATTTACCCTACGGACTCGCCCGGCGGCTGGCAGCTCATTGGTCGAACGCCGCTGCGGATGCTTGACCCAGCGTCGCCAAATCCTTCCCGGCTGGCGCCGGGGGATGAAGTTCGCTTTTATCCCATCAGCTATAAAGCCTGGCTGGCGCAAAGCGAGCGCAACTGAGCGGGCGCCTTGAAAAGCCTTTGCGAAGCGCGGCTTCACAACCGTTCCCAGCTGCATCGCTTTGGCAAACAGGGGCGGCTTGACCTCCCTCGGCAGGCTTTACACGCTCGCTTGTTATTGCCAGGTCGCAATCTCCAAAAAGCTCAAAACGAGACGAACGCTTGGATTTGGATCACGCTATGCGACATCGGATCGGAAAAAGCTGGCGCCTCCTGCTCATGAGCGCAGCCCTATGCTTTTGGATCGCTTGCGCGCCCTGGAAGCAGGGCAAAACGCAGGCCGTCGCGCCAGATGCGAGCGTGAAGGCGCTGCTTACGCTGTTCGCCTTTGTGTTTGACGGCGAGAAGCCAGCGGCGGGCGGGCGGCAACGCGGGCTCTTCTCGATGCGACCTGATCCAAGGTTGCAGTCAGCGGGCGGCCGGCTGCAACTGCCGCGCTTCCGCAGGGCGGGCCGCGAACTGCGGCGGCACGCAGACCTGTGACGGGTTATGCTCAATCAACTAGCGAAGCTTCCCAGGAAATCCGGCGGCTGGGAACGGGACGGAAGCCGCCCCTCCCAAGGCGGCGCGCTGCGGGAGGTTCGTCTTCGCGGCGATCTGAAAGACGACCTGAAAGATGCGCCGCGACAGCCAGAGGCAAAGTCCGCTAGCGCGCCTCGACGCGCAGCCCGTCGTAGGCCAGCCGAACGCCCGGCGGCAGGCGCCCGTCCAGTTCGGCGTGGCGGATGTCGTGCGCCATGTGCGTCAGGTACACCCGCCGCGGCCGCAGCCGCTCAATGTAACCTAGCGCCGCCTCAAGGTGCAGATGTGTCGGGTGCGGCGCGTAGCGGACGCAGTCGAGAACCAGCGTATCCAGCCCCAGCAACCGCTCGCAGGCCGCGTCGGGAATGGCGCTACAGTCGGTTACATAGGCGAAGTCGTTGAGCCGAAAGCCGAGCGTTGTCAAGTCGCCGTGCGGCAACTCCACCGGCGTCACTTGCAACCCGCAGAGCGTAAAGTCGCCGCCGATGATATGCGGTGCCAGTCGCGGACGACTCGCCGGCCCCGGCGGACCAAAAGCGTAGCTAAACATGCGGTAGAGGCTCTCCCATGTTTCGGCGCTGGCAAAACACGGCATCGCGCCCTGGCGGTAGTTCAGCGCCCGCAGATCGTCAATGCCGAAGACGTGGTCGGCGTGGGCATGCGTGATAAGGACGGCGTCGAGCGATTTCAGTCCGGCGCGCAGCGCCTGCTGACGGAAATCAATCGCCGGGTCAATCAGAATCTGCGCGCCGCGATAGCGAACAAGCAGCGACACGCGCAGGCGGCGGTCGCGCGGGTCGTCCGACGCGCAGGTTGGACACTCGCAGCCAATCATCGGCACGCCGACCGATGTGCCTGTGCCAAGAAATTCAATCTCCATGGTCATTGAAACCGGCTTGGTCGCGGGTTATCGCTTTCGGGTTATCGCTTTGAGGTCTTTCGCTAAAAAAGCTTGGCGGCCGGAGAGCCGGCCGCCAAGTCGGTTTTCCGATGCCGTGGCTGAATATTCCACGACTGATTATTCCACGACTGGGCTTTGGGAGCGGGGCGAGCCTTCGCCGCCGGCTCGTGCCGGCGGGCTTGTCCGCATGCCACCGCCATAGCCCGGGCTGACGCCAGTCCCGGCATCGCCGCCGTAGCCGCCACGCATCAGCGGGCCGCCATAGTCGGGCGTCATCCCGCCGCGCATGATGCCGCCGCCCATCGGCGGCTCGTAGCCGGGCTTGCCGTAGCCGCCGGCATCCAGCGCCGGCCGCGCAACCGGCGAAGGCAACTCCCGCCGCGGCAGCGCGGGGAGATAATCATCGTCGCCAGCCAAGCCGGACGTCGGGCGCGGCGCGAGCGGCGAGCGACCGGGCGGCGTCGGCGAAAGGCGCTGACCGCTCATTTCACCGACCGGCTCGTGTCCGGGCTGGCGGGGATCAAGCGGCGCGTCGGACGGCGTCGGCGGCGCGGAAGCGGGCGCTTGGCGCGCGCCGGCCACGATGGGCGCGTTCGGAGTCATCGGAAGCAGGGTCGGGCGGTAGAACTCCCACGGCAGCCCCCACGACGTTCCATAGCCGAAGCCGTAGGGCGAGTTCCAGAAGCCGTAAAACGGAAAGAACGTGTAGCCGCCCAGCCGCCCGTCAAAGAGCCAGAGGCCAAAGAAAGGCGCGTAGCCAAAGCCGTACGCCCCGTTTTGCCGCCAGCCGTTGAACGCCGCCAGCACGTCGCGGTCCTTCAAGCGGCTGTTGGCGTCACGCAGGGCCTTGGCGCGGTTGCGGCTCCAGGCGTCGAAATCATCCTGCGCGTTTTTGTCGAGCTTGGCCGCGGTCATCGTCGCGGCGTCCAGCGTGACCAGCTGCTTGTCCTTGACCAGCGTCAGCTTGCCGGCTTGCTCGACCGCGATGCGCCCCTTGATAACGGCGACGGTTGCCGCGCCTTCCGCCGGAACAGTGACCCGATAGAGACCGTTCCGCGCTATGTTGACCGCTCCATTGCGCGTCAGGATGCGCATAAAAAGTTCCGTGCCATCAGTGCCAGTGACTTCAAATAAGGCGCTGCCGCGCGCGACTTCAATGGTCAGCGCGTCAAGGTTGGGATTAGTCAGAACAATTTCCGCTTCACGGTCGAGCCGCAGGTACGAGCCGGGATTGAGCAGCAGCTCGGCGCGTCCGTCCGCGCCGGTTCGCAGCCGATCGCCAGCTTTGAGGCGGCTGCTTGTCGTCACGGGACGCCAAGCGTCCGCTTCCCTGGCGCGACAGTTGGCGACCGCCCCTTCGACAAAGTTGACGGTTCCGGCCTTGGCGGAAACGATAAACTGCTCAGGAAGGCTCGCGGCGTTGGCGACTTGAATCGGAACTTCTCTTATAGGCTGTTGAATCATCGTTTGGGCAGCGGCGGGCGACACGCTAACCGCACCGGCGGCTGCCAATAAAGTCAGTGTGAGAATAGAGCGCTGCATACTCAGGACCTCCGTGGGGTGGGGTTGAGTCTTCCGGAACCGATGAGGATTTCCAGAGAAGGGTTGCGAGCGACATTCCGAGCAATTATTCGGAACGTTGAGTGCGGTTCGACCACTGTGGCATAGGTTCCGCCGTTACTCAAGCCTGCCGCGAGGGAAAATGGAAAGCGCAGGAGCGGCGCGCTTTCCAAGCCGCGCTTTCCAAGCTAGGCGGCGACCCAAGCTTAGGTAGCGACACGCGCCGCGGTAACGGCGCGCTCTTTAGGTCGCCCCTTAGGCCGCCAAGGAGGTCGCCAAGGACGGCAGCTCTCCCAAAACGCGCCGCCCTGGGGAGATCGGCTTCACGAACGCCCCCAAGCGCTACCCCTCCCGGAAAGCTAAAGCGCGGGCGCGGACGGCGCCCCCGCAACTCGCGCTACAGCAACTCGCTCGTCGCAAAGAAGAAAGCGACCTCTGACGCGGCGTTTTCCGGCGAATCCGAGCCATGCGCTGCGTTTTCGCCGACATCCGTGCCAAAATCGCCCCGAATCGTTCCCTTGGGCGCGTCCTTCGAGTTGGTCGGCCCCATCAGGTCGCGCCAGGCGCGGACGGCGTCCTCTTTCTCGATGGCCATGACGACCACCGGGCCGGAGCACATGAAATCCACCAGCTCGCCAAAGAACGGGCGCTCCCGGTGAACGGCGTAAAAGCCTTCGGCCTGCCGCCGGGTCAGGTGCATGAGGCGCATGCCGCGCAACCGGAAGCCGGCGTCGGCGATGCGCTGGATGATATGGCCGGCGTTGCCGGCGCGGACAGCGTCGGGCTTGACGATGGCCAGCGTCGTTTCAAGCGACATAACGTTGAGTCAACTCCGTAAGAGCGAAATACAGCGGTCCGCAGCTTAGCCACGCCGCGCCCCGCGCGGCAACTGGAATAACGACAACGGGCGGGGCAAGCGTCGGCCTAGTCCGTATGCCCGATGACTTCCGCGACTTTCGCGCCGATGTCGGCCGGACTCTCGACGACATGCATCCCGGCGGCGCGCATGGCTTCCATTTTTTCAGCCGCCGTGCCTTTGCCGCCGGCGATAATCGCGCCCGCGTGGCCCATGCGACGGCCGGGCGGGGCCGCGCGTCCCGCGACAAACCCAATCACCGGCTTCGTCATCGACTGCTTGACAAACGCGGCGGCGGCTTCCTCGTCCGCGCCGCCAATTTCGCCAATCACAATGACGGCGTCAGTGTCCGGGTCGTTCTGAAAGAGCCGCAGCGCGTCCACAAACCGCATGCCGATGATGGGGTCGCCGCCGATGCCAACGCAGGTGGACTGCCCAAGCCCCAGTTGCGTGAGCTGGTGAACGGCCTCGTAGGTCAGCGTGCCGCTCCGGGAAACCACGCCGATGCGTCCGGGCCGGTGAATGTGCGCCGGCATGATGCCGACCTTGCACTCGCCGGGCGTGATAACGCCCGGACAGTTCGGGCCAACCAGCCGCGCGCCATGCTTGGCGACGAAGTCGAACGCCCGCATCATGTCCACGGTCGGGATGCCCTCCGTGATGCAAACCACCAGTGGAACGCCAGCTTCGACCGCTTCCATGATAGCGTCCGCCCCGAAAGCGGGCGGGACGTAAATGACGCTGACGTTGGCTCCGGTCGCGGCCACGGCCTGCGTCACGGTGTCAAACACCGGGATGCCATCATGAACCGTGCCGCCTTTGTTGGGCGTCACCCCGGCCACGATGTTCGTGCCGTAGTCTTTCATTTGACGGGCGTGAAACGTGCCTTCGCGCCCAGTGATGCCCTGCACCAGGAGCCGAGTTTCTTTATTGACAAGGATGCTCATAAGCGGGATGCCAGGTCCCCGCCGCCCGAGCCGAGCGGCAGAGCGGAAAGCGACTCAAAGCCTGAGTCGGATGTATTTGAATGGAGAAAGACGAGCGTCATAGACGGTTTTCGTAAGCTCCGCCGTGAATTCGGCCAGCTCGCGCCGAAGCCGGCCATCGTGAAGCAGCTTGCCGGCGCTCCCTTCGGCGCGGTCGAGCCGCCCGCGGATGGCGGCGGCGCGGTCACGGGCCATCTGAAGCCGCTGACGAAATGATGCATCCTTGCTCGCGCGCGCCAGTGCGCCCTGCTCGGCGGTCCTTTGAAGCGCGTCGAAGCGCGTTGCAAGATCGTTATAGCGCGCTTGGAGTCGCGTGACGCGGGCGCGCCAAGCCTGATCGGCAAAGAGCTTGCCCGCCGCGCCGCGACCGGCTTCGAGGTCGGCGCGTAACCGGCCAGCGGCTTGCTGAAGGTCCGTTAGGCGCGGCGGCAAGCGGCGGCGCGCCACCGAAGCGAAGCCCGACCCGGTTTTGAGCGACCGCTCAAGCGTCATCAGCTCGGCTTGAAAGGCCGCGAGGCGGTCGTTGAGCTCGCGGCGCTTGAGCGCCGCCCCCAGCGTGCCTTCTCGGCGCTCGATGCGCGCTTGAACCTTCAGAAGCGACTCGCGCATGGCGGCAAGGTTCTGGTTGATATCAGCGCTGCGCAGGGCGATGGTGCGGGAGTCGCCCTCCATGCGCCCGGCAATGAAGTCGCCTTCCGCGACGAGCGGCGCGGCGGCGCTGCCGGGCGCGATGTCCACAATCCGATCGGCTAGCGTGCCGTCACGCCGCAGCCTGGCGACGGCGTCCCGGTGAATGAGCTGGGCGGCGCTGAGCCCGGTCAGACGACGATCAATGCCGAGCGCCACTTGCACTTGCGGGGTGTCGCGCTCAACGCGCCGGCGCGCATCCAGGATTTCAATGCGCTGCACCGCGCCCACCTTGACGCCGGAGAGCCGCACCTCCGCGCCGGGCCGCAGCCCATCCACTTCATGAAAGACGACATAGAGCGTAAAGCGATTGCGCGCTTGATAGGCTTGCCAAACGACCGCCGCCGCAATGATGGAGAGCGCCAGCGTCACCATCCAAAACGTCCGTCGTTTGGCCGGCTCGTATCGCTCGGCGCTGCGGGTTGGCGCGATTTCCTCGATAGGCTCTTCGATAGGCGAGCGAGAAGGCATGCGGCGGGCACCGGAGTGGGGTCAACCGTACGCCGCAGAGCATAGTGCGCCAAACCAGCCCGAAGCAACCGCGCGCCTGATTGACGAAACTTTTCTGGAACATGCTCGACGAAAAACAGTATAAGCTGGCGTGACATCCTGAATCCCTTTCGGATCGACAGCGCCGGCGCTTCCCCCGGCCCGCCGCGCGCCGTCAAGCTTTTCGTCCCTGATGAGATCTCTTCTTCGCTATTTTTGGCTATTGACCTGCGCGGCGGCCTTCGCCGGCAGCGCGACGGCGCAGGAAAGCGCCCGCCCGCTACTGGCTCGAACGCCCACGGCCAGCCGCGCTTACATTGTGTTTTCCTTTGCCGGCGACCTGTGGCGCGCGCCGCGGGGCGGCGGCGACGCTGTCCAGCTCACCACTCACCCCGGCATTGAGTCGGAACCAATCTTTTCGCCCGACGGAAGCCTAATCGCTTTCACAGGGCAGTACGACGGCAATACGGATGTCTATGTCGTTCCGGTGACAGGCGGCATTCCGCAACGCCTGACCTACCACCCCGACGCGGATCGGGCCGTCGGCTGGACGCCGGACGGCAAGCGCGTTTTGTTCGCCAGCCCGCGGCTGAGCGAGTCGGGTCGGACGCAGCGCCTGTTCACGGTGGACAAGGCTGGCGGCCCGGCCGAGCCGCTGCCGTTGCCGATGGCGGCGCACGGGAGCTTTTCGCCGGATGGCGCCAAGCTGGTCTACGAGCCGGTGCCGCGCGCCTTCGCCGCCTGGAAGCGATATCGCGGCGGGCGGGCGTCGTATCTGTGGGTGGCCAACTTAGCCGACTCAAGCGTGAAGAAGATCCCCCGGACTGACACCAACGACTTCAACCCGATGTGGATCGGCAAGACGATTTACTTCCTCTCCGACCGCAATGGCCCAGTCACGCTCTTCGCCTACGATCCGGCTTCCAACAAGGTGACGCAGGCGCTCAAAAACGATGGACTGGACATCAAGTCCGCCTCGCTGGCGGTCGGCGGCGATGAAGCCATCGTCTATGAGCAGTTTGGCAGCCTACATATTTTCGATGTGAAAAGCGGCAAGCAGGCGCCAGTCAACATCGCGCTCAACGGCGATATGGGCGGCGCTCGCCCGCGCTTCGAGAAGGTCGGGGCGCAGGTCGCGCGCGCGGCGGTGTCGCCGACCGGCATGCGGGTCGCCTTCGAAGCGCGCGGCGAGATTCTGACCGTCCCGGCCGAAAAAGGAACGGTTCGCAACCTGACCTCGACGCCGGGCGTGGCGGAACGCGATCCGGCCTGGTCGCCGGACGGCAAGCGGGTCGCCTATTTTTCCGACGCTTCGGGCGAATATGAGCTGCATCTGCGGGAGCAGAGCGGCCTCGGCGAGCCGAAAATCATCAAGCTGGAGCCGTCGTTCTACTATTCGCCAACGTGGTCGCCGGACAGCAAAAAGATCGCCTTCACCGACAAGCGGCTAAACTTCTGGCTGGCGGATGTGGAAACCGGAACGGTTGTCAAGTTTGACACGGCCCAGCGCGGCGAAGGCGCGGGCTTCCGGCTGCGCAGGCTGGAATGGTCGCCCGATAGCCAGTGGATCGCCTACACGAAGCCGATGCGCTCGGCCTACAGCGCGGCCTTTGTCTATAGCCTGGAAAGCAAGCAGGTCACGCCAATTACTGACGCGGTCAGCGACGTGACCGGCGCGGTTTTTGACCGCAATGGCAAGTATCTCTACTTACTGTCGAGTACAAACATCGGCCCGGCGCTCAATGGCTTCGACATGTCGAGCTATGCGCACCGCAACGACACTACGCGATCGGTACACGCGGTCGTGCTCCGCAAGACTGACCCGTCCCCCGCCGCCCCGGAAAGCGACGATGAAAAAGTCGCTGAGGACAAAAAGCCTGGCGACAGCGCCGAGCCTGGCGGCGCGCCGCCTGGCGCTCCCGGCGGCCCAGGACGCCCCAGCGATAAGCCAAAGGAAGCGCCGAAAGTCGTCATTGACTTCGACGGGCTGAGCCAGCGCATCGTGGCGCTGCCGATCCCGGCGCGCGCGTTTGTCGGCCTTGACGCGGGCAAGCCCAACATTCTCTACGCGTATGAGTCGGCGGCCGGCGCTCCCGGACTCATCATTCACAAGTTCGATGTCGAGAAGCGCAAGCTGGAAAAAATTCTGGAAGGCGTTTCCAGCTTCCAGCCGACGGCGAACGGCGAGAAATGTCTCTATCAGCAGGGGACGAGCTGGTTCATCGCGCCGCTCAACGCCCCCATCAAGCCGGGCGAAGGCAAGCTGCGGACGGACGAGATGGAAGTCAAAGTCGACCCGCGCCTGGAGTGGGCGCAGATGTACGGCGAGGTTTGGCGGCTGGAGCGCGACTTCTTTTACGACCCGACGCACCATGGATTGGACTTACAGGCAACGGCGCGAAAATACGAGCCATATCTGAAGTCGGTGATGCACCGGGCGGACTTGAACTATCTGTTTGACGAGATGCTCGGCGAGCTGAGCGTTGGGCATCTCTACGTGCGGGGCGGAGACTTGCCGGAGGTCAAGCGCGTGCCGGGCGGACTGCTGGGCGCGGATTACACGGTCGAAAACGGTCGCTATCGCATCGCCAAAATTTACGAGGGCGAGAACTGGAATCCGCAACTGCGCGCCCCGCTGACGCAGCCCGGCGTCAACATCAATGTCGGGGACTACATTCTGGCCGTCAACGGCGCAGAGGTCGTGGCCGCTGAGGACATTCACCGGTATTTCGAAGGCGCGGCCGACAAGCAGATCGCGTTGAAAGTTGGCCCGACGCCGGATGGGTCTAACGCCCGGACGGTCACGGTTGTCCCGGTGGCGAGCGAGTCGGGACTGCGCAATCTGGCGTGGATCGAGGGAAACAGGCGGCGCGTGGCCGAGCTAAGCGGCGGCAAGCTGGCTTACCTCTGGCTGCCGGACACGGCAGCGGGCGGCTACGCGAACTTCAACCGCTACTTCTTCTCGCAGCTTGACAAGCAAGGCGCGGTGGTGGACGAGCGGTTCAACGGCGGCGGACAGGCGGCGGACTATATCATTGACTACCTGCGCAAGCCGCTGCTGAGCTACTGGGCGGTGCGCGACGGCGAGGACTTCCGCACGCCGTTCGGGACGCTGCCGGGGCCGAAGGTCATGATCGTCAACGAGTACGCCGGATCAGGCGGCGACCTGATGCCATGGATGTTCCGGCAGTTAGGCATCGGGCCGCTGGTTGGCAAGCGCACCTGGGGCGGACTGGTCGGCATCGGCGGCTATCCGGCGTTGATGGACGGCGGCACCGTCACCGCCCCGCACTTCGCGTTTTATTCGCCAGAGGGCAAGTGGGAGATTGAGAACCGGGGCGTCGCGCCGGACATCGAGGTTGACCTCGATCCGCAGGCTTGGCGCGGCGGGCGCGATACGCAGCTTGAGCGGGCGGTGGCGGTCGTCCTGGAGGCCCTGACGAAGAACCCGCCGCCGGCGAAGCCGAAGCGACCGGAGTATCCGAACTACCACCGCAAGAAGTAGCTCCCGTTTCCCGCGCAAAGCGAGCGCGGCGCCTTTCAGGTCGGCCGCGGACGGCGCCCCTCCCGAAGCGCGCCAACTTGAGAGGGGCGGCGCCCTGGCCGCCCACAAGCCGCTGCGCTCGCTCGGAAGGCGCGCTAGTCGCGCGCGGCGGGGCGCGGCGCCGGCTTGTCTTCTGGAAGCCCGAAGACCATGACGCGCCGGCGCAGGTCGAAGCGAATGTGAAATGGGCGCAGCGCGTCGCGTCCGAGCAACAGCGGCGCGGCGGCGTCCGCGCCATAGAGAATGTCGGTCGGCGCTTGCTCAAGATACAAGCTTCCCAGCCAAAATTTGGTCGGCGCGACCCGCGCGACCTGAAATGAGCCGCCAGCGACATCCTGCGCGCTGCGGAGCGCAGGCCGCCCGACGGACCGGATGCCAAAGGACGCGGCTTTGGCATCCGGAATCGCCAGGCCGAAGCTGGAACCCGTGTCAATCAGCGCGATTTCCTGCCCATTGATGCGCGTGAACGGCCGCCGCCCAGCGGGTTCCAGCAGCCACCGCGCCGGCGCGCCGTTCAGCGGTTGGCGCTCGGAAAGCGGCGCGAGCGTTTGATTTGGAAAATCCAGCTCATAGCCCATTTCGCCAAAAGCTTCCGTCGGATCGAGCGCGCCATCCACATCAGCCGGCAGCGCCGGCGCAATGACCATCCGGCCGACATTGGGCAGGAAGTTGTCGGCGTCGCCGATGGCCAGCGTCCGCGCTGCGACTAGGCGTTGGGGCGCGCCCGCGCCCTGCCCGGCACCCTGTAAAATGATGACGCGCCCGGTATCGGTCACGCGGGCTTGGCTTGCCGCGCGCGGCGACAGCAGCGTCAGGCCGGCCCCGGTATCGACAACAAACGCGAACGGCCCAGCCCCGTTGATCCAGACCGGCACGCGCAGCCCGCGCCGGTCTTCGCGCCAAACAACCGGCGCGGGAAGCGCTGCGCGCTTGGCGCTTGGCTTTGTCTTGCCGGGCGGGCGCGGCGCGGCGAAGGCGGCAGCGCTCGCGGCGACGAGCGCCGCAACCAGGAAGCTGCGCCAAGCGAGGCGCGCGCGCGTGAAGGTTGCCGCTGGTTTCACTTGAAAAGCCTCCTATTGCGTCGCAGGGCGCTTGTCGGGCGCGCATTGCCTTATCTTGGGAAGGATCTTGGGAAAGGCTAGTTGCGGCGACGAACCCCGTAGGTGTACAGCGCCGCGCCGCCGCCGCCGGCGAGCGCGCCAATCCCGGCGCCCTTCTTGCCACCCGCCAACGCGCCAATGCCGGCGCCGAGGCCCGTTCCGGCGGCAATGGTCAGCACATCGCGCCGGTTGCGCTGCCACCACGAGCCGCGCCGATTGGCGACGGGCGCGCTGTCATAGTTGTAGTAGGCGCGCTGCGTGGCGACGCGAGCGCGCGGCGGCCGCGAGTTGCGATTCCAGCGAACTTGCGTCACCAGCGGGGCGACAGCCGGCTGCCCTTCCGGGACTAAGCGATAGGTTTGCCCTTGAATCTGTATCGCGCCTTCCTCCATTGGGATCGCTGGCGGGGGCGGAACGGGCTGCGCCGGGGTGGTTGAAACCTGCGCCGGCTGAACCGTCGCCGGCGGCGCGCTTGGACGGGTCGCCAAGGCTCCGATCCCGCCGCCCAGCAGCAGCAGGGTCAGCCCTCCAGCCACCAGCTTTGGCGCCTGCGACTGCCTCATCAAATCCAGTGATGCCATCGTGGTTGTCCTCCGTCGTAAAAACCGGCGAACGCGCGCGGGGCGGTCTGCCTCGATGACCAGATAACTCAACAAACGCTGTGCCATGCCCGACGGGCGGTCTGGAAAAAGACCGCCTCGCGCAACACAAACCAGGCTGTAAAATCCTTTACCCTGTAGTTTTGTCAGTTTTTTTAGCTTGGCCATCGCGCCGCGCGGCTGGCGCGTCAACGATTTCGTGTACGGCTTCGGACGAAGCGTCCCGCGCAGCGCCCGATTTCGTGTAAGACCCGATTTCGCGCAGGAAATTCCCGTAGGAAAGGCGCTGGGTCTGGGCGCTATTTGGCGATGTCGCGGTGGCGGACGCGCGCGGCGAAGCGCAGCTTGCGAATTTCCTTGGCCAAGCTTTCAGCCATCATCACGGAGCGGTGCTTCCCGCCGGTGCAGCCGATAGCGATGGTTAGGTAGCTGCGCCCGTCGCGGGCGTAACGCGGGACGACAAACGCGAGCAGTTCCGCAAATCGCTTGCGCGCTTCCTCAACTTCCTCATCCGCCGACAAAAAGGCGACAACCGGCGCATCCCGCCCCGTCAATGGGCGCAGCTCAGGGACGTAGTGCGGATTTTTGAGAAAGCGAACGTCAAATACCAAATCGGCTTCGGTCGGCACGCCATGCTTGAAGCCAAAGCTGAGCAGGAGAACGCGCATGCGCGCCGTTTGCCCGGTTCCGAGCGCATCGCCGAGCTGCCGCCGCAGCTCGTAAATCGTCAGGCTCGAAGTGTCAATGACCCGGTCGGCAAGCTCCCGGATGGGCGACAGCAACGCCCGCTCGGCGGCAATCGAGGCGCGCAGCCCGCGCGTCCGGCGGCCGGCGGCGTCGAGCGGATGCGGCCGGCGCGTCTCGCTGTAGCGGCGCATCAGAACCTCATCCATCGCCTCGAAGAAGAGCAGCCGAACATCGCCGACCATCTCGCCCAAGCGGGCGTAGGCGGCGGGGAAGGCGGCGACAAACGCCGGCTCGCGGGCGTCAACGACGACGGCGGCCCGCGCGATGCCGCCTTCCGAGCGCCGGCACAACTCGGCAAAGGTCGGCAGCAGGGCGACGGGCAGGTTGTCCACGCCAAAGTAGCCGAGGTCTTCCAGGGCATTGAGCGCTGACTGCTTGCCGGAACCGCTGAGGCCAGTAATGACAACCAGACGGGGCGTGGAGGCAGGAGAGGGGCGGGGCATGGTTGACCGGCCATCCGCGACGGGGCTGAAGCTGATGCGCGCCGGCGGATTGTGCGTCGCTTGCCAGACACAGGCAAGCGTCCCAAAATAGCTCTGGGATGCGCGCTGGCGCGCGCATCCCAGAGGAAAGCGTCAGGCTTCGTCAGAAGGCGTCAGTTGAGCTTGCCGTAGCGGACAATATCGCGGCCCTTCTCAAGGTGTTCGCGGTCCCACACCATGCCTGCTCGGTTATAGCTCGCCAACTCGAATTCCTGCGTTAGCTCAATGCAATCCGTCGGGCAGGCTTCAACGCACAAATCGCAGAACATGCACCGCGACGTGTCGTAGACGTAGGTCGCTAGCACCTTTTTCTTCTTCTGCTTGCCGTCTTCCATGACCACGCGGTTGACAGCTCCGACGTTGATGCAGTTTTCCGGGCAGGCCAGCGCGCATAGGTTACAGGCGATGCACAGCGTATCGCCGGTGGCTGGGTCCAGGTTCAGCCGCGGCGCGCCGCGAAAGCGCTCGCTGACCTTAGGGCGCTCTTCGGGATAAAACTCCGTGTACGCCCCGCGCAGCGGGTCTCCGCCGGTGCCGCGCGGCTCGGTCAGCACTTTTCTGGTGTATTTGAACGTCAGCGCGAAGCCCTTGAGCAAATCGAGCATGAAAAAACGCTCAAGCGTTTGCTTCCAGTTGCGCTTGACAGGCGCGGTCATCGTCATAAGCGTTTTGCCTCGTGTTAGTTACGTTTACTCAGCCGCTGGCGGCGTTGAATCGGGCAAGCGGATATTATAGGGTTTCGCCAGGCTTCGGCATTTATTTCAAGGAAGCAGCCTGTCCGCGAGGATCCGCCTCGCCGCTCTATTGAAGAGGCCGAACCCGCCTTCAAACCGTTTGCGGGCGCACACTTTACGGGAGGTAATCGGCAATGCGCAAATTGCTCTGCATAGCTGCGGCGGGATTGCTCGTCGACTCGCCGCTTCTCGCTGGCGGGCTTTCGGCGGAGGCCGCCGCAGTCAAAGTTGATCGCAAGATTCGCGAGCGTCTTGATCGCTCGGCGGAAATTCTCGCCGAGATCATGCGCGCGCCAGATCAGGGGCTTTCGCCTGATTTTCTGCGCCAGTGCGAGGGGCTGGTCTTCATTCCCGGCGTCAAGAAGGGCGCGCTTATCGTCGGCGGCCAGTTTGGGCGCGGGCTGATGGTGGTTCGTCAGTCAAACCGGCAGTGGGGTCCGCCTGGCTTTGTCACGCTGGGCGGCGGAAGCGTCGGGCTTCAAATTGGCGGCCAGAGCAGCGACATCATCTTGCTCGTCATGAACCGGCGCGGCATTGAAAAACTGGCTTCCAACAAGTTTCAGCTTGGCGCCGACGCTTCCGTGGCCGCCGGTCCGGTCGGGCGCAATCTCAAGGCCGGAACCGACCTCCAAATGCAGGCTGAAATCTTAGCCTATTCGCGCTCGCAAGGCGTCTTCGCGGGGCTTTCGCTGGAAGGCGCGACGCTGCAGGTGGATGACGATGCCAACAAGGCGATTTACGGCCGCGCAGTCGCCAGTCGCGAGGTTGTCGAGGGCGCGCTGCCGCGTCCGAAGGAAGCCGCTCGCCTGTACGCCGCTCTGCGGCGATACGCTAGCTGATACGCGTTGAGCGGGAATGGGCTCTGAGCAGATAACTCCAGAAAAAGCCATTCTGAAGCTACGGCCGTGTCCGCTTCGCCAATTTATCTCGACAATGCAGCGACGACCCGCGTCTTGCCTGAGGTTGTCGCCGCCTTCTTGCCCTATCTGACGGAAGACTTCGGCAACGCCTCGTCCGTCCACGCCTTCGGGCAGCGCGCCCGCGCCGCCGTCGAGCAGGCGCGGCGCCAGGTGGCGGCGCTTATTGGGTCCGAGCCAGCCGAAATCGCTTTTCTGAGTGGCGGCACGGAGGCGAACAACCTCGCCATTCAGGGCATTGTCAGCGCGTATGGAGCCGGCAGCCGCCGCCACATCATCACGACCGCCTTTGAGCATCCAGCCGTTTTGGCTCCCTGTCAGGCGCTTGAAGCGGCTGGGTTTCGCGTGACCTACCTGCCGGTCGGCGCGGCCGGGCGCGTGACGGCGGAGGAGGTCGCCGCCGCCATCGCGGACGACACGCTGCTCGTGACCGTCATGCTTGCTAACAACGAAGTCGGGACGCTTCAGCCCGTCGCCGA
The DNA here is from genome assembly GCA_002254845.1 of Chloracidobacterium sp. CP2_5A. GTDB lineage: Bacteria > Acidobacteriota > Blastocatellia > Chloracidobacteriales > Chloracidobacteriaceae > Chloracidobacterium. Next base: position 30,362 of record NKPT01000002.1, on the reverse strand, counting down.
CATTGGCGCCCTGGTCGCCGAGCGCCGCCGGCGCGGTCAGATGATTTTTCTGCACACGGACGCCGTGCAGGCAGTCGGCAAGCTCCCGGTCAACGTTCACGACTTGCAGGCGGATTTGCTCTCAATTTCCGGCCACAAGGTTCACGCGCCAAAAGGCGTTGGCGCGCTCTACGTCGCTAAACACGTCCGGCTTGCGGCGCAACAGCTTGGCGGGCATCAGGAACGCGACCGTCGCGCCGGCACGGAGGCCGTCGCCAACATCGTCGCGCTGGGCCGCGCCGCGCAGCTTGCCGCCGAGCGGCTTGACCAGATGGAGGCCATCCGCGCCCTGCGGGATGAACTTGAACGCGAGCTTCAGCAACGGATACCGAGCATGGCTGTCAACGGGGGCGCGTCGCCGCGCTTGCCACACATTTCAAGCCTGGCCTTTGACAGCCTTGACGCGAACCGGCTCGTGATCGCGCTGGACCTGGCCGGCATCGCCGTCTCGACCGGCTCGGCCTGCTCATCCGGCTCGACCGAGCCAAGCCATGTCCTGCGCGCTATGGGGCTGCCGCCCGACCGAGTGCGGGGCTCGATTCGCGTCAGCCTCAGCCACGAAACAACGGCGGACGACCTGGCGCGGGTTATTGACGTCTTGCCGAAGATGGTTGAGCGTTTGTCGCGCCGTCGCGCCGTCGCGTGAAACCTTCTGACATTATGCCCGACGAAGCTTTTCCGCGCGCCGTCGCCTACCTGCAGTGCATCGAGCCGACTTGCCGCGCCACGTACGACGCCGGCGAGCGAATCTACGCCTGCGAGCAATGCGGCGGGCTGTTGGATGTGCAGTACGAGTGGCGGCAAGCGCGCCTGACCGACTTGTTGGCGACCTTCGACGCGCGGCGCGCGTCTTTCCATCCCCATGATGTCAGCGGCGTCTGGCGTTTCCGCGAGCTTTTTCCCTTTGCGACGTCGCCCAGTCAGGTCGTCACGCTTGGCGAGGGCAATACGCCGCTGTGGGATGCGCCGCGCAGCGCGCGCTACGCCGGACTCAAGCGGCTGGCGGTCAAGCATCAGGGGATGAACCCAACCGGCTCGTTCAAGGACAACGGGATGACGACCGGCGTGGCGCAGGCCCAGCGACTTGGCGCCCGCGCCGTGGCCTGCGCCAGCACGGGCAACACGTCGGCGTCGCTGGCGGCCTACGCGGCGCGCGCCGGAATGCGCGGCATCGTGTTTATTCCGGGCGGGCGCATCGCCTACGGCAAGCTGGCGCAGAGCCTCGACTACGGCGCGGCGACGCTCCAGATTGAAGGCAACTTCGACGATGCCATGCGCCTGGCGCGCGAGCTGGCCCGGACAACGCCGCTTTATTTGCTCAACTCGGTCAACCCGTTCCGATTGGAAGGCCAGAAAGCTATCGCGTTTGAGCTACTGCAACAGCGGCGGTGGCGCGTTCCCGACCGCATCGTTGTGCCGGGCGGCAATCTGGGCAACGTTTCGGCCTTGGGCAAGGGCTTCAAGGAGCTTCACGACTTGGGTCTCATCGCGCGGATGCCGCGGCTCACGGTCGTTCAGGCGGAAGGCGCGGCGCCGCTGGCGCAGTGGCGCGCGGGCGGGCGAGAAGGCAATTTGATTCCGGTCAAGCAGCCCAAAACGCTGGCGACGGCAATTCAAATTGGACATCCGGTGTCGTGGCTCAAAGCGGCGCGGGCGCTAGATTGGACGGACGGCGCGTGCGCGACGGTTTCCGAGCAGGACATCGCCGACGCCAAGGCCGTCATTGGCCGCGACGGCATCGGCTGCGAGCCGGCCAGCGCGGCCACGGTCGCCGGGCTGCGCCGACTGGTCGCCGAGGGCGTCGTCCACCCGGAGGAGGACACCGTCGCCATCCTGACCGGCAACGCGCTCAAGGACCCGGATTTCACCGTGCAGTACCACACCGGGCAGCTTTTCACCGACGCCGAGCGCGAAACGCGCGTGACGCGCGCGGAAGGCCGCCTTGCCTCGACTTTCGCCAATGCGCCACGCCGCGTCCCAGCCGATGCTGACGCGCTCCGGCAGGCGATCCTTGACCTCATCGCCGAGCTGCCGTCGCTGACCGAATGAAGAATGAGCGCGGGCAATGAATCGAGAGTTGCTGGCTAGCGTCGCTGTCCGATACCGCCTTGCGTTGTGGCTACTCATCGCGCTGCTCGCCCTGGGCGGCGGCGCCAGAGCGCAGGATGAGGATGCGCCTGCCGACGCGCCCGAAGAAAAGCCAAGCTGGACGGCGCGAACTAGCGCGCGGGCGGCCTTTGTCGTCGACGCCGGATTAGCGGCGCTGCGCGTCACGCCCAGCCCCAACGGCGACCTCAAGCAGCGGCTCCGGGTTGGACGGCGCGTGTATGTCCTCGGCCGGCCGCGGACGGCGGACGGACGAGCCTACCTGTTCGTTGCCGTGACGCGACGGACGCGCGGCTGGCTTGACCAGCGGGCGGTGGCCCGCGCCAGCCAGCCCAGCGACGCCGCTCGCCTGCTGGCGCTGGCCCGCGCCGAGACTGGAGGTTATGAGCGGCTTCGCCTGTGTCGGCTGTTTGAATCGCTGTTTCGCCAGTCGCCGCAGATGCCAGCCAGCTTGTTGTTGCTCGGCGAAACGGCCGACGCGGAGGCGCAAGCCATTCAGCGCCGCGCCGAGCGGCGCGCTCGCCAACGGGCGACCTCCGGCAACGCTGACGAAGCGGCCTATTTCGACAACGACCCGGCGCTGGATCGCTACAACCGGTTGGGCGTCAAGTTTCGCTACGACCTAGCTCAAAAGCGGTACCGCTACGATGGGGCGGCCTACCGGCGGCTGGCGAAGCAGTATCCGCGCGCGCCGGAGGCAGAGAAAGCGCGGCAATGGCTGACCGCGCCGTAGCCGCCTTACGGACACGAGCAGGGCGCGCCGCTCCCGCCGCGCCGGTCAGCCGCGGCTTCGGCTTGCGCGCGCGTGTCGAACTCGCCCAGCAGGCAGGCCTGCCCGCGCGCCCGCTGCATCTGCTCCGGCGTGCGGGTGTCCACTTCGAGTTTCCCGTTGGCGCAGTAGAGGCGATATTTGACATCCGCGCTGACCAACCCGGCGGCGAGCAAGCCCGCCAGTCCGAGTCCTAGCCCCGCGGCCCAGCGTAAACGGACGGTCATCGTGGTCTCCCCAAACATGGTCGTGGTCTCCCTAGAGTCGAGCGGCGTGGTCAAGGCAAATTTCCAAGACGGATTGGGCGCGCATTGCGCCTGCAGGGTTGCTTGCGACATAGTGCCGCATCGCCATCCGGCGTCGCAATCAGGGATGAACGGCTTGGCTGGACACGATGCTCAAATTGACTGAAGGGCGACTGCGTCGCCTAGCGGAAACACTCGACGCGCTGCATTTGCGGAGCGTACTGGGCGCTCCGGCGCGGCAGGCAGGCAACCGGGCCGCGTTGCTCAACCAAGTGATTGAACAGGCGCGGGAACATGCGTCTACGGCGCATCGGCTCTACGAAGTCGCGCGCCTTTCCCCAGAGCAGGTCCGCGACTGGCTGGAGGAAGCGGCGCCGGAACTCGCCCCGGAGGCGCGGGCGCGCCTGCTCCGCCTGTTGACGGCGGGGCTGGATCCGGGCCAGCCGATCCCAGCGCAGCAGGTGGTGAGCCTGCTGACGATTGGGCCGGCGACAGTCATCGAGGAGTTGCGGGCAATTGAGCGCCGCCGCCCGCGCCCGAATCTGGATTACCACGCGTTTCAAGTTGAGCGGCACCGCCGGGCGGCGCTCAACAAGCTGCTGGAAGGCATCGGCGCGCCCGACCCGCAGCCCTTCGTTCCAGACCTGTTTCAGCTCGCGGCCGTGGACATCGTGACGGAGCAGGGCATGGATGTCATGGTCGCCGCGCCGACCGGATCGGGCAAAACCTGGATCGCCGAGCAGGCGATTCGCCGGACGCTGGAGCGCGGCGGCGCGGCGTGGTACACCTCGCCGCTCAAGGCGCTGTCCAATGACAAGTTTCGCGAGTTCGGGCGCAAGTTCGGCCCCGATGCCGTCGGACTCATCACAGGCGACCGGCGCATGAATCCCGACGCGCCGCTCAAAATCGCCACGACAGAGATTTATCGCAACGGCCTCTACGACGCGATGACGCGGGATGGCGTCGCGAGCGCGCCCAACCTGGTGGTGTTTGACGAGGTTCACTACCTTGGCGACCGGCATCGCGGCGTCGTATGGGAGGAATCGATCATTTACACGCCGGCCTCGACGCGCCTGCTGATGCTGTCGGCAACGGTTGGCAACGCCCGCGAGCTGGCGGAGTGGGTCACGTGGACGCGCGGCGTCGAGTGCCGGCTCGTGGCGCATCCGCAGCGCCCCGTGCCGCTGCGGACGGCCTTCATCCATGCCGATGGCCGTCTTCAGCCGCTGTTTGACGAAAGCCAGCCAGGGCGATTGCATCCCGATGTGGAAACGCTCTACGCGCAGGCGAAGCAGCAGGAAGCGGCGGACCAGGCGCGTCGTCGCCATCCGCCTTTTCATCGCCGCCGCCGCCGCCGTTGAGCGGACAACCCCAGAGACTGGCGCCAGCGATGCGGCCTCATCCCAGGAAACGCAAGTCATCGGCCGGCGAAACAGACTCATCCAGGCCTTCTCCAATATGCATCTGGAGGCGCTGCTTGGCGGCCAGACCTCGACGCCTGACGGCTGAACGATGAGCGAATCGCCAAGGACAGCGCCTTCCCAAGGCCGCTGACTGTGGAGAGACGGCTTGACAGCCCGTCCCTAAGTCGCCCGCCGAAGGCTAGGCCAGTTATCAAGTCGGGCGCTTCCCCGTCACGGCGCGCTCCAGTCCCCGTCCGCCTGTATCGCGTCCGCCCGTATTGCGAGCCTGCGGATTGAGTAGATTGCGACCATTGAGGAAAGCTCGGCCAGACTCTTAACGTTGACAACCTGGCTAGACTTCGGGCGCGGCGGCAAGCGCGGCTTCAGCGGCGTTGGGAGCTTACGGAGAATTGCCAGCCGCGAGCCCGACGCATAACGTCGCGGGCGGTTACTCTTCAGGTTGCGCTCTAACAACCGGGAAATTGCCTAGTCTGCGCTAGGTGACACACATCGCTTTCGCTCTGACTCCCGTATTCGCAGGAGACCGAAACAAGGTGACTCACGAACGCTTCGCAGGAGACCGAGACAACAACGCGCGACTGCTCAACTTAATTCGTCGCATTGCGGATGGCGACCACCAAGCCCTGGGCGAGTTGTATGACGCGACCTCCCGGCAGGTTTTTGGCGTCGCCAAGCGCATTCTCCGCGATGACAGCGACACGGAAGAGGCGACCATGGCGGTTTACCTTGAAGTTTGGCGGCGAGCAAAGAGTTATGACCTCCAGCGCGGACTCCCCCTTGCCTGGCTTCTGATGATGGCGCGTAGCCGCGCCATTGACCGCCTTCGGGCGCGCCGTAGCGACCGTTACGTTCAGGCTGACGCGCCGGCGACGCCTGAGCTTGCGCAAAGCGATCCGGAAAGCGCCATGCTTGAAGCCCAGCAGGGGGAAATGATCCGAGCGGCGGTTCAATCCCTGTCGCCGGATCAACGGCAGGTTATCGAGCTGACGTTTTTTAGCGGCTTGACCAATCAGGAAATCGCTGATCGCCTGACGATCCCGCTAGGGACGGTCAAAGGGCGTATCCGTCTGGCGCTTCAGCACCTGCGAAACCGGCTGCGGCCGGCAGCGGAGAAGGGATGGCTATGACAATGGATGATAATTTCAAGCAGGACGACGCGCCGGATATGGAACAGCCTTGGGAAGACTTGCTTGGTTACGCGCTTGGCTTATTAGGCGAAGAGGAGCGCCGGCGGCTCGAAATGGTTATGGCGCAGGATGCGCGCCTGCGCGTTGAGCTTTTAGAGGAAACCCGCAGCCTCATCGCGCGCGTTCTGAGCGCGACCGCCACCCCTCCGCCAGCTCATTTGCGCGAGCGGCTGATGAGCGCGGTTCAGTCGGGAGCGATGTCGCCGTCACGGCCAGCGCCGGCTGGCGACGCCGCGGAGGCAATTTATTACTCAGCCATTTCACGCGCCGACAGCGCCCGGTGGTTCCCGCTCCAAGATGGGTGGCTAGCGCGCGCGCTGTACCAAAACGAAGTTGACGACACCGTGCTGGCGCTGGTGCGGGCGATGCCAGGCATGGCGATGCCGCCGCACCGCCACCTTAAAATGGAAGAGATCCTTGTCCTGGAGGGCGACCTGGTCATCGGCGACGAAACGCTTGGTCCAGGCGATTACATTCGGTCAGAGGCGGGCACGCTGCACGCCCATAGCTACACCGCGACTGGATGCTTGATTCTAGTTCGGCGCTCGCTTGCCGAATGTCAGGTCAGTTGAAAGCGAGGGTCTCGGCCAGCCTGGCGCGGCGCGCGCCGCGTCCGCGAGCAAAAATCCGAGGAGTGCCAAGGCCCGCCGCCGGCGCGTTCCGGCGCCGCTCGCGCCATTTCTTGCCGCTCGCGCCATTTCTTGACCATCCCGCCGGGGCGCACTAGACTCGCGCTGCATTATGTGCGCTTTCGCACGCTTTTTCCGAGGTTATCGTCTCATGAAATTTCACATCACCGAAGACGGCAAGAAGCTCGTCACGCTGATTCCGGGCGACGGCATTGGCCCGGAATGCATTACGGCGACGCAGCGCATCATTGAAGCGACCGGGGCGGCTGTGGCCTGGGAAACGCGCGCCGCCGGGGCAAGCGTCTTTCAACAGGGCGTGCCGTCGGGCGTCCTGCCTGAAACCATTGAATCCATCGCCAAGACCCGCGTTGTTCTGAAGGGGCCGCTGGAAACGCCGGTCGGCTTCGGCGAAAAGAGCGCCAATGTCACGTTGCGCAAGCTGTTTGAGACTTACGGGAACATTCGTCCGGTGCGCGAGATGCCGGGCGTCGCGACGCCCTTCACCGGGCGGCGGCTTGACCTCGTCGTGGTGCGTGAAAACGTTGAAGACCTTTACGCCGGCATTGAGCACATGCAAACGCCGGGCGTGGCGCAGTGCTTGAAGCTTATTTCGCGCAAGGGCTGCGAGAAGATTGTCCGGCTGGCGTTTGAATTCGCCCGCTCCGAAGGGCGGACAAAGGTTCACTGCGCCACGAAGTCCAACATCATGAAGCAGACCGAAGGCATGCTCAAGCGCGCCTTCGAGGCCCTGGCGCCAGAATATCCCGACATTGAAGCCAGCCACATCATTATTGACAACTGCGCGCATCAGCTTGTGAAGCGGCCCGAGCAATTTGATGTCATTGTCACCACGAACATGAACGGCGATATTCTCAGCGACCTGACGTCGGGCTTGATTGGCGGCTTGGGCTTCGCGCCATCGGCGAATATTGGCAGCGAAGTGGCGATCTTCGAGGCGGTACACGGCTCGGCTCCAAAATACGCCGGCAAGGATGTCATCAATCCCACGGCGGTGCTGATGTCAGGCGTCATGATGCTGCGGCACTTGGGCGAATTTGAGGCGGCGGCCAAGATTGAACACGCGCTGCTTGTCACGCTGGAGCAAGGCATTCTCACCCGCGATATTGCGGGCGATGAAAAGTCGGTCGGCACGCGCGCCTTCGCCGACGCCATTATCGGCAACCTTGGCAAGAAGTCGGAAAGCTGGCGCGTGCGCGACCACAAGCCGCTTCAGATGCCGACGTTTCCAACCGCGCCGGATGTGGTGAAGGCGCGGACTCGACGCACTGTCGGCGCGGATATTTTCGTCGAGACCAGTCAGTTGCCGGAGCAGTTGGGACCGGCGCTGGAGGCGTTGGCGGAGGGCGCGGCGCTCAAGCTCAAGATGATTTCCAATCGCGGCACGAAGGTGTATCCATCGGTCGGCGCGATGACGGATTGCGTTGATCACTACCGTTGCCGCTTCATTGGGCGCGATGCGGCGAGCGAGGTGACGGACGCGCAGATTCTAGAGCTGACGCAGCGCATCGGGGCGCAGTACCGCTGGATGCACATTGAGAAGTTGCCGGAGTTCGACGGCGAGGCCGGCTACACCAAGGCCCAAGGCGAGGATTAGCGCGGCTTCCGCCTAAGCGGAGCGACGCAAGGGACGGCCAGGACGCCGTCCCTTGCGAAGCCGCCGGCGTCCTGGCGGGCGACTTCGCCGGCGCCCGCGGTCAGGACTCAGTCAACAGGAAAAGCCCAGCCTGCACGATGCCGACGACCAGCCCCACCAGCGCTCCGAAACGGACAATCATGCGCAACTCGCGCCCAGCCGCCCGATAGATCAGCTCTTCAATCATCTGGTCAGTCAATCGTTCAAGCTGCGAGCGCAACAAGGCTTCAATATCCAGTCGGCGGCCCAGGGATTGCACAAACTCGGTCACGGGCGTGACCTCCGACGGGTGCAGACGCGGCGGCGCGGCGTCGCTTTCAAACAGATGACCGCCGACCGTCGCGATGGTCTCGACCATGGCGGCGCGGGCCGGCTCGTTTTGGCTCAAAAGGCTCGCAATGTCTTCCAGCGCGAGCGTCACGATGCGCTTGAGCATGCCCAGCTCGACCAGCCGCCGAGCGATGAGGCGGCCGACCAAGCCATAGGTCGCGCCCGCCTCTTCAATGACGACATTGGCGAAGCCATCGGTCAGGCGGCGGCCAATCCCAGCCGCGTTGCGCTCATCGGCAAGCAACTCGACGATACGCCGGGCAAGATGGCGAAGAAAGTCCTCGCTATCGGTCTGCTCGGCGTAGTGGCGCCGCGACGCCGCGCCAACCTCGCCCTCAATGCCGAGCGCCATAATCTCGTCAGCAATGGTTTCAACCGTCAGGACGCGCTCGGCAATCACGTTGGCGAAGCGTTTGAGAAACGCCGCCCGTTCCGCCGGAATCATGCCCGGCGTGAAGGGGATGCGCCAGCCAAACAGCTTCCAGGCGCGGCGCGGACGAAACACCATCCGCACGGCCAGCCAAGCGCCCACGAAGCCATGACTCGTTGCAATGAGCAGATGTAGAAGCGCCGTTCCCCAAACGGAACTCAGCATGACGCTTGACCTCACGAAGCGATGCGTCACCCGTGTCAAGCTTCGGTTGCCGCGACATCACGCGCGTTATCGCCAGAGCTGCCCGCGCAGCATCAGTCCAACCATCTTGTAGTCGCCCAGGAGCGAATACCACGGGCTCGTCCACGTCGCCGGGCGATTGCGCTCGAAGACAAAGTGCGAAAACCAAGCCAGCCCATATGAAACGAACGGAATGGCCAGCAGCCCCCACCACCAGCCGCTAAGAAAGCAAGCGATGATGATCGGCAGTTGAAGCGCCGTCCCGATAAAGTGGAAAATGCGCGTCATGGGGTGACTGTGCATGGCGAGGTAGAGCGGGAAAAATTCCTCGAACGAGCGCGGCGACGCTTCGGCCAACGCCTTGGAAGCGGCATCCATGGCAGTTTCCCCTCCAATCAAGAGCAAGCTACGTAACGCAACATTAGCCAAGCGCTCCCGCCTGACGCAACCGACCGGGCGCGTCAAAGCGACAACCGCCCTGCGCCCGAAGTCGGCGCCCTGGGCGCTACCGGTCAATGAGGTCGAGCATGGAGCCGGGGCGGGCGGCGGACGTTGGCGCGGGCTTCGGCGGCTCGCCTGGCGCGCGGTGTCCGCCGGTCAGTCCCGGCGGCGTCGCGTCCTGCGGGGAAGGGCGACCCAGGTCGCTTAGCTGAAGCATCAGGTTGCCGGGGTTCGTCGCATAGGCCAGCCCATCTTCCTTCGTGATGACGTTCTGGCGGATGAGCTTCTCAAGCACGCCGTCAAAGTGCTGCATGCCTTCGATCTCGCCGTCGCGCATGGCATCCACAAGCGTTTTGCCGGCCGTTTCGCCTTTTTCAATGTATTCGCGGGTTCGCATTGTCGAGCGCAGAATCTCAACGACGGCGACTCGCCCGCGCTGATCGGCGCGCGGGATCAGCCGCTGAGAAATAATGTACCGGAACGACTGCGCCAGGCGCGTGCGAACAACATGCTCCTCGCTCTTCGGAAAGACCCCGATGATCCGATCCACGGTTTTGGCGGCGTCAATCGTGTGCAGCGTGGAAAACACAAGGTGTCCGGTTTCAGAGGCCTCCATGGCGATTTCAATCGTTTCCCGGTCGCGCATCTCGCCCACCAAAATGACTTTAGGGGCCTGCCGCAGCGCCGCCCGCAGCGCCAGCGCGAAATCTGGCGTGTCGCTGTGCAGCTCGCGCTGGTGAATCGTGGAGTTCTTGTGCGGGTGAATGAACTCGATAGGGTCCTCGATGGTGACGATGTGGTAATACTTGGTCTCGTTAATGAGGTTAATGATTGCCGCCAGCGTTGATGACTTGCCGCTTCCGGTCGGGCCAGTGACCAGCACGATGCCATTCTTGAGGTCGGCCACCTGACGAAGCTGTGGCGGAAGGCCGAGATCCTCTAGCGCCGGGATGCGATTGGGAATCACCCGCATGACGATGGCCTCGGTCCCGCGCTGCTTGAACACATTGACCCGAAAGCGGGAGTGTCCCGGCACGCTGTAAGACAAGTCCACCGACCCAAACTTCTCCAGCTTTTCGGCGTTGGCCGCGTTATTCGCCAAAAGCACCTGCGCGAAGGCATGCGTATGCTGCGGCGTAAGCTGCTCCAGACCCTGAATCTTGACGGCCCGGAGCTGTCCGACGAGCTCCACCTGGGGCGGTCGTCCAGGCGAGAAAATCAAGTCGCTGACTTTGTCGGATACCGACAGCATCATCTGCAGGACTTGGTTGAAGCTTTGCTGGATATGACTTAGTTGGTGCGGCGCAGACATACGAGCAAACTCCCTCCCCAAGTGCAACGATACCCCAAGTGCAACGATACGAAGCCGCCCGACCGCGGGCCAGGGGCGAAAGGCGAAAGCAGGGCGTTGAAAAGGCGCGTTGCGCGCCATGCGCGTTGCGCGCCATGCGTTGCGCGCCATGCTAGGCGATAGCCGAGCGGCAAGCAACCAAAGCCGGGCCACCCCGCCGTTGCGGCGCGCGCCAGCTAGCGGCCAAAGCCCATCGGGGCCTTTTCAGCGCGGGCGCTGCTTGGGGTCGAGTCGCTCGCGCAAGCCATCGCCCAGCAAGTTAAAGCCGAGCACCGTCAAGGTAATCATCGCCGCCGGGAAAACGGTCATGTGCCAGCCCGAAGCGAAGTGCGTCCGGGCGTCGCTCAGCATCGCGCCCCAGCTTGGCGTGGGCGGCGGGATGCCCAGACCCAAAAAGCTGAGGCTCGCCTCGGCGAGGATGGCGCCAGCCATGCCAAGGCTCGCCTGAACGATCAGCGGCTGGACGGCGTTGGGCAGAATATGCCGAAAAAGGATGCGAGCGTCGCTTGCTCCCAGCGCGCGGGCGGCGGTGACAAAGTCATACTCCCGAACCTTAAGCGTTTGCGCCCGAATGAGCCGGGCGTAGCCAACCCAGCCAATCGCGCACAGAGCTAAAATGAGATTGGCCAGGCTCGCGCCAAGAAAAGCGACCGTGGCAATCGCCAGCAGGATGCCGGGAAAGGCCAGAAACACGTTGAACCAAAAGCCGGAGATGAAGCGATCCAGCCAGCCGCCGACATAGCCGGAGAGCAAGCCCAACACGAGGCCGATTGACGCCGAGACAGCGACGACAATGACGCCGACCGTCAGCGAGACCCGCGCGCCGTAGACGACTCGCGCCAGAATGTCGCGCCCGTTTTCGTCGAGGCCCATCGGATGCGCCCAGGAGGGCGGATCAAAGCTCCGCTCAAGGTCCTGAAACGTCACCAGCTCCGGCGGGATGAAGAGCGGGCCGGCCAGCGCCAGCGCAACGAGCGCCGTCACAATAACCAGCCCAATTTTCCCAGTAAGATTCATGACAAGCTTCCGAAGCGGCGGAAAAAAGCCATCGCTTATCGCCCCGACGGATAAAGTTCGCTACTATGCCGGCCGTTTCTCTTTTTCGTTCGTTGGCGACACCGGCCGCGGCAGCGGGGTCGGCGCGAGAAAGGATGCATGGGATATCGTGAACGATACCAGACTGGAAATCATCCCGCTCGGCGGACTCGGCGAATTCGGCATGAACTGCATGGTCCTGCGCTACGGCGCGGACATCATCGTGGTTGACGCCGGTCTGATGTTCTCCGAAGTCGGGCACTTTGGCGTGGACTCGATGACGCCGGATTTCACCTTCCTTGAACGTCACCGGGAGCAGGTTCGCGCCATCATCCTGACCCACAGTCACGAAGATCATATCGGATCGCTTCCCTTTCTGCTCAAAAAGGTCAAGGCGCCGGTGTATGGCACGCCCTACACGCTGCGGGTCGTCGAGCCGCGGCTGGAAGAGCATCGCTTATGGCCGTCTGCCGAGTTGCGCTCGGTTCAGGCGGGCGACGCCATCCAGGTCGGGGCGTTTTCGGTTGAATACATTCGCGTCTCGCATTCCACGGTGGATTGCTGCGCGCTGGCGATCACAACGCCCATCGGGACAATCGTCCACACCGGCGACTTCAAGTTTGACGCCACGCCGGTCTGTGGCGATCCGATCGACGTCAACCGGCTGCGCGAGCTCGGCCGGCGGGGCGTGCTCGCCCTGCTGTCCGATTCGACCAACGTTGAGCGCCCGGGCCAGATGCCTTCGGAACGGGTGGTCATCCCGGCGCTGGAGGATATTTTCGACCGCGCCACTGGGCGCATCTTTGTCAGTTGCTTCGCGTCGAGCATCCATCGCATTCAAATCATCTTTGACTTGGCCCGGCAGTTCGGACGGCAGGTCGTGGCGGTCGGGCGCGCCATGGAGCGCAACATCGAGCTGGCCGAGCGCACGGGCTTTCTCGACACGGCGGGCGCGCTCGCCAGCCTCAAGGACTTCAAGCGCTTCCACCCCAGCGAAATGGTCGTGCTGGCGTCGGGCTGCCAGGGCGAGCCAATGGGCGCGATGTGGCGCATCGCCGACCGAAGCCACCGGCAGGCGTGGATGGAAGCCGGCGACACGGTGGCGCTCTCGGCCCGTCAAATTCCGGGCAACGAAAAAGCCATCTCAAAGCTCATCAACCGATGCTATCGCAATGAAGTGTCGGTGATTGACTCGACTCAGGCGCGCATTCACGTCTCTGGGCATGGCGCGCAGGAGGACCTCCGCCTGATGCTTGAAGCGGTGCGTCCAAAGTACTTCATTCCTATTCACGGCGAATACCGCCAGCTCTATCAACACAAGCTGTTCGCCTGTCAAACGCTGGGCTACGCGCCCGACCGCGTGCTGCTGATCGAGAGCGGCGATGTCGTCACGCTGGACAGCGAGACGGCCCAAATCGGCGACAAAATCGTCGTCCATCGCGTGTATATTGACGACACCTGCTCGCTTGAGCTCGATGAAACCCTGCTGCGCGACCGCCGCCGCCTCGCTTACGAAGGCGTCATCATCGCCGGCGTCGCGGTGGAGGAAAGCACCGGCAGCCTGCTCGGCCCGCCTGAAATCACGACGCGCGGCTACCTCGGCGTGGATGGCGACGAGGATGAAATTGCCGAGCTGCGCGACGTCGTTCTCGCCGCCGCCGAGGCGGTCCCGCCGAGCGACCGCGTCAATGGCGGCAAGGAACGCTTCCAGGAACACCTGCGACTGGCGCTCAAGCGCCACATCCTGCGCCTGACCGGGCAGAAGCCGACCATTGTCCCGCTGGTCATCGCGGTCTGATGATCTCGGTCGGGACGCCGAGCCGGCCGCGAGCTGTTCCGCGCTTTCCGAAGCGATTCAAGGACCATGCCGGAAACCACGCCCTCGCCAGCCAATCACGCGCCCCCGGAGCTCTTCGCGGAAGTCGCCGTGCCTGCCGCGGTGACGAAGACTTACGCCTACCGCATTCCCCCGACCTACCGGGCTTACGCCGCGCCGGGCTGCCGCGTGGTCGTTCCCTTCGGGCGTCAAACGCTGGTGGGTTATGTCGTCGCCGTTAGCGAGCGACCGCCGGACGCTTTGAAAGCCGGCGACATCAAGGACCTCCTTTACTGGATTGATGAAACGCCCATTGTCAACGCGGAAATTCTATCCCTCACCGAGTGGGTCGCTGATTACTACTACGCGCCGTGGGGCGAAACGCTGAAGGCGGCGCTGCCGACCGGGCTCGACATCAGGCTTGAGGAATGGGTGACGCTCACCGACGCCGGCCGGCAAGCCGCGGCGCTAACCTCCGACCGAACGCGCAGCGCGCGATGCCTCGCCTGGCTGGCCGAGGTTGGCGGCGAAAGCCCGCTGGAGGGGCTGCCGGCGGATCGCTTTGGAAAGCATCCGCGTCAAGTCGCGCGCGACCTCGAGCGCGCCGGACTAGTGACGATTGCCGGGCGACCGGCGCAGGCGCGCGTTAGCGCGAAGCAACGCCTCGTCGCTCGGCGGCGGATGACGACTGAAAAGCCCGCCTCGCCGGCGCAGGCGCGCGTCCTAGCGCGACTCCGGGAAGCCGAGGAGGAGACCGTGACCGACTTGGCGCTGCGCGCCGCAGTCAGCCCCTCCGTCATCCGCCAGATGGCCAAAAAAGGCCTGATCGAGGTCGCCCCGGAAATCATCCGGCGCGACCCGCTCGCGCACTTAGCCGACTTGCCGGCCGCGCCGTCCCTGGATCTCACGGCGGAACAGCGACAGGCCTGCGAAGCTATCCTCGCGGCGCAGGACGCGGGGGAGTTCCATACGTTTTTGCTCCACGGGGTGACGGGTTCCGGCAAGACGGAAGTCTATTTGTCGGTTATCACCGCTGTTTTGGAGCGCGGCGGCTCCGCCCTAATGCTTGCGCCGGAGATCGGCCTGACGCCCATGCTGGCGCGGCGACTCATCCAGCGGTTTGGGCCGCTGGTGGCCCTGTTGCACTCCTCGCTTTCGCCGGGCGAGCGGGTGGACGAATGGGAGCGCATCCGCTCCGGCGTGGCGCGAGTCGTGATCGGCACGCGCTCGGCGGTGTTCGCGCCGCTGGTCAACCTGCGCCTGATCGTCGTGGATGAGGAACATGATGGCTCCTACAAGCAGTCCGAAGGCGCGCCGCATTACCACGGGCGCGACACGGCGATCTTGCGCGCCAGTCGGCTCAACTGCCCAGTGATTTTGGGCAGCGCCACGCCCGCCATCGAGACCTTCCAGCACGCCGCGGTTGGCAAATACACGCGCCTGACGCTGCCGCGGCGCATTGGAAGCCGCCGCCTGCCGGAAGTGACGCTGGTGGACATGCGCGAAGTCTTCAAGCGTCACAAGGCGACCCGCTTCATTTCGGACGAGCTGCAAACCGCCATCGCCGAAACTTGCGCGCAGGGCGAGCAGGTCATGGTTTTGCTCAACCGGCGGGGATTTGCGAGTTGTTGGCTGTGTCGGGAGTGCGGCTTTACAGTGACGTGCCCGCACTGCTCGGTGACGCTGACCTACCACCGGAGCGACCGCTATCTGGCCTGTCACTACTGCGGCTATACCGCGCCGCCGCCCAGCGTCTGCCCCGAATGTCGCGGCGAGGGCATCGCGTACGTCGGGGAGGGCACCGAGCAGCTTGAAGCGCGCCTGCGCGAGCTGTTTCCAACGCTCTCCATCGCTCGCCTGGATCGGGACACGACCCGCCGGCGCGGCGCTTTCGAGCGCATCTTCAACGACTTCGCTTCGGGCAGCCTCGACATCCTGGTCGGCACGCAGATGATCGCCAAAGGTCATGACTTCCCGAATGTCACGCTGGTGGGCGTTGTCTCAATTGACGCCGGGCTCCTCATGCCGGATTTTCGGGCGCCCGAACGCGCCTTCCAACTCATTGCGCAGGTCGCCGGCCGGGCCGGGCGCGGCGACCGACCCGGCCGCGTCATCGTTCAGACCTATTGTCCCGAACACTACGCCTTGGTCGCCGGCTGCAAGCAGGACTATGAAGCCTTTTTTGAGCAGGAAATTGTTCAACGGCGCGA
Organism: Chloracidobacterium sp. CP2_5A; assembly: GCA_002254845.1. Taxonomy (GTDB): domain Bacteria; phylum Acidobacteriota; class Blastocatellia; order Chloracidobacteriales; family Chloracidobacteriaceae; genus Chloracidobacterium. The sequence goes on along the minus strand of NKPT01000002.1, from coordinate 14,513 downwards.
GATGTACTACCCGCCCTTCTGCGTTCTCGCCAATATCATCATCCGCCACGAGCGAGAAATCGAAGCCCAGGCGCTCGCCGAAAAGGCTGCCGCCATCCTGCGTCAGCCGCTGCGGGATGCCGCTCCAGCCCCTGACAGCCACGCCCTGCGGGCGCTTGGCCCATCGCCGGCGCCCTTGGCGCGGCTGCGCGGCGAGTATCGCTTTCAAATTCTGCTCAAGGCGCGGCAGCGCCGCCTGCTGCGCCAAGCGATTGAGCGATTCCTGCCGGAACTGACCGACACCGAGCGCCGCCACGTCTTCATTGAAATTGACCCGCTTGACCTTATGTGAATGCGGAGCGCTTGCCGCCGGCGATCCTTCCAGCCCTTCCACGCTTGAGCTATGTCAAAAATTCGCATTCTCCCGGATGTCGTCGCCAACCGCATCGCCGCGGGCGAAGTCGTTGAGCGCCCGGCTTCAATTGTCAAAGAGTGTCTGGAAAACGCCCTCGACGCCGACGCGCGGCAGATTGACATCGCCGTGGAGCGCGGCGGCAAGGAAGCCATTCGCATCCGCGACGACGGCGAGGGCATGACGCGCGATGACGCGCTCTTGGCCTTTGAGCGCCACGCGACCAGCAAAATCCGCTCGGCTGACGACCTCAGGACGATTCAAACGTTCGGCTTTCGCGGCGAAGCCCTGGCTGCCATAAGCTCGGTTACGCGGGTCACGCTCACGACGAAGCTACACGGCGCGACCTGCGGAACCGAGGTCGTTATCGAGGGCGGAAAGGTGCGTCACGTCCGCGACGCGGCCGCGCCCGGCGGCACGGAGATTGTCCTGCGCGACCTGTTTTTCAACCTGCCGGCCCGGCGCAAGTTTCTCAAAGCCGACGCCACGGAAGCCTTTCACGTCACGAATCTGGTGACTCACTACGCGCTAGCCAACCCGGCGCGCGGCTTCCGACTTGAACACAACGGACGACAGGTTTTGGCCGTCACGGCGACAACGGACTTGCGGGCGCGCGCCTACCAGCTTTTTGGCGCGGGACTGCTCGACAGCCTGGCCCCGGTTGAGTTCGTTCAAGACGAGGTGTCCGTGCGCGGCTTCGCTTCGCGTCCGCATATCCAGCGAGCAAGCCGCGAGGGGCAGTATCTCTTCGTCAATGGGCGCTTTGTCCGCGACAAGCTCATTGGGCGCGCGCTTTCCGACGCCTATCGGAATGTGTTGCCGTCGGGCGTCTTCCCGGCGGCGATGCTCTTCGTGGACGTGCCCCCCGACGCGGTGGATGTGAACGTCCACCCGCAGAAGACCGAAGTGCGCTTTCGAGCGCCGCAGCGCGTGCTGGAAAGCGTTGTCGCGGCGGTGCGGAAAGCCCTCGGCGTCGCGCCCCGCTTCGCCCCGTTCCCAACGCTGCCGCCGGTATCGCGCCCGTCCCGAACGGACGCCTTCGCGTCGCCGGCGGCAGCGCCCCGCCCATCGGACGTCCAGACCGCGCTTCGCGCCCTCGCGCCGGCGCAACCCGCTGGAGAGAAGTCGCCGCCTATCGCGGACGGCGGCGGCGAGCGCCAGCCGCCACCCTTCTTCGCCGCGCCGGCGCCCGCGCCCTCCGTCGCCAGCCCGCCCCCGACCGCGGAAGCGGAGACGCCGGCGGAGAGCTCGCCCGTTGAAATGGAAGCCGAAGCGGCGCAGCGCCTCAGCGCCATTTTGGATGGGCGAACCCGCGCTCGCTGCGCCGGCGCGGCGCGGCGGGCGCCCGCGCAGGCGGAGCGCGTCGCGGGCGCTCGCCGCGCCGACCTTCGGATTCTCGGACAAATTCACGACAGCTATATCGTGGCGACGGACGCCGATGGGCTGCTGCTGATTGATCAGCACGTGGCGCATGAGCGGATTTTATTCGAGCAGCGCGCGAGAGCGCTGCTCGCCCGCGAAGTCGCGACGCAAATGCTGCTGACGCCCCTTGTCGCGGACTTATCGCCAGCGCAGGCGACGGCGTTTGACGCCATCGCGGGCGAGCTGGAAGCGGCCGGCTTTCGAGCGACGCGCCTCGCCGGGCGAACGGTCGCCATCCATGGCGTGCCCGCCGACCTCGCCGTCGAGGACGCCCAGAACTTGCTGGCGGAGCTGCTCGATACCCTGTCGGCCGAGCATCAAGCCGTTTCGCGCGAGCGTTTTCTGCGCGAGCTGGCCGCTGGCCTCGCGTGCCGAGCGGCGATCAAAATCAACCTCAGACTGACGCCGGAAAAGATGTCCTGGCTCGTGGACGAGCTGTTCAAATGCGAGCAGCCGACCAATTGCCCGCACGGGCGGCCAGTCATTCTGCGCTTTGATATGTCAATGATTGAGCGCGGCTTCAAGCGGATTTAGGCCGCCGCCGGGGGCGCTATTCGGCCGCGACGATGCCGGGGCGCTTGAGGTTTTCGATGTAGCGCTTGATGCCGTCGCACAGCGAATCGGCGATGCTCTGCCGAAACTCGACGGTGCGCAGGGCTTCCCCATCCTTAGGATGACTTAGGAAGGAAACCTCCGTCAGGACGCTCGGCATATTCGCGCCAAGCAGGACGACGAACGGGGCCTTCTTGACGCCGCGATTGAAGCCAGCCGTCGGGCTGACGCGGCCTAGTCCGGTCACCAGGCTCGACTGAATGCTCTGGGCGAACGTCCGCGACTCGGCAACGCGCGTGTCGGTCACAATGCGCTGGAGCAACCCTTGCAGCTCTCCGGCGCTGCGCGACGTGGTGGCGTTTTCGCGAGTCGCCACGTCGAGCTCCTCCTTGGTCGCGTCCAGGCTCAGAAAGTAGGTTTCCACGCCGCTCGCCAGCGGCGTCGGGCTGGAGTTGAGGTGAATGGAAATAAACAAATCCGCCTGGCGCGCATTGGCAATCGCCGTACGCTCTTCCAGCGGCACGAAGCGATCCGTGTCGCGCGTCAAAGCCACCTCGACATCCTTGAGCTCGCGCTGAATGGCGGCGCGCAGCCGCAGGGCGATGTCCAGCGCGACATCCTTCTCGTAAATCCCATCCCGCCCAATCGCGCCGGTATCCGAGCCGCCATGGCCGGGGTCAATGATGACGCGCTTGACCTTCAGACCAAGGGCGCGCATCAGCGAGCCTGGCGTCGCCCCTGATGACGGCAGGGACGACGCCTCGGCGACCAGCGGCGGCTCTTCGGCAATCGGCTGCGCGCCGCGCACATCGGCGACGAGGCGCGCCGGGTTGTCGAGGGCGAAAATGGCGAAGTCGCGCAGACGGGAGCACTCAATCCGAATCTCAACCGCGCCATCCCGGCTGCTGAGTCGGATGTGGCGCAACATTCCGCCGGACGCCGATAGATTCTGCGCCGGCGTCACCAGCGGCGACAGCCGGGCCGACGCAAGCTTGATGACAAGCGTCGTTCCCTCGACGCGCCGCTCATAGGCCGCGCCAACGCTCAAGTCGAGAACCACTCGCGCGTAATCCGGCCCCGAGAAATGACGAATCTGGCTGATGGTCGCAATACCGGCGGCGTCTTCCTCGGAATGCGCTTCAGCCACATCGCGGGGATAACGCTCTCCGGCCGTGGCCCGCAGGCGCGCCACGCAGGCGACCGCTTCGCGGGCGCTGACCGACTGGGGGAATCGCTGGATGATTTCGAGGTACGCCTGCTCGGCAGCTTCCGGCGCATGCAGGTCGCGCTCGTGAATGCGCGCCACGCCGACCAGCGCCCGCACCAGAAACGGCCCTTCCGGGTAGCGCCGCAACACGCTGTCGTAGCTATCCAGCGCAGCGTAAAAATACCGCGGCTTGTTGAAAAGCTGCGCCATCTCGCGGAAGATTTCAGCCCGCGCCACAAGCGCGGCATCGCCCGTCGCGGCGGCGGCGTCCAGGGCGATGGCGCGCGCATAAACATCCGCCAGCGCCAGATATTCCCCCTCTTCGCGAGCGGCGGGCGGGCGACTATACAGAGACTGGGCCAGCAGCGTCGCCCGGTGCATTAATTCGTCCGAAGCGGAAACGGCGGGCGTCGCCTGCGGGTGCGCCTGCTGCTCGCGCAGCGGAGCTAGCAGAATGAGCGGAATGCTGAGAATGAGCGAGTAACACAGCCTGAGCGAACGTTTCACGGTTCATTCCCTCGGTGGCGACGATGACCGGCATGCCCTGGATCATCGGATGTTTCCCTGGAAGCATGCAGTAGCGAAACCTTGCCTGTAACCGTGGCCAACGGGAAGCATAGCACAGCTCCCGCTTCGGCCAATGACGCGATACAGCAAGAACCCGCGCCAATGCCAGAGAAAGCCCCATTATTTGCTATTTGCCGGCTGCCGCTCGCGCGACCGAGTCGGAGCGGCAGGCCGGTCAAGCAACGCTTCATCGAGCGGTCGGCCAACCGCGCCGCTTGGCGCGGCAATCCCCAGCAAAACCGCCAGCGTCGGGGCAATGTCGGCGGGGCTGGCTTGCGTCAGATACGTTCCGGCCGCGACGCCTCGCCCCATCAGCAGCACCGGCACATGGGTGTCATACGGGTAGGGCGTGCCGTGGGTTGTGGCCATCGTCGAGACCTCGTCGCTGAAAAAACAAAACGGCTCCGGCACGAGAAACACATCGCCGCCGCGCTGCGGATGAAAAGCCATCTGTACCCGCTGGGCGATGGGCGTTCGCGGCAGCGCGCCGGAGAGCATTTGCGTTCGCGTGAAGGCCGCGGCGATGCCGCCGACGCTCAGCGCGGCTTCCGCTGCCGCTCGCTCAACGTCCGCGCGATCGAGCCGCTTGGCGGCCAGCGTCTCGAGATCAAAATAGACCGATTCGGCCGAAAATCCGGCGAACCACGCCCCTTCCCCAAACTTGGCGTCCAGCGCGCGCTTGATAGCGACGGCGACCTGCTCGAAAGGAATCCGGCGGCTGTTGAGCCGCTGCCGCTGGGCGTATTCCGGCACGGGCGACACGCCATGGTCAGACGTGAGAAAAATGAGCGTCTTCTCCAGCCCGACCTTTTGGTCAACCAAGTCGAGCAAGCGCGCTAGGGTTTGGTCGGTGCGCACGGTCATGTCCAGCGCTTCGTGACTGTTCGGGCCGAACGCATGGCCAGCGAGATCGTTAGCCGAAAAGCTGATGGTCAAGACATCGGGGATCGCGTCCGCGCCAAGCCCTTCGCCGGCGATGGCGGCCGCGGCAAAGTCGGCGAGGAAGTCGTTGGCCCAGGGCGTCCTGGCGAACTCGTCATAGAAGCGCGAGTTGGGCTTGTCGCCGCGCCCGACCACATGCGGGAAGGCGGAGCCGCCCCCAGCGAAGCGCCCTTCATAAGGCGCGTCATCCGCATCGCAGCGGGCGTAGGCGCTTTCCGGCAGCGCTTTTTCCCAGGCTTTGCCAAACCACTGATCGGGAATCCGGCGGGCGTTGAAGTCCGCCACCCAAGCGGGCAGCTCTTTCATGTAATACGAGCTGGTCTGCATCTGACCGCGCTTGTCGTCAAACCAATAAGCGGCGTCGGCCGCGCGCCCGGCGGGCAGGATGGCGCCGCGATTTTTGAGCGACATGCCGATGACTTTGGCCCGCCCGCCCGTCGCGGCCTTGAGTTCATCGCCAAGCGTTGAAACTATCAATCGGCGCGGGGAAGCGCCCTTTCCTTCCGGGACGCCGGTCGTCTCGTCATCGGTGACGCTCTCGACCAACTTGCCAGTTTCGCGGTCATACCACTTGTTCCCGATGATGCCGGTGACAGCCGCCGTTGAGCCAGTGGTGACGACGGCGTGGCCCGGAGCTGTGTAGGTGCAGGCATGGAGATAATGCGCGTTGGCAAAGTAAGCGCCCTTCGCTTTGAGTCGCTTGAAGCCCTTTTCGCCAAACAGGTCGTCAAATCGCTCTAGATAGTCGGCGCGCAACTGGTCGACAACGATGCCCACAACGAGCCGGCAGCCGTTGGGCGCCGGCTTTGGAAGGCGGATTGCCGCGCAGGACGCCGGCTTTGGAAAGCCCGCGAGCGGCAGGGCGGCAACCGCGAGCGCGAAGGCGGCCGCCAAGGTTCGGTAACGTGAGAAGCGCATGCAAATTCCTCGGAGGGAAAACATCGTCAGACAGAAGCCAGGCTGGATGTGCCACGCTTGAAAAGTCTTTGCAAGGCTATGCGAAACTTGTGACCCCCATGTGACACGCCGGAGCCGGCGCGGCGGCGGCCGCAAAAAAACTGCCAGGCCAAGGCTTCAAAACGCCTGGATCAGTGTGCTTTTATTTACAAATCAGCTATCCTCCCCCTGCGTGTTTGCACCCTAACCTGAACTGCGAGGCGCGCCCCTTGGCGCGCGCCTGCGAAGAAGCCGCCCATGAGCGCCACCACGACCGCCCCAGCGCCTGCCGCCTCGACCAAGCGTCAGGAAATTGTCAATCGGCATGCCATTCTAGAGGCGATTCGCGGCCTTGCCGCTATCGAGGAGCTTGTCGAGCATGAAGAGGGTCGCGGCTACAAGTTCAGCGTGGACTTGGAAGTGGCCGTATACGGGCGCAACTACGGCCCGGGCAAGAAGGTTGGGCCGTACATACGGATGTACGACTACGCGCCGGGCCAGGCAATCGTGCGCCAGGGCGACTGGGATACCAACACCTTTTACATCATTGTCTCCGGGGCGGCGGAAGTGTTTGTGACGGGCGTCGCGGAGCCGGTGGCGGTTTTTGAGTCAGGCAAGCCCTTTGGCGAGATGGGCGTGCTGGCCGGCGCGCCGCGCAGCGCAACGGTCATCGCTCATCGGCAGCGGGGGGCGCGCGCGCTTGAAGTGCAACGGCCGGCCTTGCGCATCCTGCGCAAGCTGAAGCGGTTTGGCGCGGCGCTTGACATTGCCTACCGCAACAACGGTCGCGCGGCGGCGGCCAGCCAGCTCCAAGCGCCAGACGACCTGAAGAAAAAAATCGCCGATATTGCCGAATTTCAACTGGCGGCGCGCGGCCACGTCTTGGCCAGCGAAGGCGAGCGCATCCGAAACCTCATCCTTATCCGCGATGGCTGGGTTAAGCGCATCAGTCAGACGCAAGCGGGAGAAGTCGCGGATTATCTTGGGCCCGGCTACATCCTCGGCTTCAACGCCCTAACCGTGCGTGACGCGCGGTTTCCCTACCGAGCCCTGGCGATGAGTCGGACGGAGACGCTTGAGATTTCAGTGGAAGCCCTCTACCGCGACCCGCAACTGCTGGAGAGCCTGAAGTCCGCCTTGGGCGCTGCGGGGGAGATCGGCACGCCGCTTCAGCCTGCCAAGGCGCTGACGTTCAAGCCGGCGGCTAAAGCGGCGCAGGATCGCCTGCTCGACAAGGGTCTGGCCGACGCCAACAACCTGCTGCTGATGGACATGGACCTTTGCATCCGCTGCGGGAACTGCTCGCTCGCCTGCCACGAGATGCACGGGCAGTCTCGGCTCAAGCGAATAGGCATTCATGTTTTGCGACCGCGGACGCCAACCCATGCCAAGCTTGACCAATCGCTCCTGATGCCGGCGGTCTGCCTTCACTGCAAGGACCCGGAGTGTCTGACGGGTTGTCCGACCGGGGCGATTGCGCGCTTCGAGGGCGGACAGGTGGATATTCTCCCCAGCCTGTGCATTGGGTGCGGCGATTGCGCGACGCAGTGCCCCTACAACGCGATTTCGCTCATTCCGCGCAGCGAGCTCAAAAAATCCCCGGCCAAGCCGCCAGCCCCGTCCCAGAACGGCAAGAGCGCGCTGGCTAAAGCTCCGGCCAAAGCTAAGGATGCCGCGTCGGCCGCCGACCCGCTTGACCCCTTCGCGGCGCTTGGGCTGCGCTTTGATCCGAAGCCAAGCCCGGTGACGCAGGACGAGGATTTGGTCGCTATCAAGTGCAACCTGTGCAACAACACGCCGCTCAACCCCAAGGACGCGACGGGCAAGCCGGCGTACGCGGCGCACAAATACAACTGCGAGGAAAACTGCCCGACCGGCGCGCTCAAGCGCGTCAAGCCCGCTGAATACTTCAACGAGATCGCGCAGATTCATGGCCCGGCCTTGCGCCAGGCGGGCGCGATGCTTGTCGGCAATCGCTTTGGCCATGCCGACCGGACGAAAACGCTCGCCCATGCGGTCGGCGTCGCGCTGACGCTGGCGCTCTGCGGCGCGACCATGGCCGGCATCGTTCAGTATGGGCTGGGCACGCCGCTCTTCAAATCGGACTGGCTCAACTTCCGGTGGATCACCGGGCTGGTCGGCCTTGCCGGCATTATCATCGTGATGCTCTACCCTGTCCGGCGGCAGATGTGGCGGCGGCGCGGCGGGGCGCTCAAAGCCTGGATGCTGTCGCACACGTACGCAGGGGTCATCGCCGGCACGCTGATTTTGCTCCACGGCGGAACAAATCTGGGCGGACCAGTCACGGCGGCGCTGATGATTTCATTCGACTTGGTGATTCTGACCGGGCTGATCGGCATTTTGCTCTATCAGCTTGGGCCACGCCTGCTGACCAAAATCGAGGGCGAGCCGCTGCTGGCCGAAGACCTCCTGCGCCGCCGCGACGAGCTATACCAGGAAATCGCCGACCTGACCGTGACGGCGCAGGCGCAGGCCGAAAAGGAAGGACGGGGGACGCAGTTTCAGCAAGTCTTTCTCCCGGCGCGCGACCGCGTCATTCGCGCCGTTTTGTCGCTGGGCTTCCTGTTGCGCCAGTACGTCCGCCGCGAGGACCTCGACGCCCTGCTGGCCGATGTTCGCAAGCGATTTGCCGACGCCGCGAACAAGCAGGCCACTGCCGCCGATCAGGATGTCATGCGGCAGATTACCGAGGCGATCGCCACCATCCGGCGGATTGACGCTTTGCTTTACATCCACTGGGCGCTCAAGCTCTGGCTTCCGCCGCATGTCATTTCAACCTCGGTGATGCTTGGCTTGCTGGCGGTACACATCGTCCAGGTCGTGTATTACCTGTGGCGATAACGCTCGGCCGCCTCGCCTCCCGCCGCGGCGGCCGCCGGCCCCAGCGGACGCCCACAACCACGCTCTGGCTCCAGAAACATCATGGCCAAACTCAGCCGTTTTACGATTCAGCGCAGAGACCTTGTGGATAAGGGCGACCTTGTCCTCGAACTGGAAGGGCTGGTGATCGGCTCGCAGGTCGGCTGTGACCTGTTGCTCAACCATCCGACCGTGTCGCGCATTCACGCCGGCATTCGGGAAGTGGACGGTCGCTGGTGGCTGACAAACCTTTCGAGCACAAATGGCACGCAAGTCAACGGCGCGCTGGTTGAGACGGTCGAGCTTCAGCCTGAAGATGTCATTCGCATCGGCATTTTCGTTTTGCGCCCATCCTGTGCAGAGGGCGCGCTCACGCTCGACGTGGATCGCCAAGTGGACGCTTACGCGGCCTCCGAGCGCAGCACGCGCCTGTTGGGCAACCTGACTGAGGCGACGGCCGCCGGCAAAACCGCGCTGCTGCCGAAGCTGACCGGGTACTTGCAGCAACGCGGGATGACGCAGCGCCTGTCAGGCCAAACACAAGCGTTGACGGCAACGCCGCCGCCGGCTGGGCCGCCGGAAGCGCCGCCGCAACCGCCGCTGAGCGCCACCGGGCTATTGCAGGCCGCCCGCCTGCAACGCGGCATGACCGGCTTGCTCACATCTATCCTTTCGCTGCCGGAGCAGGAACAGAAGCGGTTTCAGCAAGCGATGAGCGTCTTCTGGGAGCGGCGCAAGTCCGCCATCAAAGGCGAGCAGAAGCTCGACGACCGATCGCCGCTCGAACCCCGCGAGCTGCCCGAAGAACTCAAAAAGCACAACCTGCACCTCGGCAAAAAGCGCTTCAACTGGACTCCGACCGACGATCTGATTCGACCGTGGCCGCGCGGGTATCTCTATGTTTTCGGCGCGGCGGCGACGGTTTTATGCGTCATCGCCTTCTTCGCCTGGGAAGCGGCCTATGTGCCGGGCGAAACGTCGAATCCGCACGCGCTGCCGGCCGCAAAGCTGCCCGCGCCGATTCAGGAGCGTCTCAGCCTCAAGTTGGCGGCGAACGCGCCGGTCGAGAACAAGTGCAGCGCCTGCCATGCGGCGACGACTTCCATGCAGAACAAGTGCGTGGACTGCCACGAAACCAATCATTTCAACACGACGGTCATCGCCAAGCACGAGGAAGCGAAAATCCAGTGCGTGGATTGCCACACCGAGCACAAGGGCGCGGATTTCCGCCCCGGCATCGTGTCGCGCAGCATGTGCATTGACTGCCACCGCGACGGGCCGACCCACCCCAAAGCCGTGAGCCTGAAAGACGGCTCGCCCCTGCGCGAGCCGCATCGCGGCTCATTCGGCTACCCGGTTGAAAACGGCGTCTGGGCATGGCAACACCCGATGAATCCGAAGTGGGACAAGCTCTTTTCGGAAAGCCAAGCGCCGCTTGATCCTTCCGCGAAATTCCACTTGGTACACGCCGCCGTCGCGCCTTCCGCGAGCGCCTGGAAGTGCAGCGAGTGTCATGATGGCTCGTTCGCCAAGGGGGCGGCGGAGGTCAAAGTCATCAACCGCGACAAGTGCGCGGTTTGCCACGGGCAAGCCTATGTTCAAAAGGCATCGCTCAAAGACCTCGACACCGACGCCCTGCGGCTGGGCATTGACTGTAATTCCTGTCACGGGCAGCACCCCCAGTCGCAAGCGCTGACGGCCGCGCGCCGTCCGGCGGGGAGCGGGCCCGAACCCGTGACCTTCACCAAGGATCGCATCTATCGCGGCGGCAAGGATTGGCAATGGACAAGCTTAGCAGCCAAATTCGGCGGCTTCACCGTTGGCAATTGGGCGCTTTTTTTCAGCCTTATTCCGCTGACGGGCATTGGCTTTCTCGCCTTCGACACGCTGCGCAAGCGCCGCGAGCAGGCCACGCTCAAAGGACAGGCGCTCGACCTGGCGAATCGGCATCGCAAGTTTATCGACACGCGCTATGCCGAGCGGTGGGAATCCAAAGCGCAAATCGAGCGGGCGCAGGCTTCCGCGAAGGAAAATCCCATTCCGCATCCGGTCATCAACTACGAGACCTGCATTGGGTGTCACGCCTGCATTCTCGCCTGTCCGCAGGACGTGCTGGGCTTTGACGAGCAGGAACACCACGCGATCGTCGTCAACCTCGAACAGTGCATGGAAGACACGGGCTGCCAGCAGGCCTGCCCGACGGTGCCGCAATCGTGCGTGCTCATCAATACGCGGCAGACCATCCGCGAGGCTCCGAAGCCCTTGCGCAAGGGGGCCAGCGAAGGCTTTGAAACCGAAAGCGCGACGGGCATCTACTTGGTCGGGGACGTGTCGGGCGTGCCGCTCATTCGCAACGCTATCAAGGAAGGGCGACTCGCCATTGAGCGCATCGCCGAGAAGCTTAAGGCGGAAGGGCCGGTCGCCGGCGCCGACTACGATGTCGCCATCGTCGGCATTGGGCCAGGCGGCATTGCGGCCGTTGCCCGCGCGGCGGAGCTGGGCCTGCGCTATGTGGCGCTGGAGCAGGGGCGCAGGTATTCAACCATCGCCGAGAAGTATCCGGCCGGCAAATACGTCGCCTTCAACCCCTTCAACCCCGCTGACCCGCCGCTGGGCGCGATCCGCCTCGATGGTCCCGGCGACCTGAAGGAAAAGATGCTCGCGTGGTGGGATGAAGCCGTCGAGAAGCTGGGCCTCGTCATCAACGAGTACGAGGGCTGCAAGGAAATCGTCCGCGAGGGCGACGGCTTCATTGTCAAAACGACAAAGAACGCCCAGGGCTACAAGGCGCGCAAGGTATTGCTGGCGATTGGCAACGCCGGCGAGCCGCGCAAGCTGGGCTGCCCCGGCGAGGTTGAAGGGCGCGTGCTGTATCGCCTGCAGGACCCCGGCGCGTTCAAGGGCAAGCATATCGTCGTGGTTGGCGCGGGGAACTCCGCCGTCGAGGCTGCCGTGGACCTTGCGGGACAGCGCCAGCCGGATGGAACAGTCAAGTTTCCGCCTGACGCGGAAGCCAATCAGGTCACGCTGGTCGTTCGCTCCAATTTTCCGAAAGACCTGACGCTCGAAAACAAAATGTGGGTTTACTACTGCATGGATGCCGGGCGCATTAAGGCGCACTTCGGAGCTGGCATTCGGGAAATCGCGGAACGCGAAGTCGTGATCGAGGGCATCCGCGACAAGCGCGAGATCGCCCGGATTCCAAACGATTACGTGTTCGCGCTGATTGGCAGCATCGCGCCGAAGGAGTTTTTGACCAAGATTGGCGTCACGTACGCCGGCGACGACAAGAAGAAGCGCTGAGCCGCTTTGGTCAGCGCGGACGGCGACGGTCGCCATTCAGGCGACGGTCGCCATTCACACGCCAAGCGCCCAGCGCGCCGTGTAGAAGTAAATTAGCAGGCCCGTAATATCCACGATGGTGGTGAGCGCCGGGCTGGCGACAACGGCCGGATCGAGCCTCAGGCGAGCGGCGGCGAGCGGCAGCAGCGCGCCGATGAGCGTCGCGGTCACGACCTGCAAGGCAAGCGCCACGGCAATGACCAGCGCGATGTTGGTCAGGGTCAGGCCGCTCGGCAGGTCCGCCCCTTGCGACAGCCACGTCACCTTCGCCCAGGCTAACAGACCCAGTATCGCGGCTGAGAAGACGCTGACTTGAAGCTCCTTAGACAGCACGCGCCAAGTGTCGCGCGGCCCAATCTCGCGCAACGCCAGCGAGCGCACGACGACCGTCGCCGATTGGCTGCCCGTGTTGCCGCCCGTGTCGGCGACCATCGGCATGTACAGCGCCAGAATCAGAACCTGTGTCAGCGTGGCTTCAAATTTGTGAATGATCAAGCCTGAAATCAAGCCTAGCGCGGCCAGTCCCACTAACCAGCCAACCCGCTGCTGGACGTGCTTCCAGACAGGCGTCCGGAGGTAGCCATCCGCCCCCGCGCTCCCGGCAATTGCCATGAAGCGGCGCATGTCTTCAGTGTGTTCCTGGGTGATGATGTCAATCGCGTCGTCGTGGGTGATGATGCCGACCAGCGCGCCATCTTCGTTGACGATGGGTAGCGCGATGAGGTCGTACTTCTGAATGATCCGCGCCGCGTCTTCCTGGTCGTCGCTTGTCCGGGCGAAGATGACGCGCTTGTGCATGATGTCGCGCACGGTGGCGTCGCGGCGCGCCAAGATCAAATCCTTGAGCGATACGAAGCCCAGCAGTCGGCGGTCGTCATCCACGACATAGGAGTAATAAATCGTCTCTTTGTCGGGGGCGACCTCGCGCAGGCGCTCAATCGCGGCGGCGACCGTCAGATCCGGGGCGAGCGTGGCGTAGTCCGAGGTCATGACGGCTCCGGCCGTGCCATCCTCGTAGTCAGTCAGTCGCCGAATATCCTCGCGCTCGGCTTCGGCCAGCGCCGGCAAAACCGCGTCGCGAGACTCTTCCGGCAGCCGGCGAAACAAATCAGCGCGGTCGTCGGGCGGCATGTCGGAAAGCAGCCGCGCCATATCGGCGCGCGGCAGGGCGCCAACCATGCTCACCTGGAGACTAGGCGCAAGATGGCTGAAAATTTCCGCGCGAAGGCTTGACGTGACATCGCGCAGAATCTCCCAGGCCGCTGCGGCTTCGAGCGCGGATAGCGCCTCGGCCGCGACGGCCGGATGGCTTTTCTCGCACAGCGTCCGCAGGGCGCTCGTCGGATTGTCTGGATTCGCTTGTATATCAGGCTGCTTAGGTTTCACTGGAGCGCGCCTCCGGCAAAAACGGGATCGCTTGGGGTCAGCGACGCTAAGGATGAAGCCGCGCAAAAGGCGCGACTGTACGACTCGCCGCGCAACCCGTCAAGAAGGAATCAAGCTTATTTGAGACCGGCGTATCGCGCGCGCCGCGATTACGTTGGCCCGACAATGAGCGGCTTGTCAGCCTTGCGGCGGGCAACCCAGCGTCGCCTATTGACCAAAGACCGACCTGCGCTGAAAAGACGGCCTTGTGTCAGAATGTCTGCCCAAGCTACACTTTCTAAGGCCAGGTCGCGTTTTTCTGATTTTCCCGGGAAGCTCGAACTTAGATGCCATTAGCCTATGCCGATGCTTATGCCAACGCGCTCAAGGGCTATCTGAGCAACCGGACGGATCTGCAAGCGGTTTCAGCTTCGGTTGCGCCTGTCCTTACTGAAGCCGGCGTTCAGAATGCCGCGCAGCTTGCCGCTCTGCATCACGAGGCGCTCGCCGCCTTATTCAAGGCCGGCGAGCTAACGCCGGACGCGCTGGCCGGCGCCGGCGATTTCCTCGCGGCGCTCCAGCTTGACCAGCGCTGGGCGCCGGAGCAGGCCGCCAGGCTGCAAACGTGGCGAGCGCTTCTTGATCAGCTTCCGATACCCATATGGCTGCTCGACGCTGAAAGCTCTGCCATTTGCTATGGCAACCAAGCGGCGCTGCAGCTCTATGGCTATGCCGCCGATGAGTGGATCGGCCTCGACGCTCGAAAATTAGCCGCAGATGACGCCCTGGAAGCCTGGCAAGCCTATCTCGCCGACCGGCCCTGCCGCCGCGCCGAGCCTATGGGCTTTACCAAGCCTATGGTCTGGCGGCATCAAGCCAAGGACGGCGCGCCCATCGTCGTTCATCTTT
>NKPT01000371.1 GCA_002254845.1 Chloracidobacterium sp. CP2_5A | reverse complement strand
GCTATGTCTACGCCGGGGACGGCGCGCCGGACTGGCGCGAGTTCCCCCATGTCAGCCGCTGGCGCAACGAGCTGTATCTGCACGTGGATGAGCGCGGCAGCGCGTTTTACATCAACCGCGAACTCGTGGCGCGCCTGCCCGCGCCCGGCTTCGGCCCGATCGCGCTCATCGGGGCTGAGGATCTGTCCGCGGTTTCGACGACGCTCTGGCTGCCGGAGTGAGGACGGCCCCCGGCGGCTGATAGCTCTCAAATTTTAGCGGCGCATGAGCATTTGTGCGTATTTTCACGTTTTGAGAG
>NKPT01000043.1 GCA_002254845.1 Chloracidobacterium sp. CP2_5A | reverse complement strand
GCGCGGCGCTGGCCCTGCCGGTCGGCGCCGCCGGACGACCGGACGCGGCGGCGTTACGCGACGCGCTCGCCCGGCTGCGCGACGCGTCGACGCGGGCGCGGTTGGCGGCGCGGGCGCGGGCGTTTGTCCCGCTGGGCGGGGCGCGGCAAGCGGCGTGGCAGGCGCTGCAACTCTTATTAGAGCCGCAGGAGTTGCGCGCGGCGGCGGCGCGGGCGACGCCGCGCCTGTGTCGGTGGCTGGAAAGCCGGGTGCCGGACGCCGACCTGTGCGCGCGGCTGTGGACGCTGACCGCCGCCGTCACGGACGGCGACGACCTGGCCGAGCTTTTGGAGACCTTGCCGGAAGCGTTTGGATTGGACGACTGGCTGACCTTCGCCCGCCGCCTTCCCGCGCTGTCCAGCGAAGCTGACCTGGAGGCCGCGCTGGCGCTGTGGGGCCGGTTGACCGAGGCGTTGCGGCCCTTTGACGACGCGCGCGAAAGGGCGGCGTTTCTGCGGCATCTGCCGTGGTCGCGGCGCGTGGCGCCGGACGACCAAGCGCGGGTTTTGACGCGCTTTCTGGCGGCGGCGCAGGCGGCGGGCGAAAGCCTCTACCGGGCGTTGAGCGTGCTGGAGCGGCATACGGCCGGGGCGGAAGGCGATCCGTGGCGCTGGCTGACGGCGGTCGAGGCCGCCGCGCGGGAGGTAAGCGATGACGCCATGGCAGGCGCGTAAGCGGCGGTGGGAAGGCATGGCGCGCGGCCGGACGCTGGTCGGCCCGCAGACCGTTCACATTGACTTGGCCAACGGCTGCAACACCAACTGCACGACGTGCTGGGATCACTCGCCGCTGCTGGCGACGCCGCGCTCGGCCGCCTGGAAGCGCAAGATTTTTGACCTCGAGCGATTCGTCGCGCTGGCGCGCGATTTGGCCGGCATGGCGTCGGTTGAGTCGGCGATTTTGTCCGGGATGGGCGATCCATTTGTCAATCCGTTCATTTACGACATTATTGCCGAGTGCAAGCGGCAGGGCTGGCATGTGACGGTGTTGACGAATGCGCTCCTGGCCGATCCCGACCGCGTCGCCGCGTTGGGCGTGGACGCCATGCTGGTGTCGGTCAACGGCGCGAGCCCGGCGTCCTACGCGGCGTTTCACCCGAACCTGCGGGCGAGCGATTTCGAGCGGCTGAAAGCGTTGCTGGCGCGGTGGCGGGCGCTGGGCGTGCCGGTCAAGCACGTTCAGGTCATCAACCGCGACACCGCGCCGGAGCTGGTCGAGATGGTCGAATTCGCGGCGCGGTATGGCGCGCGTCAGGTAACCTTCAAGTTGGCGAGTCTCGGCGGCGGGACGGAGGCCTGCGCCATAACGGAGGCGCAGCGGGTTGAGCTGCGCGAACGGCTTGCGCCAGAGGCGGCGAAGGCGGCGACGCGGTTGGGCGTAGCGACGAACTTAGACGTGTTTGGGCGGCAGCTTGCGGCCGACGGACTGGCGACGACGCCGATTGAGGAAGTCGGGTGCTTTATGGGTTGGCATTACGCGCGCATTACAGTTGAGGGGGAGTTGCTGTATTGCTGCGCGGCGACGCTGCGGGTCGGGCATCTCGACTGGGGTCCGTTCTCGGCCCAGTGGCGTGGGGCGCCGTGGGAGGCAATGCGGGCGCGGCTGATGGCCGGGGCGTACGCGCCGGCCTGTCGGCAGTGCGGAAAGTTCAATCAGAACGTCAAGCTGGCGGCGAAGGTCAGGGAGAGGCTAGGCGAGGCGGCGTATCGGCGACTGACGGGGCGACCGCCGTCCGATAACGCGCAAGAGGCGGCTCTGTCCGCTGTGGAGACCGTCACGCGCGCAGACGGAGGCGACTATGCCGCGACAACCGACGATTGAGTGGCAAACCAACGGCATTTGCAACTACGACTGCTCGTACTGCATTCAGTCGCGCCAATACCGACAGGGACATCCGTCGGACGCCGATCTGGAGCGCTTTCTAGGGTTTTTCGCCGGGTTGCCGGGCGTTTGGGAAATCAAGCTGTCGGGCGGAGAGCCGTTTGCGTTTCGCGGCTTTATGGAGCGCGTCATTCCGGGGTTGGCGAAGCTGCCGCACCGCGTGTCGGTCCTGACGAATTTTTCCGCGCCGTTGGGCGTCCTGCGGCGCTTTGTGGACCTGGTCGGGGACAAGCTGGAGGTGGTTTCGGCGAGCTTGCACCTGGAGTACGTCGAGCTTGAGGCCTTTCTTGAAAAAGCCCTTGTGTTTCGGTCGTGGCTACGTCCTGAAACGGCGTTTGTCGTCAACAACGTGCTCGCGCCGGGGACGGTCGCCGACCTAGCCGCCGTCAAAGCGCGGACGGAGGCCGCCGGACTGAAATACTTTCCGCAGGTGATGAAAACCAAGCGGGGCGTGTACGCCTACGACGCGACGGAGGCCGCGCTGGTCAAGGCGCTGACGGGCGAGCGCCCGACGGCGCGCGAAGCGAACGTCGCGCCGTCGTACAAAGGGCGGCGCTGCTGGGCCGGCGCGGCGTACTTTGTGGTTGACCAGTTTGGCCAGGCCTTTCGTTGCCGGACGGCCAAGCGGTATGGGGAAGGCTATTTGGGGAACGTCCTGGACGGGTCCTTTCGCTTGGCGGCGGGGCCGGAAGCGTGTCGCTACGACATTTGCCCCTGCGCCGTGCCGGCCAATCGCGGCATGATCGAGGGCATCCAATGAGGTAAAGGCCGATGAGTGTGGAAGCCGCGCCGCCGCAGCCGGCGGAAGGCGTCGTGATGTGGAACATCAACACGACGTGCAACTATCGGTGTTCGTACTGCACGCAGCGGTTTCTCGATGACCGGACGCGCTGGGCGCGGGATACGCCGCAGTTTTTGGCGGGCTTTCGGCGGCTGCCGGGTCGGTGGGAGGTGAAGATTTCGGGCGGCGAGCCGTTTTTGCATCCGACACTGATCGAGATTGTCGCGGCGCTGGCCCAGATGGGTCACCGGGTGAGCGTGGTGACGAACTTTTCGGCTTCGGAGGCTAAGCTGGACCAGTTTTTGGCGGCGGCGGGGAGCGCGCTGCGGGTGTTTTCGGCGAGTCTGCACCGCGAGTACGTCAGGACGGAGGCGGAGCTGACGGCTTTCATCGAGAAGGCGCGGCGAGTGGCGGCGCAGTTGCCGGCGGGGGGGACGCTCAACGTAACCTGCGTGGCGACGCGGCGGAACTTGCCGGAGCTTCCGGCGCTGGCGCGGCGGCTGGCGGCGGCGGGGATTCGCTTCAAGACGCAGCCGGAGAAGCAAAATCGGGACGTGATTGCCTACACGGAAGCCGAGCGCTCGCAGCTTTTGGCGCTTGGCGGACACAGCGGACTGGGCGTGATTGCGCCGTCGTTTCAGGGGCGGCTCTGCTGGGCAGGGGCCTCTGCGTTCACGCTGGATGATCGCGGCGCAGCATGGCGCTGCTATCCGGCGCGGCGCTACCGGCGCGAATATCTGGGCAACTTTCTGGACGGGACGTTTACGCTTTTTGACGGGGCGCGGCCGTGTCAGTACGCCTACTGCAACTGCGCCGTCCCGATTGAGCGGGGCCTGATGGCGCGGTAGCGGGGGCTAATCCGCCGGCGCCGCGCCTGGGGGCGTTTCAACGGCGAACGGACGCGTCGCCGGCGGGGAAGGGACTGAAAGCGATGAAGTTTAAGACATTTCTGGCGTTGGTCATCGCTGGCGGCGTAGCGTTGTCGGCGCTGGTGATTGGCTCCTGCGTATGGCTCTTCACGGCGCGCCGAGCGAGCGATGCGGTCGCTTTGCAGCCTTTAGCGCCTTCATCTCCGCAAGCGCCGGCTGTTCCGGCGGCCGACGGGGCGTTGCGTCCGGTGGATCGCGACTTGCTGGAGGCGCTGCGGCGTCCGGCGACGACCGACCGCCTCAAGGACGCTTTTCCCGGTCGTCCGTACAAGATCAGTCTCTATTGCGACACGCCGGGGCAGGGCTGGAATCGGGCGAAGATTGACCTCAACCGCAACAACAAGTGGGATGAAAAGATCACCATCGTCAACGGCGAGCCGACCAAGCGGGCGGTCGCGTCGCGGGACGACGAAAACTACGACGCGGAGTATCGCTGGCGCGGCGGGCAGTGGGCTCCCAAATAACGTCGGTCCATCCGCGCCGACAGTTGAGCGGCGCTTGAATCCCGCGCCGGCTTCGCGTTGAGAAACGCCCGCGCGCGGATTCTTGCGACTGGTCCTTACAACTGGTCGCGGATGGCGTAAACCAATTCCTGAAATTCCTCAGCCGTCTGACCGGTGAAAGATTCCAGGTTGGCGCGGGCTTGGCGGCGGATGCGCTCGCGCTCGCGCCCGGCGGCGAATTCGCGCTGCGAGTTGATGACTGTCGCCAGAATGGCCAGCGATTCGGCCAGGAGTTGTCGCTCGCGGTCGTCAGACGCCAGAAAATCCTCGTCGGCCAGCAAAATGTCGCGGAAGAGCTCGTAAAAAGCGTACGGGACGCCTGGCGGCATTGGATTGTCAAAGACAATCGCGTAGTGGTTGTTGAGGTAAAGCGTCATGGCGGCGGCGACATCCTCGACCGGCCACCCTTCCTCCCGCATCCCGCGCCGGCACTCGCGCAAGGCGTCTTCATAAAACCGGCGAGCCTCAAGCGGGTCGCCGTCAGTTGATTGCGCCAAAATCGCCGGCGCGAGCATGCCGGCGACTGGGCGATACGCGGTTGTGTGGCGGCGGGATCCGCGGCGCGGCGCGTCCGCCGGGGGCGTTCGGCGGCGCGTCACTGGCTGGTCGGAAAAGATCGCTCCGGCGCGCTGCTCATACGCTCGGATTTTGTCGCGCGCCGGGCGTCCGTTGAGCGTCGGCTCGCGGCCGACCTGCTCGTAGTCGTACCAATCGGGATTGGCGCGCCGGTCGCTCTGAGCGAAAGCCGGCGCGCCGACGGTCAGCGCCATCAAGAAAGCCGTGGAGAGCGTCAGCGAAGCGCGCGGGAGCATGGCGAAGTCCATCCTTTCGTTCTGAGCGTTCTGACAGAGCCGCGCTAACGCCGACCTGGCGGAGAGCCGGCGCGCGCTAGCCGTCAGGCCAGGTCGAACAGCATGATTTCACTTTCCGCGGAGGCGTCAAAGGTCAGTCGCCGTTCGCCCTTTGAGTTTAGGCGATAGTGGTTCAAACGGTTTTTTCGCGAAGCTTGGCGAGCGTGGTCGCCGGCCTTGGGCGACATTAGTCTGATAACGTTTTATCCTTCAGCCTGACAGCGAGCGCGCCAGTCAAGCTGGTTAGCCAGCGCGAAGCCGCGCGGCGCGCGCATCGTCTTGATAACAGGCCGGTCGCGAGCGTCACGCCGACGATGAACCGGTTCCTTTTGCTCAAGTTTGCTCAAGTCAGCCGAGCCGGCGCGTCACGTCAGGGTCGCGCGTGATGAGCCGGTCGGCGATGTAAGGGCAGGTCGCGCCCGCGTCGCCTGCTCCGCGCGGGATGCGCAGGACTGGACAGGCGTCAGGTTCAAACGCCTTGAGGAAGGCGGCGAAGGCGGCTGTGAGCCCGTCCGCGCCCGCGGCAGGGCCGGAAAGATTCGCTCGCAGTCATGGCAGAAGCTTCAGGCTTGCCCTGGTTATCGCTCTATTCAAGGTTATAACGATAGCGGAGGCGGCGCTTGCCGCCGCCGGCGACGGTACCAACGATGTAGGAAGAACGACTGAGATGGTATAAGCTGCAAGCGCGCCGGGCGCCCGTCTTGGAGAGACGGGCGTCTTGTAACTCTTGCAAGGTGGAAGCGGCGGCTTGACAATCGGCGGCGGCGTTGGCGGCGAGCGGGTCAAAGACCGCGCCCGCAACGGGCGGCTGGGCGCGCGGTTCGGTGACGCTGACCATGCGGAGCGCAAGTCCACAACAACGCCGGACCTACATGTAGTCCCCCTTTAGCCCGCGCGCTGGCTTCATCCGCCGCGAAACCGCCGGCCTCGGACGCCAGGCGGGAAACGTCGCTAGTTTCGACCCAGCGTCCCGGACGAAAGCCGTTTCGGCGCAGACGACGATGGACGAGCCGTCCCAAGGCAAGCAGGGAAAAACGTCCTGGCACGTACAACCGGGCAGGGAAAAGAGGCGCGCGCAAGAAGCATCTAAGCTGCCGCGAGAGGAGACGCCCCCATGGGCTTTTACCACCCCTTAGCCGACGGCGATTCGTCGCCCGTCGGCAACAAGCCTGCCTTTGCTTGCCTGCCAGCCACAGTCGCCGGCTGCCGGGAAAACCATGCAACCCAACTCTACGCCGCCAGGCCGGACATCGTGTTCATCTCGGCGTCGGACACCGAGCTGCGCCTTGTCGCCGAGGCTCAAAAGCGACTTCCGCAAGGGTTCCCCATTATTCAAGCGCAAGCGTTGCGGGCGCTTCGGCGGACGGCCGAACTTGACGCTTTCTTCAACGACATCGCGCCGACGGTCAAGATCGTTATCGCCCGGATTCTGGGCGGCGTCGCCCACTTTGCCGAAGGCTTTGACCGACTTGAGCAAATCCATCGCGAAACGGGCTGCCATGCGGTTGCGCTGCCGGGCGATCGCCGCCCTGACGCGGCGTTGCTCGCGCGCTCGACCGTCGGCGTGGATGTCATCGAGCGGTTGTCGGCCTACTGCGCGGCGGGCGGCGTCACAAACTACGCCCAGGCGCTGCGCTACGCGGCCGACCGTCTGCTTGGAACCGCGTTCGGCTTTGCGCCGCCGCAAGAAGCCCCGCTGACGGGGCTATACCACCCGCAGGCTGCCGACCCAGAAGCTGTGGCGCGGATGACGGTCGCCGACTTCCGGCAAGTCTACTGGCGGGATGGCCGCCCGGCCGTAGGCATCGCGTTTTATCGGGCCTACTGGCAGAGCGGCGATCTGGCCGTTGTGGACGCGCTGGTTTCGGCCATTGAAAACGCCGGCGGGAACGTTTTGCCGGCGTTTTGCTACAGCCTGCGCGACGACAGGGAACACGCCGACGGATTGCCGGACATCTTCGCTCGTTATTTTAGCGACAACGGTCGTCCGCGCGTCGCCGCGATTGTGAGCTTATTGAGCTACGCTCTGGCCGATCTGGCCCATACGGAGAGGTTGACGCGCGCCGCCGGCGGCGCGGCGGCGGCGCTGCACGCGCTGGGCGTCCCGGTTATTCAGGCGATAACCGGCGGCGAAACTGTCGCTGACTGGCGGGCGAGCGCCCAAGGCCTGACGCCCCTTGACGCCGCGATGAAGGTCGTCATGGCGGAGTTTGACGGGCGGATTATCACGACCGTCGTTGGCGCGCGGGAGTCGGACGCCGGCGGCGCGCGGTTGGTCGCTTTGCCCGAACAGGTCGCGGCTGTGGCGCGGCTGGCCGTTCGGTGGGCGCGGCTGCGCGATCGGCCAAACGCTGAAAAGCGTTTGGCCATTGTGTTGACGAACTTCGCCAATCGCAATGGGCGCGTCGGCAGCGCCGTCGGGCTCGATACGCCGGCGTCGGTGCACAACATCCTGCGCGCGCTGCGGGAGTCCGGCTACGCCGTCGGCGACCTGCCGCCCGACGGCGATGCCCTCATGGCCGAACTGCTGGCGCAGGGCGGCTATGAAGCGCCGTCGCTTTCTGAGGCGCAGGCTGCGCGCGCTTGCGCGCATTACAGGGCGGAGGATTATCGCGCGCGGTTCGCTGCGTTGCCGCTTGATAACCAAGCGCAATTGCGAGCGACGTGGGGCGAGCCGCCGGGCGAAATTATGACTGCCGGCGACACGGGTTACATTCCCGCGCGGCGCTACGGAAACGTTCTCGTCATGATTCAACCGCCGCGCGGCTACGGCGACAAGGTACAGGCGCTCTATCACAACGGGGAGCTTGCGCCGCCGCACCACTACCTGGCCGTCTATCATTGGCTGCGCGACGTATTCGGCGCGGACGCCGTCATTCACTGCGGCAAGCACGGCACGGTGGAATGGCTGCCCGGCAAGGCGCTCGGGCTGTCAAGCGCCTGCTACCCGCAGCTGATACTGCCTGACACGCCGGTGTTTTACCCGTTCTTGGTCGGCGATCCGGGCGAGGGGTTGCAAGCGAAGCGCCGCTGGCATGCCTGCGTTGTCAGCCATCTGCCGCCGCCGATGACGCAGGCGGAGGTTGACCGCGAAAGCGAGCTGGCGCCGCTCCAGACGCTGCTGGCTGAGCTGGCCCGCGCCGATCAGCTCGACCCCGAAAAGCGCCCGCTCATCATTGACGCCATCTGGGAAGCGGTTGTCGCCGCCAATCTGCACCGCGATCTAGGCTATGAAACCCGTCCCGACGAGGACGACATAGGCGCGTTCTTGAAAAAGCTGGATGGCTACCTCTGCGATTTGGGCGAGATTCAGATTCGCCATGGCTTGCACGTGCTTGGCGAAGCGCCAACTGGCGAGCGACTGACGGATATGCTCTGCGCGCTGGCCCGGCAAGCGCCGCCGCCGCGCCTGGGCTTGCCGGCGGCGCTTGCGCGCGACTTGGGGCTGCCGGAGGATATTTTCAACCGTCCAAGCGATGCGCCGTGGTCGCCGGAGACGACGCCGCCCTGGTTGGCGAGCTTCGCCGACGCGCCCATCGTGAGCGTTGGACGGCTGCGCCGCGCCCTGGACACGGCCGTTCGGGGCGTGGTCGCCGACCTCATCGAGCGTGATTTCGACCCGATGGCCGTCGCCGCGCCGTTGTCAACCCCATCCGCCTTACGCGACGCGCTCGCGCATCTGGCGCAGGAGATTGTCCCGCGTCTCCGGCAAACCCCGGATGAAATCGCCAACCTGCTTGCCGGTTTGGAAGGCCGCGCCGTGCCGCCGGGGCCGTCCGGCGCGCCGACGCGCGGGACGCCGGACATTTTGCCCACCGGACGCAACTTTTACGCAGTGGACATCCGCGCCATCCCGTCGCCCTTTGCGTGGCAGGTTGGGCGGCGGCTGGGCGACGCGCTGCTGATGGCGTACGCGCAACGGGAAGGGCGTTTCCCGGAAGTTGTCGGGCTGACGCTGTGGGGCACGTCCAACATGCGGACACAGGGCGACGATGTGGCGCAGGCTCTTTGGCTGCTGGGTGTCGAGCCGGCGTGGCAGACCGGCAACCGGCGGTTGGACGGACTGCGGCTCTTGCCGGTCGCGGAACTCAAGCGGCCGCGCATTGACGTGGTTGCACGGGTGTCCGGCTTTTTCCGCGACGCCTTTCCGAACGTTCTGGCGCTGTTGGATGAGGCCGTCAATCTGGCGGCTGACGCCGACGAGCCCGACGAGTGGAACTACGTCCGCCGCCGCGCGCGGGCGGATGAAGCGCGCCGCCTGGCCGCCGGCGAATCGCCGGAGGAAGCCCGCCGGCGGGCGCGCTTTCGGCTGTTTTCCAATCAGCCGGGCGTTTATGGCGTCGGGATTCTCGCGGCTATTGCTGACGGCGCGTGGGAAACGCGCGAGGATTTGGCAGCGATTTACCTGCGCTGGAGTGGCTATGCGTACGCCGGAGGAGCGTATGGCCTGCCTGCCGCGGACGCGCTCGCGGCGCAGTTGGCGGCTTGCGAGGTGGCCGTCCAAAACCAGGACAACCGCGAACACGACATTCTCGACAGCGACGACTACATGCAGTTTCACGGCGGGATGGCGGCGGCCGTCCAGACCCTGCGCGGACAAGCTCCGGTGACGCTGTTTGGCGATTCGGCGGACCCGACGCGACCGCGCGTCCGAACGCTCCAGGATGAGTTGCGCCGTGTGGTACGGGCGCGCGTCACGAATCCGAAGTGGCTGCGGGCAATGCAGGAGCACGGCTACAAGGGGGCGCTTGAAATGGCGGCGACGGCGGACTACCTGTTCGGGTACGGCGCGCTGACGGGGTTGGCGGAAGACTGGATGTATGAGCGCGTCGCCGAGGCGTACCTGTTTGACGAGACGACGGCGGCGTTCTTACAGCGGAGCAATCCGTGGGCGCGGCGCGACATCGCGGCGCGCTTACTGGAAGCGGCCCGCCGGGGTCTTTGGGCGCAGCCGCCGGAGGACGTCACGGCGCGGTTGGAGGCGATCCGGGTGGCCGCGGAAGACGACTTGGCTTGCCGGGGCCAGGGAAGCGTCCGATGAGGAAACAGCAGGTAACGGCGGCGGCGAGCGTGCTGTCCGTTATCGTCTGGCCGACGGCGGGCTGCGCGCCGCCGCGCGCGGGCGACAAGGCGGCGGAGCAAGCGCCCGCGACGAAGCCGCGGCGCGTGGCGTCGCTCTCGATTGGGACGGATGAAATCCTGTGCGCCCTGGTCGAGCCGGAGCGCATTGTCGCATTGTCGAAGCACGCCCCGGACCCGGAAGCGAGCTACGTTGCGGCGTTGGCTAAGCTCATCGGCGTTTTTGTCGACCGCGAGCCGGAGCGGATTGTGGCGCTGCGGGCCGATTTGGCTCTGCTGGCGCGCTACACGAAGGCGGAACTGCGCCAGGCAGTGGAGCAGACCGAGACGCCGACGCTGGTTGTCGAGGATTTCCGCTCGTTGAGCGACATCGAAAACAACATTCGGCGGATCGGGCGCGCGGTCGGCGAGGCGGAACGCGCCGAGGCGGTCATCGCCGACATGCGGGCCAAGCTAGCGCAGGCGCGGGCAGCGTTGCGTTCCGACCGGGCGGGCTGGCGGGCGCTCTACGTAATGCCGCCGCTAGTGGTTGCCGGAAAAGAGACAATCGCGGATGTCAAGTTGACGGCGGCCGGACTACGCAACGCGGCGGCGGAGGCAGGGTTGACGGGCAATGTGACGCTTTCCGCCGAGGCGCTGCTGAAACTTGACCCGGACGTGATATTTGTGGCGACGGGGTTTGCGTCCGACGCGGGCTTTCGGGAGCGGCTGCTCAGTGATCCGCAACTGGCGGCGCTGAGCGCGGCGCGGCGGCGGCGCATCCTCGCGCTGCCGTCGCGGTCGCTGCGAACGGTGTCGCACCACGCAGCCGACGCCGCGCTGGAGATTGCGCAGGCGGTCAACGCGCTGCCCTGAGAAGGCGGTAGGCTGCCTTTTGCCGGCGGTAAAGGAGTCCAAGGGCTAAGGGAGGCTACGAGCGGCGCGGTTGCCGCTGAACCTGTGGGTAACGTTTGTTTTGCGTTTGGGCAGGCTTGGCGGCGGCTTCACGGGTTCGTCTCTGCATTGCGGCGCGCCTTATCTTTACATAATCAACATTATCAGACATTCTGGATATCCAAGGATATCCGCTTCGCCCCAACGCCGAGTTCCGTCAGCGCCCCTTCCAGCAGCTCAAGCGCCGCGTCCGCCTAGGCTTCCGAGCCGGCCAGCGCGACGAGAAACTTCCCCGTCGCCCAGCTTGCCCCAGTCAGCGGGCGTCAGGCGCTGACGCGCGCAAGCCACGGCCAGCCCCGTGAGCGCGCTGCCCGGAATGAGATGCCCGTCTCAATCGCGCTCTCCGCGCCAAGCCCAACAATGAGCCATCCGTTGACTTTCACTTCGCGCGTTGGCGCCCCCGCGCCGCCAGTTGCGCCCGCCATCGCTCAAAAAATGCGCCGTAAAGCGCCAGCGCCGGTAATGCCGCAACTTCCCGCGCCCGCGCAGCGCGCGGCTGGTCGCCCGCCTCCCCCGCCACGCCGCGCCTTACGCCGGCTTTTCAGCATCTTCTCGCTCATCGTCGAGACCCTCCGTGGCGCTGACGTCCAACACCGACTGAGCAAACCGCTTGTACCAAGCCACCGCCGCCAGCGTCCGGCGCGTTAGGCTCACGCAGGTCATTACGCCCGACTCCCCAATCTTTCGCCAGATCATTCAAAAGCTGCTTCCCTTCACAATCCGCGCCCGACCGACGCCTTGCCGCCAAACTGGCGCGGTCGGGCGGTCAGCTTGTCCAGAACGGTGAACATGAGATTGGACTCCAGCTCGACTTTTTTTCACCAGCTTTTTTCACTAGCGCAGCCACGGCCAACCCGTACCGAACACTTTCCGCCGACGCGCGCCGCATTTATCTTTATCAGACGCATGCTTTAGCGCCGACCGCGCCGCCACCTGCGACGCGCGGCACACGCGGTCCGACGAGTCGTCGCGTCCGCGTTGACTGTAGCGCTGCCTGAGGCCAACGCCGCAAGCTGTTCGCCGCCCCGGACGCCGTAGGCTTGCATAGCGCCCGGCGTCGGCCGCGCCCTTCGGCTCCGGCAGCGCTGATTCGCGCAGCCCGTCCAGCGATGACTTCGGCCGCGCGCCACTCCAGCCGCTGACCGGGGCAAAATCGCGCAGCGATTTGCAGGCCGCCAGTTGCAGGCCGCCAGCGCCCGCGACGACTTCCGGCAAGTCTTTCGCCTGTTTCAGCGCTTGTCGCTTTCGAAGCGCCCCTTGACGCGCGTGAAGGCTTCCGCAGCGAGTCGCGGCGCGCCTCGCGACAAGCCGCGCAGGCTTGCTCGGCAAGCTCAGCCGCTTGCTCCGCTCGAGACGAGCGCGACGACCTTATTCGCCACATTCAGCGCCGAATTTGGCTGCAAATCTTTTTCGTTATCAGGCGCAGGAAAAGTCACAGCGGCGCCCCCGCGGCCGGCGCGCCGAGGGCGAAGCCCAAAAAAACTGAGCATCGCATCCGCCTCTCAACGCCTGGCGGGCCAGGGCGACGCCAGCGCCGGAGCGACGGCAGTCGCCATTGTTGGGGATTGTCAACTGTGATACCAACGGCGACCTTGAAGCAACGCTCCGCGCGACACCCAGATCAAAGCGGCTTTCCCTGCGCCGCCTCATGCCAAGCCATGCGTTTTCCCCTCAGATTCACGATTGCTCAGGCGCGCCATCGCGCGAGGATGGAGCGGCTGGGTCGGAAGCGATACCCAACCGTGCTGATGCTTGAGCCGCTCTACACCTGCAACCTCGCCTGTCTCGGCTGCTCAACCGAGCGATACACCGGGAAGCTCTCCGACCGCCTGCCGCCAGAGAAATGCTTCGCGGCCGTGGACGCCTGCGGCGCGCCAATTGTCAACATCTGCGGGGGCGAGCCCTGCCTTTACCCTGAACTCAAGGAACTTCTCGAAGGCCTCTTCGCGCGCGACAAGCATGTCATCTTCTGCACCAACGCGCTCAAGCTTGAGGAAAAGCTCTTTGGCATCGTGCCGCCCACGCATCGCCTGCTGCTGATGATTCACCTTGACGGCATGCGCGAGACGCACGACTACGTGACGAATCGCGCCGGCGTGTTTGACAAGGCGATTGACGCCATCAAGAAAGCCAAGAAGCTGGGCTACAACGTCTATCTCAACACAACCGTCTTCCGCGAAACCAAGATCGAGGAAGTCGAGCGACTCTGTCAGCTGGTGGACGAGCTTGGCGCAAACGGCATCCTGGTTTCGCCCGGCTACGAATACCAGAGCGTCAGAAACGACATCTTCCTCAACCGCGAGCAAACCCACGAGAAGTTTCGCGCCATCCGCGGCTTTGCGAAAAAGTATAAAATCAACGCCACGCCTAAGTTCCTTGACTTCGCCGCCGGACTGATCGAGCTGCCCTGCGCGCCGTGGTCAACCGTCAACTACACGCCGAAGGGCTGGAAAGCCCCCTGCTACCTCATCGAGGGCGAAGGCTACTTCCAAGATTTTGAAAGCTTCTGGAACAAGGCGGACTGGAACTACTGGGAAAGCCGCCAAGACCCGCGCTGCGCGAACTGCAAAATGCACAGCGGCTCGGAACACAGCGCCGTCGAGGAAGCCATGAAAACGCTTGGCGGCAAGCTCCAGCTCGCCGCTTGGTCGCTTGGCCTGGGCGTATGAACGCGGCGCAGCGGCGCGCAAGGCAACGCGCCTTACCAATCAGCTGGTTACGGACGAAAGACCGCTTCCGTCAGCCCGACATTGAGGCGCAGGTCGCGCCACTCGGTCAGGCTGACCGGCGCGCCATCCGCGGCTTCGCGCAGCTCGATCGGCAAGCTGAGCCTTGCATCCACCAGGTAGCGGCGCGTCACGCAGCCGCGCGTCAGCGCCAGCGCATAGGCGTCCCCCTGCGCCGCGACCGTCGCCGCCGCGCCGCTCGCTATCATCTGGGTTATCTCCTCAATCAGGCTGCCGAAGTCGCTCCGGGCGAAATCGCGCAGGTCCTCCCGCGCCAGAAAAGTCGGCACGGGAAAGCCGTTTTTGCGCAGGCTCGGCTTGCCATCCTGGCCCAACACGACCACCGCGCCCCTCGAGCGGCCGGCCCGTCCGACCAGCTTTATCAGATGCGGCTTCTTGAACGAATAATCGCTTTCGGAAAACTCGTCCGCCCGCTTGAAACTCCGCTCAACCAGACGACAGGCGTAGTCATCCAGCTGGGCGAACGCCGCGCGCATCCGCGCCACCAGCGCTTCGGGCGGCGGAGCGTCTCCGGCGGGCGCGCTGGGCGTCGTCATTGGCATCGCCATCAGGCCGACCAGCGCCACCAAGCCAACCAGCCTGAGGCAGACGCTCAGGCCAGGCCGCGGCGGGCGCCGCCGGGCGCCGAAAGCCCGAACAGAGGGCGCCACCCGAACATAAGTTGCAAACTGACGCATGACGCTTGCTTTTGACACCAACGCCTGTCTGGCGCAACCGCTCCGCGCGAATGGGCGCGCGATCAAGGAAAGAGACGAAATCCTATGCCGATGAAAACGTTGCTTCTCAACCCGCCTTCTTTCGAGGGCTTTGACGGCGGCGCGAGTTCCCGCTGGCCGGCGACGCGCGAAATTGCCTCTTACTGGTACCCGGTCTGGCTCGCCTATCCGGCCGGGATGATTC
Source organism: Chloracidobacterium sp. CP2_5A (assembly GCA_002254845.1). Lineage (GTDB taxonomy): Bacteria > Acidobacteriota > Blastocatellia > Chloracidobacteriales > Chloracidobacteriaceae > Chloracidobacterium. The sequence continues at coordinate 14,791 of NKPT01000043.1, read as the reverse complement.
CCGGCGCGCGCCTGCTGGATGCCCCGCCCCATGGCGTCGGACTCCAGGAAACGCTCGCCATTGCTAAAGACTACGAGTTCATTGCGCTTTTTACGAGCGCGCCGGGGCTGCACAACGATCTCAAGCTGGCGCGGATGTTCAAGGAACAAGACCCGCGCGTCAAGATCGCCTTTGTGGGGCCGCACGTCACGGCTCGCCCGGAAGAGACCCTGCGGATGGCCAACGGCGCAATTGACTTTGTCGCCCGCAAAGAGTTTGACCACAGCCTGACAGAGTTCGCCATGGGCAAGCCGCTCGCGGAGATTGACGGCGTTTCCTACCTGGACGCCGCCGGGCGCTTTGTCAGCGCGCCCGACCGCCCGCCGATTCACGATCTTGACGCCCTGCCGTGGGCGACTGAAGTTTACGCCCGCGATCTCGATTACACAAAGTATAACGTGCCGTTCCTGTTGCACCCCTACGTGGCGTTTTACTCGACCCGCGGCTGCCCGGCGCTGTGCACGTTCTGCATGTGGCCACAAACCATTTCCGGCCATCCGTGGCGCAAGCGGTCGGCGGAGGATGTCGCCGCCGAGTTCGCCCGCGCCTGGGAGCTGTTCCCAAAGCTGAAGGAAATTTTCTTTGACGACGATACCTTCTCCTATCAGCCGTCGCGGACGATTGAAGTCTGCGAAAAGCTCAAGCCGCTCAAGAAAACCTGGTCGTGCACGGCGCGCGTCACGACGACCTACGAGGCTCTCAAGGCGATGAAGGAAGCGGGCTGCCGCCTGCTGATCGTTGGCTTTGAGTCGGGCGACGATCAGATTCTTCAGAACATCAAGAAGGGCGCGACGACCGAAATGGCGCGGCAGTTTATCAAAAACTGTAAGAAGCTGGGCTTGGTCGTCCACGGCGACTTCATTTTGGGACTCCCGGGCGAGACGCCGCAGACGATCGAAAAAACGATTCGCTTCGCCAAGGAGCTCGACTGCGAGACCATTCAGGTCTCAATTGCGCACGCCTACCCGGGGACGGAACTCTACGACTATTTGGTTGAGAACGGCTGGCTGACGGAGGGCGCGATGACCGATGACGAGGGCCACCAGCTTCCTCACATCGAGTATCCAGGCCTTACCAAGGGACAGATTATTAAAGCCGTCGAAGACTTCTACGATGGCTACTACTTCCGCCCAAAGATTATCGCGCGCATTGTCGGCAAGGCGATTTTTGACGGGCAGGAGCGGCAACGGCTCTATAAGGAAGCCCGCGACTTTCTCCGGCTGCGCTCGAAACGTCAGGCATACTATCGCAGCCAAGTCGAGACCGCCGGAACGCACAAGGGCGTCTAGCGCCCCCGGCGCGCCGTGGAAGACAACCTTCCCAAAAAAGCAGGGGGCGAAAGCTCGCCCCCGAAAAGTCGCGGCCGATGGTTGTTGTTTAGAAAACGTACCGCAGCACGAACTGCATAAAGCGCGGCGGATTCTGCACTGCCGTGAGCCGCCCGAAGTTCGGCAGCGGCTGGCTGCGGAACGGATCGGTCGGCGTCGCTAGGGTCTGAACGCCCGTAAACGGCTGGAAGTTGGTCACGTTGAAGACTTCCCACCGGAACTGGAGCGACTGATTTTCGCTCCACGGCATGGCGAAGCTCTTCGCTAGGCTAGCGTCGAGGTTGGCAAAGGCCGGGAACCGAAAGATGTTGCGCTCGCCAGTTTCGCCGGGCCGCGCGCTGCGGAAGCTCTGCGAGGCGAACACCGGGTCGCGGAACAGGTTGGGATTATTCCCCCGCGTCGGCGAGGTTGCAATTTGCCGAATGCGGACAGCGTTGCTCGGCACCTGCCAGTTCGTGGCGTAGGCGGTGCCGTCGCCCGTCGCCGCGCCGGCAACTGAGCCCGAGTTGTACCGCGCAATGCCGCCCAATTGCCAGCCGCCGATGAAGGCGTCCAACAAGCGCGAGGCATTGCCGAAAAACGCCCGCCCGCGCCCGAAAGGCAACTGGACAACAAAGTTGGCGTTGATGACGTGCCGCAGGTCAAAAAGCGACACCGAGCGGTTGTCGCGCTGCCGGAACGGATTGAGCACCAAGCCGCCGCCGCCGAAGAAGCCCGCCGTCTGAAGCCCGGAGGCGTCATCAAGCGATTTCGAGAAGGTGTAGTTGAAATCCCACGTCAGGTAGGTCTTGTACCGCTGGCGCACTGTGACGGCAAGGCCGTGGTAATCAGAGTTGCCAAAGCTGCCGATGGTGTTGAGCGCGCCGTACTGCGGATGGAAGAACAGGTCCTCGCCAAGCGGCGAGATGCCGTCAATGCCGTAGCCGCCCGGACGCGGGCTGTTGTTAAGGATGAGCTGGACGGTTGTCCAGTCGGCCGGTCCCAGCAAGCCCCATGCGCCGGGATTCTGGAGCATGGCGTAGATCGCCTGGCTATTGGTCATCCCCGCCTGGATGCCGCCGAATCCGGCGAAGAAGTTCGCCAGAATGCCGGGGAAGAGAATGTTATTGAAGTAGGGGATGTTGGGAATCTGCGAAATCGGCGTGTTGTTGCGCCGAAGGTCCTCGAGCTGGCCGGCGGCGGTGTACCAGTCCACGCCCGTGCGCGGGTCAACCAGGTTGTTGAGCGCCATCACGTCGCGCTGCGCCAGCAAGTTGCGCCCCAGGCGCCCAATGTAGGCAGCCTCGAAGAACAGCCCGGCCGGCAGCTCGCGCCCAATGGAGAAGTTCCAGCTGAAGTTGCGCGGCAGGCGCGTCGTCTGATCAATGGACTGCTCGATGCGCTGTTGCCCGTCGTCTGGCTGCGTTAGCGGGAAGCGCAGCGTCGCCGGCGGGTTGATGCCGGGGAAGTTGCGGAAGCTCTGCCCCTGCGCCGTGAAGAGCGGCGCAAACGGCGGGCTCGTCAGGCGAAACTGGGCAAACGAGGTTTGCTGCTGCTGCACAAAGCCCAGCGTATTGCGCTGATCGAACTGAACGGCGATCTGCTGTCCGAAGTAGTCATTGGTCAGCGCAAAGCCGGCGCGGATCACCGACTGCTGCCGGTTGCCAAACACCTTGCTCAGAAAGCCTTCCTTGAAATCCGGCGACCAGGCGAGCGAGACGCGCGGCTGCCAGTTGTTGTAGGCGAACTGATAGAGCGAATCGCCGCCATTGACCGGGCCGGCGAGGTTAATGGTGATGAGGTTGTTGAACGGCCGTCCCTGCGCCGCGCCCGCGGCGCGCCCGCGCAGGAAGTCGCCAAGCGGAATATTCGTCCCGGCCTGGAAGCCGTTTTGCTCATAAACCGGACGGCTCAGCCCATAGCGAATGCCATAGGTGAGCGTGAGGTTCGGACGGATACGCCAGATGTCCTGGAAGTAAAAGTCATACTCCTCGGCCGCGAACGACCGGTTAGTGGGCGTCCCCGCCGGAAGGAGATTGCCCTGCTGATCGTAGGTTAGGAACACCGTGTATTGGTTGATGCGCCCAATCAGCGCATTGACGCCGTCACGCACCGGCACGGCCCGACCGGGCTGAATCGCCAAGCCTAAGTTATTGATGGCGAAGGTGTTGATGGGCGCGGTCAGACTCTGCGCATAGAAGATGGGGTTGACGACCCCGAAGTCAAACGCCTGCGCGAAGCCGACGCGGCGGTTGCGAATTACGCGGATGTTTGTCCCGAACTGGAACGTGTGGTCGCCGAACACATAGGTCGTGTCGTTGGTGAAGTTGTGGGTCGGCACGATCCGGTCGAGCGTCCGCGCATTGAAGGTCGGCTCGAACACGAACCGGAAGTTGATAAAATTCTGCGCCGTGTCGCCCTGCGAGCTGGTCGCGAAGCGCGTCAGCCCGTAGCGGAACACGTTCGTCCAGCGGTTGCTGATGTTCCATGTATGGCCGGCGGCGATGCCGACCGGATGCGACCAGAGCCGCTGCGGGGGCGTGTCGGGGAAAAACGACGTGAAGTTTTGCACGTCGTACTGGACGTTGGCGCGGGCGAAGAGCGTGTGCTTGCCGGCGTTATCCACTTTCCAGTCGAGGCGACCGATGTGAGCGTTGAAGTCGAATGGCGTCGGCGCGTTGAAGCGGAAGCCGCCCGTATTGACGCCATCGCCCGCGCCCGAATCGTTGGCGGGATAGCGCGCGGCTGCCTGCGCCAAATAGGCCAGGCCGGCCGGGTTGAGCGCCGAGCCGCCGCCAGCCGCCGCCAGCGCCGGGAACGCCTGGCTAATCTGCGCCGCCGTCAGCGTCTGAATGCCGACCGGCGCGCCGGTGGCGGCGTTAACGGCATTGAAGCGCAACTCGCCGCGTCCCAAGTGCGGCAGCGGGACAGTGCGCAGCACTGAAGTCTGCGACCGGTCGCGACGGCCTTCATAGTTGTAAAAGAAAAAGAAACGGTCCTTGACAATCGGACCGCCAATAGCGCCGCCAAAGACGTTTTGCAGGACGCGCGGCGCGCGCTGCCCGATGGCGTTGGTGAACCAATTGCCGGCGTTGCCGATGGTCGGACGGTGGAAGAAAAATGCCGAGCCATGGAATTCGTTCGTGCCGCTCTTGGTGATCAGCGAGATCTGCGCGCCCGATGAGCGACCCTGGTTAGCGTTGGGGTTACTGACCGTGACGCGGAACTCCTCGACCGACTCCGGCGAGGTGCGCAGCACGGGAGAAAACGCCGAGTTGTTTTGCTGCTCGTTGACATCCACCCCGTCGAGCGTGATGTTGCCCTGGTCGCTGCGCGAGCCGCTGACCGAGCCGTCCGGGGCGACGCCCGGCTGCAAGCTCAACAGGCCGGCAATGTTGCGCGCCGCAAGGGGCAGCTCCAGAATTTGCCGCTGAGCAATCGTATTGCCAATGCTGGCGTCCTGGCGGTTGACAATCGCCTCCGAGCCCGCGCCTGTCACCGTGACGGTTTCCGTGGCTTCGCCGACGAACAGGACAATGCTCAGCGTTGTACTCCCGTCCACCCGCGCCCGCACATCGGACTGTTCATAGGCTTTGAAATTGGGCGCCTCGACTTTGATCGTGTAGGAAGCCGCCGGAATGCCGCTGAAGGCAAACGTTCCGGCCTCATTGGTGGTCTGAGCGCGACTCGCGCCCGTCGCCGGGCTGATCAGCTTCACCGTGGCGCCGGCAACAGCCGCGCCCTGCTCGTCCGTGACCACGCCGCGAATGGTGCCGGTCCCGATCTGCGCCACCGCCAGCCCGCCCAGCGCCCACAGACAGGCCCAGAGACAGAAGGCGTGTAACAGCGGCGTCGCCCAGCGCGCCGCAAGAGGCCATGCAAGTATCTTCATCGAATCGATACCTCGGATAGGGTTTGGTCGCTTGAGCTCCTGGCAGCCCGCTCTTGGCAGGCCAGCTTGCCGCCACTCTTGCCCAAGAAGCCCGGCGAGCCTTCTCGATTGGCTAAGCGACCCTGGCTATGCCAAGCTAAGCAAACTCGATGCCAGACGTGTCGCCGCTCCGCCCCGCGCCGACTCAATCCATCTAAAAAGCGCGCAAGCATGCGTCTTTCGCGCTCCAGTCGCGGCTGTATCGCCAACGCGGGTCGGCATCGCCCGCGCCGAAAGCGCGGGCGCAGGAACAAAAAACTCGGACAAATATTTAGTTTTTTGGTTTCCCAGCGGCGCGATTGGGCGGCGCGACGTAGCTGACCAGCTCGCCCGTCACCGTCACGCCGCGCGCCTTGAACCGAACCCGCGCGGGCAGCCGCGCAGCATCCTCCGATAGCCAGAGGAAAAACGTCCCCTCGTAACGCGAAAAGCCGGATTCATACGCCTTGAGCTCCAGCTTGCGCGCGCGAAAGCGTCCGGCGCGAGTCTGGATAAGCTCGACTTCGTTGGTCACTACCACCGGGAGGTCATAGACGCGGTCGTCTTCCGTCAACACCATTGGAATGGTCGCGCCGGGCGCGAGCGGCTGCGAGCGCAAGACATGCCAAAAGGTTTGCAGATCAGTCGTCCAGCGGCGAGCGGGCAAGGCTCGATCGCTGATGGGCGCCCTTTCCCCCTCGTCGCTCTCGACGATGGCGCGCGTTTCGGCGGCCCTTGCCTGGCAGGTCATTTGAAATCGCTGTCGCCGATGGCTTCGCAGGGATCGCTGGTTATAGACGAGCCCCAGATCGCAGGCGTCCACGACGGAGAGATATTCGTTGCGCGCGTCTATGCGCAGCAAGGCGGGAAGAAAGCCGCGCGTCCGCGCCCGCGCCTGGAACGCCAGGCACGACGCCGGCAAGGCGGACGGGCAAGCTTCGCCCCGCGACCTTTTTAGCCGAGCCGCAAGCGCGTCCATCGCCGCCCGCGCCTCTTCCAGAGACACCACCTCCAGCTCCAGCTCGCCCAGTTTCCCTGACAGCGGAAAGCGCGAGAAGCTAAACTCGTAGGTCAGCTTCTCGCCAACCCCAAATGGATAGGGCGGCTTGACGGGAAATGGCGGCGCGACGGAAGCCGGCGCGGCGATATCCTCCGCGCCGCCCGCCGGCGCGGCCGGCGACTGTCCCCAGCCGGGCCAGCCCAACGCCAGAACGCCGAGCGCGAGCGCCAGCCGCAACGAGAGCCAAGCGCGGGTGATCATGGCGCAATGCCCCCAACGACGCCGAACAAGCTAAGGCTTTCCAGTCGACCGGAAGAGCCGGGCTTCAAGATGCTCGGCGGCGTCGGCGAGATGCTGGGAAACCGTCGTCAGCGCCCGGCTTTCGACGACCACAATCCGCTGCGGATCGCGCCCGATGGCGACCGCCACGGACGGGTCATCCAACAGACGCTGCCGAACGGCGTCTTCCTGACCCGACTCGGCGCTCGTGATCACATAGTCCGGCTTCCACTGCGCGAGTTGCTCCGGGCTAATTTGGCGAAAGCCGACAATGCCCTGCTCCGCCGCGATATTGACGCCGCCAATGGCGCGAATGAGGTCGTCAAACGTCGTTTCCTTCCCGGCCGTGAAACGCGACGCGCCAAAAGACATCAGACGGGGGCGTTGCCGGCGGTGGCGGGCGCGCTCAGCCAGCGCCGCGAAGCGGCGCTCAAGATCGGCGACGAGGTCGGCGGCCGCGGCGGGCTCGGCGACGGCTTCGCCAAGGGCGCGGATGTTGGACTTGATGTCATTGAGGCCGCCAAACTTGGTGAACCGATAGACCGGCGCGCCGCTCGCGCTGAGCAGTTCCACGAGCTCGGCCCGGCTGTAGCTGGCTACAAAAATCAAGTCTGGCTGAAGCTGCAAGATAGACTCGGCATTCGCCCCGCACCGGCCGGCGACCAGCTTGGCCCGGTCGGCGCAGTAGCTATAGCGCGGGTCATCGGCCAGGCTGCTCACCGCCGCGAGCCGCTCCGGCGATATCATCGCCAGCAGGATTTCGTCCGTCGCCACCGTCTGCGACACAATCCGTCGCGGATGCGCCGGCACGGCGATGGGCCGCCCGCTCCCGTCAATCACCGTCCGCGCGGCGGACAACGTCGCCGTCGGGCGCGACGCCGATGAAGACGCCGCGCAGCCGCCCGCAAGCGCCGCCGCGCCGAGCAGCAGCCCCCAGCGCGAAGCCTGGAGCGCGCGACCGAGCAGGCTGCGCGTCCGACGGGCGGCGGAGGCGGAGACGGCTTTGGCTTGCTGTGGCATAGGGCGGGTACATAGCACGTTTTCGATGCAGGCGCGAGCGCCAGGCTCGCCTTGCGCCGTGAAGCTCGCGGGAGAGGGGCGCTGATCTCGGCGGCTGGCGGCCGATTCCATACCTCTTCCCTACCCCGCGGCTCGCGGAGCGCCTGAGGCAAGCCCAAGCGCTCGCCGCCAGCCGGAGCCGCTCTTTTTCAGCTCCCTCGCAGACAGCGCTTACTGCCGGACAAAGCGATACTTAATCTCCGTGGTCGTCGTAACGGGGCGGCCGCTTTCCTGCGCGGGCGCGAACTTGATGCTCCGCGCCGCGCGCAGCGCCTCCTGATCCAGCCCGCCGCCCAGACCTGAAATCAGCTTGACTTCGCCGATGCGCCCGTCGGCGCGAAACTCCACCTGCACGACAACGACGCCCGCAAGGTTCTGCGCCGCCGCTTCCGGCGTGTAGCGCGGCTTATCCTGCGACAGAATGACCACGCCCGTCCGCGCCGTTGAAGCTCTGGATGTATCGCTCGCCGGCGACGGCTCCACGCGCTCCGGGGCCGGGCGAGGCGGCGGCGCGTCGAGCGGCTTGGGCGCGGGGACGGATGGCGGCGGCGCGGTCTCCGGGCGCGCTTCTGGCGCGTCCGGCTGGGCGCCAACCGCTCCAGCCTGGACCGGGCGCGCCAGCTCGCCTTCAATTCGCTTGACGGCCGCCGCCGCCAGCGGGCGCAGCGCGGGATCATCGCCCGCGACCAGCGCCCGGAGCGTCGGGAGCGCGGGCGCGGCAAAGCCTCCCAAGCGCCCCAGCGCCGTCACGGCCGCTTGGCGGACATCCCCGTTGACGTCCCCGGCCAGTCGCGCCAGCGGCGTCACCCCCGGCAGCGCCGCCGCCCCCAACGCCCCCAGCGCCAGCGCCGCCGCCCGGCGGACTTCCGCGTCCCCGCTGCGCGTTGCCTCGACCAGCGCCGCGACCGCTTCCGAGTCGCTCGTCTTCATCAGCCCCAGCACGGCCGCCGCCGTGACGCGGTTGGGTTCGTCCACGTCGCGCGCCATGGCGGTTAGCGTCGGCACGGCCGCCAAACCTGGCGAGCCGATGAAAGCGATCGTCCACAGGGCCTGCTCCGCCACGCGCGGGTCTTCGTCCCGCAGCGCCTTAATCAGCTCGGCGGCAACCGGCGCGGCGGCCCCGCCCAGCTTGCGCAGCGTCAGCGCGGCGCGCAATCGCGTTTCGGCGTCGGCGCTGGAAAGTTGCGCCGCCAATTGCTGAACCGTGACCTTGTCGCCCGCCGGCGCGTCCGGCGCCTGCGCCGCGACGCTTGCCGAAACCAGCCCAAGCCAGCCAGCCGCGACGAGACCGCCAACCCAGAGCTTCGCGTCAAGCCGCCTCGCGATCATCATCCTGAAAACGCTTTGATAAAGCTTTTGAGCGCCGTCGGGTCGTTGGACTTAATCCGTCCGGCGAAGAAGTCGCCCGCGCCCGGCTGGTATTCGCCGCGCCACATTTGCAGGAACAAGTCAGCGGAAGTTTTCAGCACGACATCGGCCTGATCCGTCGCCTTCCCTTTGACGACGCGACAGCTCTTGGCGTCGAGCGTTACCGTCCATTTCTCCTCATCGAGTGAAAAATAGAACGTCGTCGGCTTGGCGAACGCTCCGGCGCGGTATTTCTTTTCCAGCCCTTCGAAAACAGCGGCAATCGGCGAAGTCGGCTTCGTCGGCATCAGCGGCGTCCCCTTGAAAAACTGCGGCCGTCATCCGCCGATACAAGACATGGTGCGACTCGGCGGGATGAAGTCCGGCTCGTTAATGCGATGCCCCGCTTCCTTCTTGGCGACGGCCGCGGTGATGCGGTCGGCAAGCTCGCCCGGACTCGCCCCGGCGCGCAGGGCATCGCGCAAATCATACTCCACGATTGAAAAAAGGCATGTCCGAAGCTTGCCGTCAGCCGTCAATCGAATACGACTGCAGGCGCCGCAAAACGGCTCGGTCACTGGCGCGATGATGCCGATTTCGCCTGGCGCCCCGTCGGCAAAGCGATACCGCCGCGCCGTTTCGCTGGGCGACTGACCGGCGACCGGCGCGAGCGGATACCGCGCCTGAACGCGGGCGTAAGCCTCGCGCCCCGGCACGACCATCTCGCGTCGCCACTCGCCTGGACCATCCAGCGGCATATACTCGATAAACCGCACGCTCACATCCCAAGCCCGCGCGAAGTCGGCGAAAGCCTCGATTTCGTCATCGTTGACGCCGCGAATGAGAACGCAGTTGACGCGCGCGGGCGCAAGCTTATAGCGCCGAGCAAGCTCGATGGCGCGCAGCGCGCGGTCGAGACCCCTCACGCGGGTCATCTGGTAAAACGTATCGTCCTTGAGCGAGTCGAGGCTAATCGTGATGCGATTCAACCCGGCTTCCGCCAGGGCCGCCGCGTAGCCCTCGAGCCGATAGCCGTTAGTTGTCAGCGCTAAATCCTTGACGCCTGGCAGTTTGCTCAGCTGAGCGGTCAATGCCACGACGCCGTCGCGCAGGAGCGCCTCGCCGCCGGTCAGGCGGATCCTTTCAATCCCCAGGCTGACGAAAACCCGCGCCAGCGCAAGGATTTCGTCAATCGCCAGCAACTCGCTCGCCGCCTTCCAGGTCACGCCGGTTTCCGGCATGCAGTAAGCGCAGCGAAAGTTGCAGCGGTCGGTGATCGAAATCCGCAGGTCGCGGATGACCCGTCCATGGGCGTCGCGCAGCGTCGGGCGGAGGCATTCAACGGTGACGCGGGCGTCAGTCATATCGAAACCGGAAGGGACCCGGAAGGGGCTCAGCGTTTCCGCCTCCAGCCTAGCGGGTTTGGAGCGTTGGGGAAATCGCCGCCGCCGTCAGCCATCCTCGCGGTAAATGCCGACAAAGACCTTTCCATCCGCGCCGATGGCGGCGCGAAACATCCCTGGGGAATTGAACGGCATGGCGATGTTGCCGGCTCGATCAAGGGCAACGAGGCCGCCGAGGCCGCCGAAGGCGACAAGCTTGCGCAGGACGACTTCCTGAGTCGCTTCCGCCAGCGACAGCCCTTTGTAGGCCATCAGCGCCGCAACGTCATGCGCGACAACCGACCGAATGAAATACTCGCCGTGGCCCGTGCAGGATATGGCGCAAGTCGCGTTGTCGGCGTAGGTGCCCGCGCCGATAATCGGCGCGTCGCCCACGCGACCGAACCGCTTGTTGGTCATGCCGCCGGTGGATGTCCCGGCTGCCAGGTTGCCCTGCGCGTCGAGCGCCACCGCGCCCACCGTGCCGAGCTTCCGCGGCAGCGCCTCCGCCGGAACGCTTTGCGCCACCTTCGGGCGCTTGGATTCCTCAGCCTTGACGCGCTCCAGCTCGCGGCGACCTTCTTCCGTGCCAAAGTACTTCGGCGAAACCAGCGTCAGCCCCTGCTCGGCGGCGAAAGTTTCCGCGCCGACGCCAGTCAACAAGACATGCGGCGAGCGCTCCATGACGGCGCGCGCCGCGCGAATCGGATTTTTGATGCGCTTGACGCCGGCTACGGCGCCGGCGGCGCGGGTCGCGCCGTCCATAATTGAGGCGTCCAGCTCGCAGGTCCCGGCGCTCGTGAAGACGGATCCCTTGCCGGCGTTGAAGACGCCGGAATCTTCCATCATCACAATCGCCGTCACGACGGCGTCCAGCGCCGAGCCGCCGCGCTTGAGGACGTTGTGTCCGGCCGTTACGACCGCGGCGAGTTTCGCTCGGTAAAGCGCCTCGCGCTCGGGCGGCGTAGAGTCTTTGCTAATCCCGCCGGCCCCGCCGTGAATGGCAAAGGCGATCGGCTTGGCTTCCGCGCCGCGAATAACGGCAAAGACCGTCGTGGCGGCGGTAGCGGTTAGAAAGGCGCGGCGCGACAGGGCGCTCGGCAGGGGCGTCAGGGGCATACAATTGAAACCGGCTCCGGCATAAGATACGCCGCCATATCCGGCGGCAGGGGGGCTTTTACCGACAACTCGCGTTTGTCTAGCGGATGTAAGAAGGTCGCCTCAGCCGCGTGCAACAGGTGGCGCGGGGCGCAAGCGCCCGTTTCGGCGAAAAGTCGCTCGTTAGCGCGGCGACCATAAACCATGTCGCCCGCCACCGGACAGCCCAAATGCGCGGCATGGATGCGAATTTGATGCGTGCGCCCGGTGATTGGCTCGAATCGCGTCAGCGACAGCGCCCCCAGCGTTCGCTCGACGCTGAAGCGCGTCTGGGCGGGCTTGCCGTCCGGCAGAATGCGCCAGCGCGGCCACAGAAACGGCGCGCGCCCGATAGGCGCGTCCACGAGTCCGGACGGCGCTTCCGGCGCGCCGATGACCAGCGCCACGTAGGCTTTTGACAAGCCGCCCTCCCGAAAGAGCGGGGCGAACGCCTGCGTCGCCCGGTCGTTTTTGGCGACGAGGATGACGCCTGACGTGTCGCGATCGAGCCGATGCAGCAGCATCGGGCGGTTGCCGCGACCAAACGCCGGGTGCGCCAACAGCGCGTTAAGCAGCGTCCCCGCGCGCTCCTTCGGCGTCGGATGCGACAGCATCCCCGGCGGCTTGGCGATGGCGAGAATAAACTCGTCCTCATAGAGCGTCGGCAAAGCGAACGCTTCCGGCGGCACGGCGACGTCGCGCGCGGCCGCCAAGCGCCACGCCACGCGGTCGCCCGCCCGCAAGCGCCAGCCGGCCGTCCGCGGGCGCGCATTGACCAGGATGCGTCCTTCGGCGACCGCGCGGCGAATGGCCGCCACAGGCCATTCGCCGACTTGCTCGCGGACAAACTCATCGAGTCGCCGCCAATGCGCCGCTTCCGGGACAATCACCTCCGCTTCAACCATCATAGCTCGTCGTCCGGCGTCTTCGTCGCCGCCAGTTCATCGCTGCCAGCGCCCGACGATTGGCACATCGCCCGGATTGCCATAGTTGACTTGCAGGTCAGCGAAGCCGCCGCTGTTCGTGTTCCTCAAGAAAAAGACGCCATTGCGGTAAATGCCGATGCTGTCGAAGCCTTTGCCCGTCCAGTCGCCCGCCACGGGCAGGTCCCCAGCCTGCCCGTAAAAGAAGTCGCTGTCGGCGAAGCCCGATGTGTTGCTATTGCGGATGTAGCAAAAGCCGTTCGACGGGCGGAAACAGCCGACGGTGGCGGTCCGATTGCCGTCCCAGTCGCCGACGATCGGAAGGTCGCCGGGGTTGCCGTAGTTGACGACAATGTCCGGCGCGCCGGCGCTGTTGGCGTTGCGCAGGGAAAACCTTCCGTCGCGATACACGCCGATGGTATCCACGCCATCGCCGTCCCAGTCGCCCGCCAGCGGAATGTCGCCGGGCGCGCCGTAGGCAAACGACAGGTCGGCGAAGCCGGGCTCATTCCTGTTTTTGAGGAAAAACACGCCGTTGCGGAAGATGCCCACGGTGTCCACGCCGTCGCCGTCCCAATCGCCCGCGATGGGACGGTCGCCCGCCTGCCCGTAAAAGAAGCTGTTGTCAGCGAAGCCGGGCGTGTTGCTAAAGCGTTGGTACACAAAGCCATCCGTTGGGCGGAAGCAGGCGACCGTGGTAGCGGGCGGCGGCGCGGCCCCGCCGGCGACGCTGAGCGTCAACTGGTATGCGTTGCGCGTGTCGTTGGCCAGAAACACGCGCAGGAAAAAGACGCTGGCGTTGCCGACGTTGGCGAAGTCAATCGTCTCGCTGTTGCCAACGCCGAGCGAGGCCGCCACTCGGTTCGGCTCTTGATTACGGTACAGCTCGATATCAATGTCGCCGAAGCTGTGCGTGAAGTTGACGGTCGCCACGATTCGCGCGCCGCTTGTCGCCTGAACGGCGTACCAGTCCTCGGAAAACTGCTTGACGACAAGGTTGTTGGCGTTGACGGGCAGCGTGACAAACCGTCCTGCGGCGCGACTGTCGTTCGGCTCGAAGGCGTCGTCCGAGCCGCCGTCGAGGAAGCTGTTGATGCTCGGCGCAAAGGCGGAAAACTTGCCGTAGTTGTCAAAAAGCTGACTGGGCGGGACGCCGCAGGCCGCTGGTCCGCAGCTCAAGACGCCAATCAGAAAACTGCCCTGACTGGTCGCGCGCCAGATCCCCGACCCGCTTGATCCCGGCTCGGTCACGCCCTGGTTCCAGTTGATGCGGTAGCCTCCCTGCAAGCCCGTGCTGCCGCCGCAGTTCGCGTTCTGTCCGGCAACCGTGCCGAGCGAGCGGCGCAGGAAGGAAAGCTGGGGACTCGAAATTGGCGTTCCGGCGTCCGGGTGGTGCAGCGCGAAGACGCTCGTCCCGTCGGGGCCGGGGTTCGTATCCCACCCGGCATGGAACAGATTGCGCGGGATTGTGCCGAGAATTTCCAGCAGCGTATGGTCGCTTGGCGCATTTGTTTGCAGCAGCGTCGCCCCGGTTGGCGACCGGAAGAAGTCGCCGCTTGCCACGCCGCTGTTGCAGGCCGTCGAGCGGTAAAACCAAAACGCCTGGACGCTCTGCGCCTCCGCCGGCGAGCTGACGCAGTGATTCGCCGTTAGAAAAAAAGGCGCGAAGTCGCCGCTGCGCGTGTTGATCACCGTGCCGGTGCAAACCGACGCCCCTTGGCCGGTCTGGAAGACAATGCGCGCGACACTGTCCTTTTCCGGCTCGGGGCCGCACATGGCGTCGAGGTTGCAGGCGCCGGCTTCCGGCCCGACACCCGACTTTGTCTGGCCGCCGTCTAAAATCGTCGGCGGCAGCGGGCTGTCCCAGATGTGCGCCAGCTCGGCGACGCGGAAAGGCGGCGGCGCGTCGCCGGGCGTCAGCCACTCCACGACGGCGGTATCGCCGGCCAGCACATCAGACCAGAACTCGCCGCTCCCGAACGGCCCCCAACCGGCGTAGGGCCCCGAAACAACGTCGTCCTGCGCGCCATAGACGTACAGCTCGGCGTCCGGCGGCAGGGCGACGCTCTCAAAATGCAACCGCAGCGCGGCGGCGCCGGGCGATCGAACCGCGGCCGCATAGGCGACGAGCGTCCGCCCGGAGGCCTTGGCCCGCGTCGCCCCCAGCCGAACGGCGCTTTCCATCCACGTCGGCGCGAGCGACCGATTCGCGCCAATTTGGTTCGGCGCAACGGCTAAGCCCTTCGCCGCGAAGGGCGGCAGCTCATGCGCCAGGCCGGCGCAGTCGCCGGCCCACAATCGCTCGCCGCGCGTCCGCAAGCTTGGCAAAGCCGGCGGACGGCATAGCGATTCGCCGCGATTCGCGGCGGGAAGCTGGATCGCCAGCAAAGGGTCTGACCATTGCGGGC
>NKPT01000044.1 GCA_002254845.1 Chloracidobacterium sp. CP2_5A | reverse complement strand
CTGACCATCAAGCTGACCATCAAGCTGACCATCAAGCCAAGCCATCGCGGGTGATCGCGGCGTACATCTACCCTGGCCTAACCGCGCTCGACGTCATCGGTCCCTACGAAATTTTGCGCGGGTTGCCGGGCGCGGTCGCGCAGTTTGTCGCCGAGGAGCGCGGTCCCATTACCGCGGATTCCGGTTTTCTGCGGCTGTACGCCGACTTAAGCTGCGCCGAGGTCGCGCAGGCCGACATTCTCATTGTGCCGGGCGGCAACGCGCCAGCGCAGATGAGGAATCCGGCGGCGCTTGACTGGCTGCGCCGAATTCACGCCACGACGCGCTGGACGCTCAGCGTCTGTACCGGGTCGTTGATTCTGGCGGCGGCCGGCATTCTGGCGAGCGGCAAAGCGGCTACGCATTGGTCGGCGCGCGAGACCTTGCTTCAGTTCGGCGTCACGCCGAGTCGAGCGCGAGTGACGCGACAGGGCAAGATCCTGACAGCCGCGGGCGTTTCGGCGGGCATTGACGCGGCGCTCGCGCTGGCCGCGCTTGAATGCGATCAGGCCACCGCCGAGTTGATGCAGCTTTTTGTCGAGTACGCTCCGGAGCCGCCCTTCGCGGCCGGAACGCCGGAAACCGCCAGCCCAAGCGTCGTGGCGCGGGCGCGGGCGTTTCTTCGACGGGCCTACCCGGCATAAGCGTAACGACGGCGCTTGATCTCGCCCGCAGCTTGATCTGGCCCGCAGACGCAGCGCTCTGCGGAGCAAAAGGCAACGCTTTGCTCTGTTCAGGCGGAAGCCGGAGGACGCTGCCGCCTAGGTAACGCCGAGGCTGGGAGGAGCGGCGCCCGCGCGCGTCCCTAGCAGGGCCGTGCGAGCTTGGAAAGCGCGCTAGTCCTTGAGGGGCAGTCGCCGACGAATGAGGGCGAGCATTTTTTCAAGCGTTTCTTCCGGGGAAAGCGCCGAAGTGTCGAGCCAGATCGCGTCATCCGCGCGGCGCAGCGGCGAAACGGCGCGGTTGTAGTCGCGGCGGTCGCGCTCAAGCACGTCAAGGCGCGTTTGCTCGCGGGTGCATTCGATCCCGCGCGCGCGCTGCTCGGCGTAGCGCCGCTCCGTGCGGGTTTCCACGCTCGCGTCAAGAAAGAATTTCACATCCGCGTTTGGGAACACCTGCGTTCCGATATCGCGCCCGTCCATGACGACCGTGCCGATCGCGCCCATCCGACGCTGCTGCTCGACCAGCGCCGAGCGCACGCCGGCCACCGCCGAGACAATCGACGCGTAGCGACTCACTGCCGGCGCCCGGATCGCCTGCGAGATATCCTCGCAGTCAGCCAGCACCTGTAAGTGAAAGGGATCGCCGGCCAGCGAGATGCGCATGCTGCGAGCGATTTCGGCCAGCTGCGCTTCCTGTTCAGGCGCCAGCGGCTCTGGCGCGTCGCTGGGCTGAAGCACGCCGAGCCGGAAGCCTTTTAGCGCGACGGCGCGATACATCGCGCCGGTGTCAATATAGAGCGCGCCCAAGCGCGTAGCTAGCAGCTTGCCGATGGTGCTTTTGCCGGCGCCGGCCGGGCCGTCAATGGCGATGACAATGTGTGGCGTTTGAGGCGTTGAATCCTTCATAAGCGCAGCGCGCCGCGCGGCTAAAACAGGGCTTCCCCGGCCAGATCGGCAATGACGAGCGGATAGATCACGTCGAGAAACCGCTGAACGATATAGCCGGACGCGCCCCAGATCGGATCGTCGTCCGCATGGTGGAAAAAATACACGCTCCGCGGATGGTTGTTGATGATGAACTGGCGAACCTCGCGCGCCTCGGCGCGGGCGATAACCGGCAGCGGAACCTCGATCAGGCGCTCGGTTTCCTGGCGGTCAAGCCGGAATTCGACCGGATAGGGAATGACGCCGACCACCGGCGTAATCCGAAAGCCGGTATTGGTTTCAAAGGATTCCAGCAGCCCGATGACCAACACCTGCTCGGCTGGAAGCCCGATTTCCTCGTAGGTCTCGCGCAGCGCCGTCGCCGCCGGCGAGTCGTCGCGCGGGTCGCGGCGTCCGCCCGGAAAGGCCACCTCGCCCCGGTGACGGCGCAAGTGCGCGGCCCGCTTGGTCAGCAGCAGATGAGGAACGCCCTGCTTGAAAAAGAGTGGAACAAGAACGGCCGCTTGGGCGTCATCGCCACTCGCCGGCGGATAACCCGCGTCGCTGCGGCGCAGCGCCTTGGCCGCTTGGCTCGTAAACTCAGGGCTTACTGTGTAGCGTTGCCAAGCCGACCCGTTGGCGTTGGTCGCTAATTCGCTCCCGTGGAGATTACCCATCATGCGGATGTTGTCGTTACTACTGTTGCTTTGCGTATGGCTCTCTCCCGCCGAAGGGCAAGCGCCGCAGCGGCGGGCGGCGGCGCCGTTGCCAGCCGCGCCGCTCCCCGATCGAATGCCGGTCGAGCCGATATCCAATCCGGCGACTGTAACCGATTCGGGCGCTGCCGACCCCATCGTGCGAGAACTCCGGGAACTGGTCAAGGCGGTGGCGGCGCTCAAGGCGCAAACCAAAGTCCAGGCGGCGAACGTCTTGCTCGACGCGCTGCTCAAGCGCCAAGCGACGCTGGAAAGTCAGACCGAGGCCGTCCAGACCGAATACGATCGCGTGCGCGCCGAGCGCGCTGCCAATCTGGCCCGGCTGCAGGATTTAGCGAGCGAAGTCTCGCGCATGGCCTACGTCTCGCAGGCGGACGCCGAAGCCCGCGTCCGCGCCGATGTGGCGAGTCGTGACGCGACTTTTCAGACCCGCTTGGCGAGCCTCGAGGCGCGCTTCAACGAGAAGCGTAGCGAGCTGATTCAAGTCAGCGCCGAAATTGAGCTGCTGAAAGGCCGTCTGCGCGGCTTTCTCGACGACGCGCCCGACGCCAATCAGCCGTGAGACCATCCGGCGATAACCTGGCGGGAAGGATAGCCGCTTGGCCGCGGCTTTCGATAAAGTCCGCGGCACGAGGAACAATACATTTGCGCCGACGGCTACCGAACGCGCCATCACGTTCTCAGGAGTAACACGCACATGCCTTTCGAACTACCAGAACTCCCCTACGCCAAGGACGCGCTTGCGCCGCATATTTCGGCAACGACGCTCGAGTTTCACCACGGCAAGCATCACAAGGCCTATGTGGACAACATGAACAAGCTCATTGACGGCACGCCCCACGCCGAAAAGTCGCTGGAAGAGATCATCCAGGCGGCCCATGCCGACGGCAACGCCGGTCTCTTCAACAACGCCGCGCAAGTTTGGAATCACACCTTCTTCTGGAGCTCCATGAAGCCCAACGGCGGCGGCGAGCCGACCGGCGAGCTGGCGGATCGCATCAACCATGCTTTCGGCAGCCTTGACCAGTTCAAGGAAGCGTTCAAGCAGGCTGGCATGACACAGTTTGGCAGCGGCTGGGCGTGGCTGACGCTTGACAACGGCGACCTCAAAATCACGAAAACGGCTAACGCTGATCTGCCGCTTGTCCACGGCCAAACGGCGCTGCTGACCTGCGATGTCTGGGAGCATGCCTACTATCTCGACTTCCAGAATCGGCGCCCGGATTTCCTGCAAGCCTACCTTGACCATCTGATTAACTGGGACTTCGCCGCCGCGAACCTGGCCAAGGCGGCCTAGCGGCGGGAGCGATCCCGAGGCTTTTGCCCAGCTTGCCAAGCGCCTGGGCGCGCCAGGCCGCGGGCCTTGCGCGCCCAAGCGCTTTCCCAGCTCAGCCAAGATTTCAAGAAACGGGGCGCGAGACAAAGCGGCCGTAACTGTCTGGCGCGGTTTGGGAGGGGCGCTATCCCTCGCGACCTAAGCGACGCGGCCGCGGCGCCTTTGAGCGGCATCGCGCATCAGCCGAAGACTTCGCGCGCGGCGCGGTAGGTGTTGCAGTGCGCCTCGACCGTATCCTCGCGGTCGCGCGCGTAGCCGCCGGAAAGCGTGATGGTCACGGGAACGCCGGCCCGCCGGCAAGCGCGCAGGACAAACTCATCCCGGCGCCGCAAGCCTTCCAACGAGAGCGCCAGCCGCCCGAAGCGGTCGTGGACGTATGGGTCAACGCCAGCCAAATAAAATACCAAGTCCGGGCGAAAGTCCCTCAGCGCGCGCGGCACATACTCGCGCAAAGCCTCAAGGTAGGGCGCGTCCGTCATGCCGTCGGGCAGCTCGATGTCGAGCGATCCCGGCGGCTTGCGCAGCGGATAGTTGTTTTTGCCGTGCATCGAGAACGTGAACACGTCCGACTCGCCGGCGAAAATGACGGCGTTGGCGTTCCCTTGGTGTACGTCGCAGTCAATGAGCGCCACGCGCCCAACGTCGCCATCGCGCTGGAGGACGCGCGTGGCCACGGCGATGTCGTTGAGGACGCAAAAGCCTTCGCCGTGGTCGGGAAAGGCATGGTGCGTGCCGCCGGCGAGATTGCCCGCGACGCCATCCGCCAGGGCATGGCGCGCGGCGTTAAGCGTTCCCTGCGTCGCCAGCCGCGAGCGCGTCACCAGCCCTTCCGACCACGGCAGGCCCAGACGACGGATTTCGCGCGCCGTCAGTTGTCCGGCGGCGAGGCGCATCCAGTAATCGCGGGTGTGCGCCAGTAAAATGTCCTCGTCGCGCGCCGGGACCGGGGCCACGATTTCTTCCGGCGTCAGGACGCGGTCGCTGACGAGCCGCTCGTACACCAGCGGAAACTTGCGCATGGGGAACACATGCGCATCGCCGATGTCTACAAAGTAGCCGGGCGCGTAAGAAACGAACATGCCGCGCAGACCTTTCGGCTGACCCGGATCGAGTCAGCGTCCCTCCCCTTCCGAAGTCGCGCCGGGGCGCTTGCGACAGTAGGGGGGGTAGTCGTCGCTGTTCGTGTAGTAGGCCTGGCACATCCCGAACACCCGATGGCTGTGGTCGGAAATGACAAAGCCGTATTGACTGGCAATTTCCTCTTGCAGGCGCTCAATGTCGGGGCTGAAGAACTCAATGAGCGCGTCACACTCGGTGCAGATGAGATGATCGTGGTGGTCGTGCTTGTATTCGTGCTCGTAACGGGCGCGTCCGTCGTTGAAGTTGACTTCGCGGGCGAGCTTAGCCTCGACCAAAAGCCGCAGCGTGCGATAGACCGTCGTGAAGCCAACCGTTTTATCGCGCCGCTTGACCAGATCGTAGAGCTCCTCGACGCTCAGGTGCGCCTCGGTTTCGAGAAAGGCTCGCAAAATCAAGTCGCGTTGGGCCGTGCGCTTGAGCCGATGCTTGACCAGATGACGGTGAAACAGCTCGAACTCTTCGTGAAAAGCCTCGCTTGACGCCGCGCCGCGGGAGGCTTGCGGCGCGCCGCCCTGTGTTTCCGGACGTTCCGGCATGCTTGCCCTTCCTTCAGACGAAATGCGCGTCGCTTGCTCGCTGCCGACAGTTGCGACTTACCGGCGACTGCCAAGGTAGCGAAAGCCGCGGCCGGTCCATTCCCAAACATAGCTAAGTTGCTGCTGACTGACCACAACAACTTGCGCCCGGCGACCGCGCGCGACCGGCGCGATGCCCACCGCCGATACGTCTTCCGGCTCAAGGGGCAGCGCGCGCGTCATCAGCCCGCGATCTTCGATTTGAAGCTGGTAGATCCGACCGCCAATATCCGCCAGCGCGCCGACCCGGCCGTTTTGCTCGTAAGCGATCACGGTGTCGGTGCCGACGCTCCCGCCCAGCAGGTCGCCGCGCACGGCCCGCAACGGGGTCGCGTTCTCAAGCCGCGCCCGCGAAAAAATTTCCTCGGCGTCGTCATACGTCACTTCATTGCCGCGCGGGGCCGTTGGGGCGGACGCGACATCGGACGGGCTGGCGTCGGCCTCGTCATCCGGCGTTGGCGGGAGCGCCCGATTGGCTACGCCCAAGCGCCGCTGAATGTTGATGAACTCCTGCGTGGTGCGCGTCCCGCGCCGGTCGGAACCGGGCAAGTGCTGGAGAATCTCGCGCTGGGTGTTTTGAAGCCGCTCGTCCGGCGGCGGGTGCGAGGCGAAAATCTTGTCAAGCGCGCCGGGGCTGCGCTGCATCAGCGAGCCGAGCAGGCGGAACATGTTGTTCATTTCGTCCGTGTTGTAACCGGCGTTGTGCAGGTCGTAGAGGCCGAGAAAATCCGCTTCGCGTTCCTGATCGCGCGACCGTCGGAACAGCGTCCCATTGGCGACGAGCGCGATGCCAAGCTGGGCGAGCGAGCCGGCCGCGCCGTTGCCCAAAATCGCCCCGGCAATGCCGACTAGCAGCCCGGTGGTTTGCGCGCGGCGCAGCGTCGCGCTGAGGTGATAGCCGACGTTGTGACCGACTTCGTGCGCGAGAACGGCCGCCACCTGCCCTTCAGTCGTCGCCTGCTTGAGCAGCCCTGTGTGGATGTAAATGCGCCCGCCGCCGGGCGTGAAGGCATTAATTTGGTCGTTTTGGACAACGTAGAACTGATAGGTCAAATCCGGGCGACCGGAGACTTCCGCCACGCGCTGACCGACGCGGTTGACATACTCGACAATGACCCGGTCATTGACGAAGCGAAATCGCTTGGCAATTTCCTGGTGCGCCATCTCGGCAAAGGCTAGCTCATCGCGCAGCGGGAGCGCGCCGCGCGAGCGAGACTGGTCATCCATCCGCCGAAACTTGTCATACGGGTTTGGACCTGCCGGGCGCGTTCGGTCGCTTGCCCAAGTCGGCGGGAGCGCGAATCCCGTCAGAAGCAAGGCGGCAGTCGCAAGCGCCATGATGCGCGTCAGGCGCGACTTGCCGTCCGCCTGGCCCGCGTCGAGCGCCGGCGCGCCCTGCTTCCGCTTTGACTTCAAATCTCTTGCCAGCATGAGTATCATCGCCTCCTTAGCGGCTTGCGGCATCGCGCGCGCTGGTCGACAGCGCTTTTCAGCCAAACGCTTGATCAAAATGCCTAGTGCTCGAAGGCGGCGATACCGAGCCTTTGTGATGAGCGAGAGACAGCGCGCGCTGCCTAACGGCGGCCTGTCGCCAGTCCGCGCTAATTCAGTTCGCGACAATCGACCGCGAGTGCCTGTGTCGAGTAACTGTGTGACGAGCAATTGTACAAGATAGGCCAATCCGCGCAAGGAGCTGAGAGCCGCTTATGCTACAGGGACTGATGATGGACTACCCGCTGACAATGACGCACTTTCTGGAGCGCGCGCGGCGGTATCACCACGATGTTGAAATTGTGACCAAGCAGCCCGATGGCTCGCTGCATCGCTACACCTACGGCGATGCCTATCGGCGCGTCTGCCGCTTGGCGAACGCTCTGACGCGGCTAGGCGCGCAGCCTGGCGACCGCATCGGCTCGCTGGCGTGGAATCATTACCAGCATTTTGAGCTGTATTTTGCCGTTCCTTGCTATGGGGCGGTGATGCATACGCTCAACCTGCGCCTTGCGCCGGAGCAGTTGGCCTATGTCATCAACCACGCCGAGGATCGCTTCATTTTCGCGGACGCCAGCCTGACGCCGATGCTGGAAGCCATTCAGCCGCATCTCAAGAGCGTCGAGCGATACATCATCATCAATGCCCCGCCAAATTTTCAAACGGCGCTGCCAAATGTTCTGCACTATGAGGATATCCTTCGCGACGAGCGGGAAGCCTTTGATTTTCCGCAGCTTGACGAGCGCGCCGCGGCGGGGCTGTGCTACACGAGCGGGACGACTGGCAATCCCAAGGGCGCGCTTTACAGCCACCGGTCGCAGTTCATTCACACGATTGCGGCCGGGGCCGGCGACGCTCTGTCGCTTTCTAGCACGGATACGGTCATCGCCGTCGTGCCGATGTTCCACGCCAATGCCTGGGCGCTGCCCTACTTGAGCGCCTCGCTGGGCTTCAAGTTCGTTCTGCCGGGGCCGCACCTGCGACCGGAAGCCTTGGCGCAACTGATTCAGGATGAAAAGGTGACTGTGGCGGCCGGCGTCCCGACGCTCTGGATCGGGATGTATCAAGCCATCAAGGCCCATGGCTTCGACGTATCCAGCCTGCGGGCGCTCATTGTCGGCGGCGCGGCGTTCCCCAAGAACTGGATTGAAGCTTACGAGAAGGAACTCGGCATCCCGGTCGTCCATGCGTGGGGGATGACGGAGATGTCGCCAATGGGCACCTCGTCGGGAACGCTTGTCGCGCGGACCGACCTCTCGATTGACGAGCGCATCGCCATCAAGACGCATCAGGGATACGCGCCGGCCGGCGTCGAGATGCGGATTGTCGGAGATGACGGCAAGGAGCTGCCGTGGGATGGCCAATCGGTCGGCGAGATTCAGGTGCGCGGGCCATGGATTGTCGGAGCGTACTACAAAGACGACTCGGCCGCCGCGCAGTTCACGCCCGATGGCTGGTTTCGCACCGGGGACGTGGCGACCATTGACCCCAAGGGGCTGCTCACCATCACCGACCGGACGAAGGATCTCATCAAGAGCGGCGGCGAGTGGATTTCAAGCGTCGCCCTCGAAAATGTCATCATGTCCCACCCTAAGGTGCTGGAAGCGGCGGTGATCGCCGTTCCAAACGAGAAATGGAGCGAGCGCCCGCTGGCGCTGATCGTGCCGCGCAGCGCCGACGACCGCCCGACGCCGGAAGAGTTGCAGGACCTTATCGCGGCCCACTGCGCGAAGTTCTGGATTCCGGACGAGTTTCGCTTGATTGAGAGCATTCCCAAAACTTCCGTCGGGAAGTTTGACAAAAAGACGCTGCGCCAGATGTACGCTGAAGGCAAGCTGTGAAATCGAGACAATGCAGGGCAAGCTTCGCGCCGGCGCTCGTCCTGCTTGCGAGCGGAAGCTTCAGCGGCTCGCTCGACGGATTCGCCGCCCAAGCGCAGGAAATCCAAGGGCGGGAAACAGCTTACCGTTACGAGTTTGAGCAACCGAGCTTTCTGGTCGCGCGAATGGTCGTCGCGCTCGACGCGGCGGGGCGCGGGACGCTGGAGTATGTCGAAAAGGATGCGCCGGAACCCGTTCGCGAGCTGGTCGCGCTGCGCCCGGAGTCGCTGGCGCGGCTGCGTCAGCTCGCCGTCCAGGTCGCGGCGCTTTCTCCGGAGCCGCCCTCGGAAAGACATGCCAATCTGGGATTGAGCAAGCTGACGCTAGTCGTGAGCGGGAAGCCGGTTTCCGTGGCGTTTACCTATACGCAACAGCCGGCTCTCCTTGAGTTGGGCCGCTTTTTCCGCGGACTGGTCACGCAACGCCAGCGGGTCAGCCAGATCGAGGTAGCGCGGCGGTATCAGCCGCTTGATCTGCCGAAGCTGCTGCGCGACCTGGAAGCCGATCTCGTCGCCCAGCGCATCGCCGAGCCGGCGGCGCTAGGCGATTTGCTGGGAAGCCTCGCCAATGACCTGCGGCTGTCGCTGATTGCGCGCAATCACGCCCGGCGGCTTCACGCGCGCGTCAACGGGAAGTAGGCGCTTTGGGGGCGCTGTCTCCAGGGATCGAAACTCAAGCCGAGCCGAGGCGCTTTCCCGTCCCGCCCGCTATGGCCGCCGCGCTCTGCCGTTTTGGCGGGCTTCCTCAATGAGCGTTAGAATTTCCCGCTTGACCTCGGCGAAGGGACGCGGCTGCCCCAGCGGCGCGTCGGGCCGGCGCGACTCGGTCGCCATCGGCGCGACGGCATTTTCGCCGGCGCGGCCGCGCCAGTCCGCGACCGTGTCATTGCTCATCAGGAACTGACCGTACTGCCAGTTGACTGTGTGAAAGGAGGTCTGGTCGCGGGCTAGAAAGACCAACATTTCCTGCTGCGGGGCATAGGCGTCGCGGGCGCAGTAGGTTGTGCTCATAGCCCACACGCGCGCTTCCCGCCGGCGGGGATCGCCGTAGATAACTTCGAGAATTTCGAGCACCGCCACCTGGCCATACATTGGATTGCGAATGCTTTTGGCGGAACGCACCCGTACGCGCGCAATCAAGTCAGCGTTGAGAATCAGCTCGCGCGTGTCCATCACGCGCATGTTGCATTGAGCGGGGGCGAAACTTGAAAGCGGTGAAAACAGTGAAAAGAGCGATAAAAGCGCGAAAGCGCGGATGGATGGGCGCATGTTAGGTGGGGCGTGGCAAGTTAAGTCTCGGCATCAAGCATAAGCTAGTCATTGTAACTAAAACCCCCAGGTTGGGAAGCCTGCGCGAAGAAAAAGCGCTTGCCCAGTCGCTGGTCATAACGCGGCGCGGGAAGGTTTGTGCCCTTTCTTCGCTTTCAGCGGACGATTGACAGGCGGGAGCATCCTGCCTATAGTCAGCGAGCTTGTCATAAGGCGAGCGCTTATCAGGCTTTCGGGTCCCGCGCGTCCAAGGGCTGACGAACCCCGCCAGGGTAGAGATACAGCAACGGTAGTGAGTTTGCGGAGTGCGCGGGGAAGCTCGGAAGCCTGGCTTCGTTTTGCGCGCTGGCGGTCGCGCAGGCTCGCCAACCCTACCCCCGTCCGGTTGCGGCAACGAGGCAGCTTATGGCACTCACCATCGAACGCATCCATGCCCGCGAGATTCTCGACTCGCGAGGCAATCCCACGATTGAAGCCGAGGTCGCGCTGTCAAGCGGCGTTATCGGCTCGGCGGCCGTGCCGTCGGGCGCTTCGACCGGTGAAAATGAAGCGATTGAGCTGCGCGACGGCGACAAGCGGCGCTATCTGGGCAAAGGCGTCCAGAAGGCCGTGGCCAACGTCAATACGACCATTGCCAAGCGCCTTGTCGGTCGCGATCCGCTCGATCAGCAGGGCATTGACCGCGAGATGCTCGCGCTTGACGGCACGCCCAACAAACGCAAGCTAGGCGCCAACGCCCTGCTCGCCGTCTCGCTGGCCACGGCGCGGGCAGCGGCGCAGGCCGTCGGCCTGCCGCTCTATCGTTACCTCGGCGGAACGCATGCTCGGACGCTCCCCGTGCCGCTGATGAACATCCTCAACGGCGGCGCGCACGCTGACAACAATGTGGATTTCCAGGAGTTTATGATTGCGCCCTGCGGCGCGGCGACCTTTGCCGAAGGGTTGCGTTGGGGCGCGGAAGTCTTCCATACGCTCAAGGGCGTCCTGCGCAAGCGCAACTACAATACCGCCGTCGGCGACGAAGGCGGCTTCGCGCCCAACCTGCGCTCGAACGAGGAAGCCATTGAACTGGTGCTGGAGGCCATTGCCCAGGCGGGCTACAAGCCCGGCGCGCAGGTGGCCATCGCCCTTGATCCGGCGGCGAGCGAGTTTTTTGAGAACGGCCACTACGTTTTCAAAAAATCCGACCAGTCAAAGCGGGCGCCGGAAGCGATGGTCGAATACTGGGCCGCATGGGTTGGCAAATATCCCATCATCTCCATTGAAGACGGCTTGGCGGAAAACGACTGGACGGGCTGGGCGCTCCTGACGAAAGCCCTGGGCGACAAGGTGCAACTGGTCGGCGATGATCTGTTCGTGACGAACGTGACCTACCTGCGCAAGGGCATCGAGCAGCAGGTCGGCAACTCGATTCTTGTCAAGGTCAACCAGATTGGCACGCTGACCGAAACCATGGATACCGTCGAGCTGGCGCGGACGCGCGGCTACACGGCGATCATCTCGCATCGGTCAGGCGAAACCGAGGACGCCTTCATTGCCGACCTGGCCGTAGCGCTCAACACAGGGCAGATCAAGACTGGCTCGGCCAGCCGCAGCGACCGCCTGGCGAAGTACAACCGCTTGTTGCGCATTGAGGAGCAGCTTGGGGCGAGCGCGCTCTATCCCGGCATTGGCGCGTTTTACAACGTGAAGATCGAGCCGTCGAAGGCGGCCGCTTCGCGGCCGGCGCGCGGCGGGCGTTGAGCCGCTGGTGGCGTATGGCCAGGGAAGCCTATCCGTACCTAGCCTGGTGCGCCGCCTTGGCCGCCTTGCTGGCGATGTTGGCCGGGCGCTTTCCGCTGCTGTGGTGGCTGGTCGGGCTGATGGGCGTCCTCGCCGCGTTTGTGGCGTACTTTTTCCGCGACCCGGAGCGCGTCATCCCGGCGGAGGATGACGCGGTGGTCGCGCCGGCCGATGGGCTGATTACGCGGCTGGTTCCGGTGGCGCCGGACAATCCGGCATCGCCGTGGCTGGTGAGCATTTTCTTGTCGCCGCTGGATGTCCACATCAATCGCGCGCCCATCGCCGGCGTCATCCGGGAAACGCTGCACCGGCCGGGGCATTTCAAAAGCGCGTTGCGCGAGGACGCGGCGCTCATCAACGAGCAGTTCATCCTGACGCTTGAGGGCGAGCGCGTTACGGTGACGCTCAAGCAGATTGCCGGCCTGATTGCCCGCCGGTGCGTTCAGTGGAAGAAGGTCGGCGACCGCGTCGCCCGCGGCGAGCGGATTGGCCTCATCAAATTCAGCTCGCGGACAGACTTGATTGTCCCGCCCGAAGTCGCCCTCTGCGTCAAGCAGGGCGAGCGCGTGGTCGGCGGGACAACCATCATTGGGCGAATTCGCCCGCCGGACTAAGCCATCGCCGACGTTTGCGCTATGAATCGCGAAGCCGAAGCCAAGCAGCGTCTCGCTCGCCGCCGCCTGCGCAAGGGCGTCTACGTTCTGCCGAGCCTTATCACCTGCATTAACATTTACATGGGCTTTTACGCCGTGGTCGAGAGCCTGAAGGGCTACAAATACATTGCCCTCAACGACCCGGAAGCGGCCACTCGCCATTTCGACATCGCGGCGCTGTGCATTGGCTGGTCGGTGCTGTGCGACTTTCTAGACGGGCGAATCGCTCGGCTGGTTCATGCCACGAGCGAGTTTGGCGTCCAGCTCGACAGCCTGGCCGATGTGCTCAGCTTTGGCGTCGCGCCGGCTGTGCTGCTTTACACGTGGGGCTTTTCAGGCATCCCGGCCTTTCAAAAGCTGGCGTGGGGGGCGGCTTTTGTGCATTTGATTTGCTGCGCGCTGCGACTGGCGCGGTTCAACGTGCAGGCGGCGAAATCGCCCCCGGCGGACGCCGGCGCGAAGACCGCTAAGCGCTTTTTCGTCGGGCTGCCGACGCCGGCCGCGGCCGGGCTGCTGGCGGCGATAGTCCACTTTACGCCGCTTCCGGTGGTCTATCAGGAAACCTACTGCCAGGCGTTTGGGTGGGAGCTCGTCATCACGCCGGTTGAGTGGGCGGTTGGCTTGCTCGCGCTGGCGGTGACGCTCGCGTTGTTGATGGTCAGCACGCTGCGCTTCAATAGCTTCAAGGATTTAGGTCCCTACACGCGCCATCCGCAGGTGATGCTGCTGTCGCTGGGGCTGCTGATTTTCCTGGTGTACAACTACTCCGAGTGGACGCTGTTGATACTGGCGATTCTCTATGCCGGGCAGGGTCCGGCCAGCAAGCTGGCGAGTCTATTCCGCCGGAGGCCCGCGCCGTCTCCAGCGCCTGCTTCGGCGGAAACGCTCCGCTGACATTGAGGTAACGGCGATGCAGGCCCCTGACGACCAACTGCGGCGCGCGCGGCGCTATGTGGCCCAGGCGAAGCGGGTGGTCGTCTTCACCGGG
Source organism: Chloracidobacterium sp. CP2_5A (assembly GCA_002254845.1). Classification (GTDB taxonomy): domain Bacteria; phylum Acidobacteriota; class Blastocatellia; order Chloracidobacteriales; family Chloracidobacteriaceae; genus Chloracidobacterium. The sequence goes on along the minus strand of NKPT01000044.1, from coordinate 15,871 downwards.
GCGGGCATTTCCGCCGAGTCAGGCGTGCCGACGTTTCGCGGCAACGACGCGACGTGGAAAGGCATGCCAGCGGCCGTCGCTTCGTCCATTGGCTTGCTAGAGCGCGACCTCGCGACCGCCTGGGCGTGGTTTGACTACCGGCGGACGCTGCTCAAGGCGGTATCGCCGAATGCGGCGCACCTCGCGGTCGCGCGGGCGGAAACGCGCTTTGCGGAGTTTCTGGTCGTCACCCAGAACGTGGACGGGTTGCACCAGAAAGCCGGTAGCGCCCGCATTATTGAGCTGCATGGCAACATCTGGCGCGGGCGCGGGCTACGCAGCGGCAGGCGTTATGATTTGCCCGAGGCGCCGCTGCCATCGCTGCCGCCGCGCGGGGAGGGGGGCGAGCCGCTTCGCCCGGATGTCGTGCTGTTTGGCGAAACGCTGCCGGCCGGCGCGTTTGAGGAAGCGGAACAGGCGGCGGCCCGCTGCGATGTGTGTCTGGTCATTGGGGCGTCGGGCGCCGTCTATCCGGCAGCGCTCATTCCGCTCGCGGCTCGCGACGCGGGCGCGGCTGTCATTGAAGTCAACCCGGAAGCGACCGATTTGACGCCGCGCATGACGCTTTCGCTGCGGGGGAGGGCTGGCGACATCGCGCCGCGGCTGTTTGAAGACTAGGCTTCCGCGGCAAAAGCGACGGCGTCCCGCCCGCGCCCCGAGCGCGCGCTAGGGCGCGAGGTGACTGCCAAGCAGCCCGATGACCGCGCCGCCAAAGAGTAAAAACATAGGGTTGACTTGGCGCGCCTCGGCCAGCCAGGCGCTTGCCACGCCCAGGACCGGCGCGAGCAGCCACGTATGCGGCGCCGGGCCATACGCGCCCTTGCCGATGGCGACGGCCGCCGCCGCCAGCAGCGCGACGCCGGTCGGCATCACGCCCTGGAGCGCGCCCTGCGTTAGCGGATTCTGCCGGAATCGCTCGACCGCGCCCGCCGTCAGGATGACTAGCCACAGCGGGATGCCAAAAATGCCCAGCGCCGCCACGCCCGCGCCAACCAAGCCGGCGACGCGGTAGCCGATGAACGCAGCGGCAATCACGAACGGCCCCGGCGTCAATAGCCCCAGCGCCGCCGCGTCGGCGACTTCCTTGGGCGCGAGCCAGCCGTGAACATCCGCCACTTCATGACCCAGCAGCGGAATAATGACAAAGCCGCCGCCGAAAGTCAGTCCGCCGACTTTCAGCGTCACCAGCGCAAGCTGCGCCACGCGCTGAATAAACGGGTCGGACCGGCTGTGTCCCGCCAGCCAGACGCCGGCCACGGCCAGCCCAATCCCCGCTGCGACTAAGAGGTGTTTTCGCAGCGATCGGGAGGCTTCCCCCTGGTAGGCGGCGGGAAGCGCCGTCGCCAGGGCGCGGCGCGTTTGCCGCATGGCGACCAGCAAGCCGCCCAGCAGCGAAAGCAAAATCAAGTGCAGCGCGACCTCCGGAAAGAGCGTAGCGAAGGCGAATACGGTCACGGCTTGCAGAAGTTGCCAGGGAGCGCTAATCGCCTGCCGTCCGAGGCGCGCGGCCGTGACCGCGACCAGCCCCGCCGCCGCCGCGTTCAGTCCGGTAAACGCCGCCCCCGCCGAAGGGATGTCGCAAATCCGCTCATACAGCGTGGCGAGAAGAAGTATGAGCGCAAACGACGGCAGGGCGTAGAGCGCCATGCCTAAGCTCGCCCCGAGCGCCCCGTACAACCGATAGCCCACAAACGCCACCGTGTTGGTAGCGATTGCGCCGGGCAGGCTTTGCGCCAGCGCGACCGCTTCCAAAAAGTCCTCGGCGCGCAACCAGCGGTAACGGCGCGTGAAGCGATCCTCGAGCAAGACGATCATCGCGCCGCCGCCAAACGCCGTCGAGCCAAGGATGAAGCAGGCTAGTCCAAACTGGCGCAGCGTGGGACGCGGCCGGCAATCCGAGACCGGCGCGGGCGCCCCCTCAATGACCGCCTCGCTCACGCGAAGGAGTAGGTTTTGCCGCCGCCCTCGTCGCCTTCAGCCTTGGGCGTCGGCGCGGCGTCCGCCGGCGCGGTCGCGAGCTCCGCCGTTATAGCCTTGTCAAATTCCAGGCGATTCGTCGCCGCCGCGCGCGCCACCTCCAGCGTGATCTTGCCGGACTTGCACAGGTCAACCAGGTGTTGGTCAAAGGTCATCATGCCGTACTCGCGGCTGCGTCCGATGATGAAGCCAAGGTCGCCAAGCTTTTCGGGGTTGCGCAGGCATTCCTGCACCGCGCTGGACATGCGCAAGATTTCAACCGCTGGGATGCGCACTTGCTGATTCGACATCGGCAGCAACCGCAGCGAGACCACCGCAGCGAGATTGTCGGCGAGACGCGCCCGCGCCGTGGCTTGCTCCTCTGGCGGATAAAACCCCAGAACGCGGGAAATCGTTTTTTGCGCGTCAGTGGTGTGAATGGCGCTGAACACCAGATGCCCGGTTTCCGCCGCGCGAAGCGCCGTGTCAAAGGTCACCCCATCGCGGATTTCGCCGACCAAAATCACATCCGGGTCCTGGCGCAGGGCGGCGTGCAACGCTTCGGGGAACGAGCGCGTGTCCTGGCCAATTTCGCGTTGGGTAATCACGCTCCGATCATTCTTGTAAAGGAACTCGATCGGGTCCTCGATCGTGATGATGTGCAGCTTGCGCGTCCGATTAATGTGCTCGATCATCGCCGACATCGTCGTGGACTTGCCATTGCCGGTCGCGCCCGTCACCAGCACGAGACCGCGCCCAAGGTCGGCGATATGCGCGAGCGTCGGCGGCAGGTTCAGTTGCTCGAACGTCCGCGCCTCAATCGAGATGGCGCGCAAGACGATGGCGAAGCTGTTTCGCTGCTTGAAAATGTTGGCGCGAAAGCGGCCGGCGTTCTCGACGCCGTACGAAACATCCCTCTCGACAAAGTCGTCGTAAGCATGCAGGCGGTCGTTTTTGAGCAGAATCTGAGCGACCAGCTCGGTGTCTTGCGCCGTCAGGACGTCATATTTCACGTCCATGAGCGTGCCGTTGTAGCGAAACAGCGGGACGCTTCCAGCCTGAAAGTGGATGTCGGAAACCCCGCTCTTGACAGCCATGGTGAGAATGCGGTCGAGAATTTTCTTTTCCATAAGCGTTTATCAGTCAACGCGCCGAAGTCATCGCAAAGCGACGCGCTTCTGGCGACCGGGGGCGGCACGGAAGATGGAGCGCGCGAGTTGGCGGCTAGATGCGCCTGACTGTGACATAAGCCGCGGCTTTGCTCAAGGCAGGCGCATCCCAGCCACAAAGGCTTCAAGCGTTTGCGGCGATTCCACGTTGAAGGTGACGGCATCGGGCGCGATTTGCCGAACCAGCCCGCTCAAAACGGCTTTCGGTCCCGCCTCCACAAAGGCCGTCACGCCCTGCGCCGCCAGCTGGCGCACCGATGCCACCCACTGCACGGGGGCGCAGACCTGCGCAATGAGGTTGGCGCGCAGTCGCTCGGCGTCGGTCGCGGGCTGGGCGTCCACGTTGGCGACCACCGGGCAGCGCGGCGCGCGGAACGTCAGCGTGGCCAAATCCTGCGCCAGCCGCGCTTCGGCCGGCTTCATGAGCGGACAGTGAAACGGGGCGCTCACGGGCAGCTCCAGGGCGCGCGCCTTGCGCGAGCGGGCCAGCTCCATCGCGCGCTGCACGGCGGGACGATGACCGGCGATGACCGTCTGCTGCGGCGCGTTGAAGTTGGCCGGACAGCATCGCTCGCCGTCTCGCTCGGCTTCCGCGCACAGGGCCGTGACGGCTTCGGCATCGGCTTTCAGAATGGCCGCCATCGCGCCGACGCCTGGCGGGACGGCTTCCTGCATATATTGCCCGCGCCGCCGGACAATGCGCGCGGCATCCGCGAAGTCCAGCGCCCCGGCCGCGACCAGCGCGCTGTATTCGCCCAGCGAATGACCGGCCACGATGTTCGGCGCGAAGCCTTGGCTGCGCAGGACGCGCCAGACGGCGACCGCATGGGTCAAAACGGCTGGCTGCGTATTGGCTGTCAAGTTGAGTTCGGCTTCGGGCCCCTCAAAGCACAGCGCGCTGAGCGAGAACCCCAGCGCCTCATCGGCTTCGCGAAAGGTGTCGCGGGCTTCCGGGAAGGCGGCGACAAGGTCGCGGCCCATCCCGACGTACTGCGAGGCCTGACCGGGAAAAAGAAAAGCGAGCATAAGAAAAAACCATTGAATGCGGCGAGCGAGCGGGCGCGCCCTTTCGCGCGCGCCGCCTGCGCCAGGCGCGTTTCAAGCTTACGGTTGATTACGTTTTCGGAACCGATAGACTCGCGTCAAGCCTGCGCGGTCGCCTAAGCTTCGCCGGCGCGCGTTTTATCCTACACGAGTTGGACTGATTCGGATGACAGGACTGGCCATTCTAGGCTCTACGGGGTCGATCGGCTGCAATACGCTCGATGTCGCGGAGCGCCTCGCCCCGCGCTTTACGGTCGTCGCTCTCGCCGCCGGGCGCAATGTTGAACGACTAGCGGAGCAAATCCGCCGCCACCGCCCCCAGCTTGTGTCAGTCGCGGATGACGCCGCCGCGCGCCGGCTGCGCGAGTTGGTCGCGCCCGATTGGTCGGGCGAAATCGCCGTCGGGATAGACGGCATGACGGCGGTGGCCGCGCATCCGGCGGCCGCGGTCGTGATGTCGGCGGTGGTCGGCGGGCGGGGCTTGCTCCCGACGTTGCGCGCCATCGAGCTGGGCCGCCGGGTGTGCATTGCTAACAAGGAGCCGCTGGTGATGGCGGGCGAGCTGATGATGCGCCGGGCGCGCGAATGCGGGGCCGAAGTCCTGCCCGTGGACAGCGAGCACAACGCGCTCCATCAGTGCCTGCGCGGCAACGCGATGGCCGAGGTCCACCGGCTGGTGTTGACGGCGAGCGGCGGCCCGTTCCGAACGCTGCCGGCCGAAGACTTTCCGAAGATCACCGTCGCGCAGGCGCTGCGCCATCCCACCTGGACGATGGGGCGCAAGATCACGATTGACTCGGCGACGCTGATGAACAAAGGGCTGGAAGTGATCGAGGCGCGCTGGCTGTATGATGTCCCGCCGGAGCGGATCGAGGTTGTCATTCATCCGCAGTCGGTGGCGCACTCGCTCGTGGCTTTTGTGGACGGCTCGACGATCGCTCAGTTGGGCGTCGCGGATATGCGGCATCCGATCCAGTACGCGCTGACGTACCCGGAGCGAATGCCCGCGCCGGTGGAGCGGCTTGACCTGACAGTCGTCGCCAAGCTGGAGTTTTACCCGCCGGACTTGGCGAAGTTTCCTTGTCTGCGACTGGCTTATGACGCGCTGCGCGCGGGCGGCGCGCTGCCGGCCGTCCTCAACGCCGCCAACGAGGAAGCCGTCGCCGCGTTTTTAGAAGAGCGCATTCGGTTTGTTGATATTCCCTATGTCATCGAGACGGCGCTGGCGCGCTACGACCTGCAGCCGACGACGCGCTTGGAAAACATTCTGGCGGCCGACGAGTGGGCCCGCCGGGAAGCGGGGCGGGTCATTGCCGCGCTTGAGCGCTAGCCTTGCGGCGGCGAGCGAAAGCGAATGAAAGTGAAAGCGAGCGAAAGGAAGATCAGCCGTGAAGCTCTGGAGTCTGGTCATTGCTTGCGCCGTTGTCGTCACGCTCGGCGTTCTCTACCTGTTGTTTTATCCGGTCAAAATTGACGCCGCCGCTTGGACGCCGCCGCCCGCGCCGAGGCTGGAAGGCGTTTATGCCGTCAACCGCGTCTTAGCGAGCGTGACTCGCTTGGGCGCGGAAACCATCGCGGGTTCGGAGGATGTGGCCATCGCGCCGGACGGGCGCCTCTACGCCGGGGCGAAGGATGGCGTCATTTACCGCCTGCCGCCCGGCGGCGGCCCGCCGGAACGATTCGCCGCGACAGGCGGGCGTCCGCTCGGCCTCAAGTTTGACCAGCGCGGCTACTTGATCGTCGCCGATTGCGCGCGCGGGCTATTGGAAGTCGCGCCGGACGGCGCCGTGACGCTGCTGAGCGCGGAAGCCGGCGGGAAGCCGTTCAAGTTCACCGACGATCTCGACATCGCTGCCGACGGGACCATCTACTTCACCGACGCCTCGTGGAAATTCGCCCAACCCGAATACCGACTGGATTTTCTCGAGCATCGTCCGAACGGGCGCTTGCTGGCCTATGACCCGGCGACCAAGACCACGCGCGTTCTGCTCGACAACCTCTATTTCCCTAACGGCGTCGCGCTGAGTCCCGACCAGCGGTCGCTCATCCTGGCCGAGACGGCGAAGTATCGGTTGACGCGGTACTGGCTTGCCGGCGAGCGGCGCGGTCAAGTCGAGCCGCTGGCTGAAAATCTGCCGGGCTTTCCCGACGGCGTCTCCGCCGGGCGCGACGGCGTGTTCTGGGTGGCGCTTTTCGCCCGCCGAAATCCGACGCTGGACAAGCTCCTGCCGCAGCCCTTTTGGCGCAAAATGATTCTTCGTCTGCCGCGCGTTTTTCAGCCCAAGCCGGATCACTACGGGTTTGTGATTGGGGTCAATGAGCGCGGCGAGGTCGTCAAAAGCTTTCAGGATCCAGCCCCGACGGCCTTCGCGCCCGTGACCAACGTCGTTGAACACAACGGCAAGCTTTACCTTGGCAGCCTTGAAGACAAGGGAATCGGCGTTCTGCCGCTCGATCGATGAGACGCCGGCAACCCGGCGCAAGCGCGCCAGAACAATGCTGAAAACGCGATGAAAAAACTTCTTTCGCTTGGTTGGCTGGATAGCTTGGCGGCGGGCGGCCCGCTGCTGATTCGGTTGGCCGTCGGCGGCGCGATGGTCATTCACGGCTCGCAGAAGCTGTTTGGCGATCCGGGACGCTTCATCAGCTTCGTCGAGAAAATCGGCTTTCCGGCGCCGACCGTCTTTGGGTGGGCAGCGATGGCGGCGGAGTTTTTTGGCGGCATCGCCCTGCTGCTCGGATTGCTCACTCGGTGGTCAGCCGTCTTTGTGGCGTTTACCATGGGCGTCGCGGCATTGATCGCGCACGCCAACGACGGCTTCAGCAAGCAGGAATACCCGCTGGTCTTGATGCTGGGGGCGCTGTCGCTACTGGCTTCGGGCGGCGGCGCGGTCGCCCTTGACGCGTTGCTCTTCGCTCGCTCAAAAGGCAGGCGCTGAGCGCTGGCAAGCGGCTTTTTGGGGGCCCGCCTGATTGGGCGTCACTGGTCGAGCGTCGCTTTGCAGACTTCCCCTTCCGTCACGAGCGCGCCGGGGGGGATGGACTGCGTCCGCACCGTCCCCAATCCGCTGGTCTCCAACCGGATGCCGACCTTGGCGCTTTCAATGAGCGCCAAGCGAACGCTGAGCCCGCGCAGGTCCGGCATGCGCGGCCCCTGACTGGTGATGACCGTGACCGTTTGGGGCGCGGCTTCCGCTTGGGCGAAGACGCTTACCCGCGCGGCTGGGTCCGTCCGCGCGTCGCCAAAGGCGTCTCCGCTGTCGGGCGTCGCCTCGCGGGGGATGGTCGCCGCGCCGATCCAGGCCGGGTCAGGGTCAAGGGCCGCGTCGGGCGGAACTTTGAGCAAGGGGAGCAGCGTTTCGACGACCCGCGCGAACACCGGCGCGGCGGCGTCGCCGCCGTGGTGGCGCCCGTAGGGCGGCTCATCCATCATGACCGCGATCGCTAGCGCCGGGCGCGTCGCCGGAGCGAAGCCGACGAACGTGGCGACATAGCGCGTTTCAGAATAGCGCCCGCGATCCACTTTCTTGGCTGTGCCTGTCTTGCCGGCCACGGTGTAGCCGCGCGCGGCGGCGCGCTTGCCGGTGCCTTTCTCGACCACGGCCCGCATCAGCTCGGTCAGGTCGCGAGCGGTCTCGCGGCTGACGACGCGGCGGGTTTTGGGCTTGATGTCCAGCAACACGTCCCCTGTCGTGGAGACAATGTGCCGGGCGATATGCGGTTGCACCCAAACGCCGTCGTGAGCAATGGTCGCCGCCGCCGCGCAGAGCTGAAGCGGCGTGACGGTGACGCCGTAGCCCATCGGAACCGCCCCCAGCAGGGCGTCGCTCAGTTGCCCGACGCCGCCCGCCGCTTCCCCGGCCAGCCCGACTTCGGTGAGCTGCCCGAAGCCAAAGCGGTCAACGTACTGCAGGAGGCGGTCGCGTCCCAGCCGCAGTCCGATTTTGATGGCGGCCACGTTGGATGACTTGGCGAACGCCTCTTCGGCTGTCAGCGCGCCATACCGGCCGCCATCGAGGATGGTATGCCCATTCATCTGGATCGAGCCGCCTTGGCAGTCAATCTTTTGCTGTCGCGTCAGGAGCTTTTCCTCGATTGCGCCGGCATAGGCGATGATTTTGAAAACCGAGCCTGGCTCGTACTGATCCATCACGGCCCGGTTGCGATAGCGCCGCAGAAGGGCGTCGGCGTCCTTATCCTTAGATGCATCATGCGGCGCTTCGCCAAATGAAGACGCCAGCGCTAGGACTTCGCCCGTGGCCGGGTCCATCACGGCAATGGCGCCGCCCTTGCCCCCTTGCTCGCGCAGGGCGGCGCTCAGGATGCGCTCGACCTCATACTGCATCTGCGTGTCGAGCGTCAGCGCGAGGCTTTGCCCGACTTCCGGCGATTCCTCCAGCACGCTGAACACCTTGCGGCGGGCGTCCTGCTCCACGATGACGCGCCCCGGCTTGCCGATGAGATGCTTTTCAAAAGCCCGCTCGACGCCAGCCTTGCCGGATTCCTCGACTTCGCCCTCGCTGACGCCGACAAAGCCAATCACCGACGCGCCAACCAAGCCCTGCGGATAGTGGCGCTGCATTTCGGTCACAAGCTCGACGCCCGGCAAGCCAAGGCTTCGGATGGCTTTTTCCTCTTCCGGCGTCACCTTGCGCTTGAGCGCGACAAAGGCGTTTGGGCTGCCGATTTTCCTCAAAACGGTTTCGTGGTCGAGTCCCAGCGCCATCGCCAGCTGGCGCGCGATCTGTTCCGCTTTTGGCGCCTCTTCCTTGCCGCCTTCCTTGTTGCCAAGGAACTCCCGGATGGTTTTGGGCGCGATATAGACCGATGCCGCCTTGAGGCTGGTCGCCAGCTCGCGCCCGTTGCGGTCGAGAATTTTCCCCCGGCAGGGAGGCGTCTTAAAGGTCTTTTGCTGTTGCTGCTCGGCTCTCTCGCGCAGAGCGTCGGCTTGATAGATCTGAAGCTGGACGAGCCGCCCCGTAACCGCCAGCAGCCATAGTCCGAGCAGCCCGCCGACCGCCAGAATCCGCCGGGGCGCCGCTTTAGCCACCGCGGCGGGCGGCGGCGCGGCGCGTCGCCGGCGGGCGACCGGCGTCACCGAGTTGCGTACCGGCGCAGCCACCCGCGTCGTGAGCGTCCGGCTGGTTGTCATCAGCGGCGCTCCATCCGGCCCATCTGACTTGGACTGGGCAGCCTAAAGTTGCGCCGCCGGGCCTCGTCGCTGAGACGCGGCGGAGAAATTTTTTGTTGGCGAGCGACTTCAAGCCGCTCGCGCTCGCGGTCCAGCTCGGTCAGTTGCTGACGTAAGGCGTTGGCGTCGTAGCGGAGGCGCTGCGCCTCGACTTGTTGCCAAGCGGCGAAGCCGAAACCCGTGGCAAGCGCTGCGCCTATGACGCCTGCCGCTGACCACCGAAACAAGCGCCGCCAGTCGAGGGGACGGCGGACGCGCCGGTTCATCACCGGCGCGAGATAGCGATAGCGGGACATACAAACTCCCTACTGTGGCTTGAAATTCCCCCCCCCGGCTCGATTCAGTGAAAGCGCGGACTCCCGAAGCGGCTCGCTAAAGTCGCTCAGCGCTGCGCAGCTTGGCGCTCCGCGCGCGCGGATTGGATGCCGCTTCGGCGTCCGTTGGAACGATTGGGCGGCGATGCAAAAGCCGCAGCCGCGGCGGCTGGGTCGCGCGCCGTCCCCAGAAGTCGGTCGGCGCGTCCGCGTCGGGAACGCCGGCCTCCCGGCGCAGGGCATGCTTGACGATTCGATCTTCGAGCGAGTGAAACGTGATGATCGCCAGCCTCCCGCCCGGCGCTAGCGCCTCGACGGCATCCGAGACAAACCGATCCAGCCCATCCAGCTCGCGATTGACCGCGATGCGCAGGGCCTGAAATGTCCGCGTCGCCGGATCAATCCGCTGTGGCCCGCGCGCCGGAATCGCCTGCCGAACAATCTCGGCTAGCCGGCCGGTCGTCGCGATGAAACCCGTTGCCCGCGCCGCGACGATGTTGCGCGCAACCCGCCGGGCGTAGCGCTCCTCGCCCCACTGTCGAATCATCTCGGCCAGCTCCGCTTCCTCCCAGGAATTGACAATCTCGGCGGCGGTCAGCGGCTGGGTCGGGTCCATGCGCATGTCGAGCGGCCCATCCTGACGAAAGCTAAAGCCGCGCGTCAGGTCATCCAGTTGCCAGGACGAAACGCCAAGGTCCGCCAGCACGCCGGTCACTTGCGGCTGCCCTAGCTCGGCTAGAATTGCTTTCAAGGAACGAAAATCGCCGTGAATAAGCCTGACCTGGCTGCCATATCCCGCGAGACGCTCTGCCGCGTAGCGCAACGCGCCCGGGTCGCGATCAATCGCCAGGACGTTCGCCCCGGCGGCGAGAAGGGCTTCGCTGTGTCCGCCCAGCCCGACCGTGGCATCCACGAGCCACCCGCCCCGCGCCGGATTGAGGGCGGATAGCGTTTCAACCAGCAGGACCGGGGTGTGTCGCGGGCGCGTGTCGCGCATAACCTTCACGCAGTCGCTCGATAGTAGGCGGGACCAAGTCCGGCCGTCAAGCTGAGGCCAGCATTTTTTGCCGTGAATAACTATTTTTTCTGTAAATACTTAGTCGCTTGAAGAGAAGGTTTCGGGTGACCTTTGCTCAGCGCCCGCCGGCCGGGAGCGAGCGAGTTGGGCGACGACCTCGACGTGCGCTGTCTGCGGAAAGAGATCCAGCCCGACCAGGCTGACAATGCGGTAGCCCTGCGCCACCAGAAACTTCAAGTCGCGCGCCAGGGTGGCCGGATGACAGGAGACGTAGGTGATGTTTTGCGGGCGAATGGTGACAATGCCCTTGCGGACGGCGTTATCGAGTCCAGCGCGCGGCGGGTCCGCGACAAGCCAGTCCACGCGCTCGGTAAAGGCCGCGGCTCGCGTCTGAAGCCAGCGCGCGCAGTCGTCGGCCACAACCTGGACGTTGGCGACGCAATTCCGCTTCACGTTCTCGCGGGCAAAGGCGACCGCGCCGGGCGACGCCTCAACGGCGATCACTTGCGCGAACCGTTGTGACAAAGGCAGCGTGAACAGCCCCACCCCGGCATAGAGATCAATCGCCAGCCCGCCCAACGGCCTGCTATCCGGGACGACTTCAGCGACGAGCGCCGTCACGAGATCGCGATTGACCTGGAAAAAGCACCGCGCATCATATGCGTACACGAAGTCGCCGATACGGCGCGTCACGGGCTGTGTCGGGAGCTCGGCCACCGGCGACGACGCCGATAGCGCGCCGTCGTCGCCAACCGCCACGTCGAGGGTTTTACTGAGCAGGGCGGGCGGCGGCTGGCGCAGCCTGGACGGCAGTTTGTCCAGCGGCGGCGCCAGCAGCGGACAACTCTCAATCTCGCACAGCTCGTTCGTGCCAGCGGCGTAGAAGCCGACCCGCAGCCGCTGGCCATCCGCAGCCAGCTTGAACTGCGCTCGGCCCCGGTAGCCCCATTCCGCGCCCGCTCGCATGGGAATGGGCGCGTCCCAAGCGATGTCGCCCAGCCGGAGCAGCGCCTCAAGGATGAAGGATTGCTTGACTTCAAGCTGCGCCGCGTAGTGCAAATGCTGTAACTGGCAGCCGCCACACGCGCCATAGTGCGGGCAGGGCGCTTCGCGTCGCGCCGCCGACGGCTCAATGACTTCCAGCAGCCGCCCGCGCGCAAAAGTCGGCTTTTCCTCAACGAGACGAACCCGCGCCAGCTCGCCCGGCGCGACCTGCGGCACAAAGACCGCTCGCCCATCCGGGAGATGGGCGAGCCCGTCGCCGCCGGCGACGAGACGTTCAATCCGAAGCTCGAGGGACTCGTCCATGGCGCGCGCCCCCCTGATAGCGTTTGGGCTGATTTGGGCTTAGAAGCCGCGCCATGCCTTTTTAGGCGTTTTTCTCGGCGGCCATCTGTTCGACAAGTTGCACAATTGTCCGAACGCCAAAGCCAGTCGGGCCCTTCGCCATATCGGGCTTGTCGCCGTCAAGCCAGGCGACGCCGGCGATGTCAAGGTGAGCCCAGGGCGTGTCGCCCGCGAATTCGCGCAGAAACCAAGCCGCCGTGATCGAGCCGGCATAGCGATTGCCCAGATTCTTGATGTCGGCGATGTCGCTCTTCATCAGCTCGCCGTATTCCTCGTCGAGCGGCAACTGCCACACCTTCTCGCCCGCCGCCGCCGCCGCCTGCTTGACCCGCTCGATAAACGCGGCGTCCGTCCCCATCAGTCCCGCCCGCTCTTGCCCTAGCGCCACCATGACCGCGCCCGTGAGGGTGGCGAGGTCCACCAGGTGCGTCGCGCCGCCATCCTTGCGCGCGTAAGCCAGCGCATCGCACAGCGCGAGGCGGCCTTCGGCGTCCGTATCAATCACTTCGATGGTCTTGCCGTCGTAAGAGTGCAGGACATCGCCCGGCTTGTAAGAGGTTGCCGACGGCATGTTTTCAGCCGCCGCCACATAGCCGTCCACTGCCACTGGCGGCTTCAGGCGGGCAATGGCCTGCATCGCGCCAATGACCGCCGCGCCACCCGCCATGTCGTACTTCATTTCCCACATGGCGTCGCGCGGCTTGATGCAAATTCCGCCCGTGTCAAAGGTAATGCCTTTGCCGACAAAGGCGATACGCAGGTCGCCGCCGCCGCCGCTCCCTGCCGGACGGTAGCTCAGCCGAATGAGTTGCGGCTCCTGCGCGCTCCCCTGCCCAACGGCCAGCAGGGCGCCCATGCCCATTGCGGCCATCTGGTCGCGGCCAAAGACCTCGCACGTTAGCCCTTCGCGCTCGGCCATCGCTTGCGCCCGCCGCGCCATTTCAACCGGCGTGAGCTTGTTGCTCGGCTCCTGGGCCAGGGTGCGGGCGAAGTTGATGGCTTCGGCCAGCGCCGCGCCGCGCTGGACGCCCCGCCGCGTCGCCTCCTCGTCCGTCGGCGCGACGCACAGGGTGACGGATTCAATTGCTTTCGCGTCTTCCTTCGGCTTGCGGTAAAGCGCCGGATCATAAACGCCGGTCAGCGCGCCATCCGCTACGGTCGCGGCGGCTTCCAGCGGGTTGAAGTCGCCGCGGGGGACGATGCCCAGCGTCGTCAGCCCTTTTTTGGCAACGATGCGCGCGGCCTGCGCGCTGAGCCGGCGCAACGCCCGTATGTCAAAGTCCGCCGCCGCCCCCGCGCCAATGAGCAGCAGCCGCTTGGCTTCCATTCCGCCGGTAACGTAGAGCGTCGCGGTCTCGCCGGCTTTGCCGCGCATCTCCTCGCCAAGCGCGCTTGACAGCAGCCCCGGAAGCGCCTCGTCAAAGGGCGCCAGTTCAGGGGTAGCGCAGGAATCCTCTTCAAACACGAAGACGGCCAGCGCGTCGGCCGCCAGCGCGCGCGCGTCGCGCGTCCAAACTTCAAATTTCATGTCTCGAACGGAAGCTCCTTAGGGTGTGGACGTATTCCAAAGCCGCCACGTGTGCGAAGGGTCTATATTACTTGGCTGGATGGCGGAAACAAGACCCGGATATGGATGAGGAATGAAGGGCGCGGGGGCGATGGCTCGGGCCGGTTTTTCATCAAGCTTGTTTTTCCATCAAGCGGCGCGACTTGAAGGTTCCTGCGGGCCGCGCGCGAGAGCGGAGCATGAAAATCGGGCAGGGGAGCGAAAAAACTCCCCTGCCCGGCCATTCGTATCAGCGATGAGGCTTGATTAGAGCTGCTGGGGCAGCACCGCGCCGCTCGGCGGCGAAGCCGGCTTCCGGCGGCGGCGGCGGCGCTTTTTCTTCATGGGCTTATTGCCCGACGCGCTGTTGGCAGCCGGCTGTTCTTGGGCATAGGCGTTCTCGATGACGCCAAATGTGGTCACGCTCAGAGCGAGGGCGGCGAAAAGCGCGATAGCGACTTTCTTCATGGTTTTTGGAATCCTTTCGCAGAGAGAATTTCAGGTCAGTAATCCGGTCGGCGATGACGGACACTTGCCCTTGAGAAGGAGCAAGCCCGATGCCAAACTTGCCGAGACGCGAACGAGGCTTTCTAAATTACAGAAAAAAAGAGATTTATGCTCCTTGAGCGAATGTTTGCAGGCTGCCGTCGGCGCGGACTGAGGCAAGTTGGCGGGGCGTTTTGGCCGCCCGCAGCCAAAACGCCCCAGTCCTCCCCAGCGGGACGACGCTGAGGCGGAGAGTCAAGCCGCTTGACCAAAGCCGCCCTAAAAAAGCGTTACAAAGCTCTGAAAAGACCGAGCCGGGAAGGCGCTAACTCCCCCGCTCGGCATTCGCGTCAGCTACAGCGGGTCGTTATTTGCCGCTAGCGCGCGAAGTCTCTTTCTGGTGGCGTTTTCCGATAGTGTTTCCGGCTAACGCTTCCGGCGCTTTTGAGGCTTGCCGCTGCGCGCGGTTGGAAGCCGGCGTTGCCGGGGTAGCGGCGGAAGTTTGCTGAGCGTGGGCGATCTCGGTCGCGCTAAAGGCGGTTACGCCCAAGGCGCGCGCGGCAAAAAGCGCGCTGGCGGCGTTTTTTTCAGAGTCTTTTTATGGTCGCGCCGTCCTGGTTGTGCATCCTTTCGAAGTTCAGGGGTGAGGGCGCCCGACCAGCGGCGTTTCAAAAAATCCGACTTTGCAATTTGAGCGAGCGTCTTACGTCGCGCGTCCGGTAGCGGCGCGCCGCTGATGACCGACCAACTTGGCTGGCAGGGAGAAAACCAACCGATGGCGGAAGCGTCTGACCTGGAATTGGTCGAGCGAGCGCAGGGCGGCGAGACCCGCGCTTTTGAGGCGCTGGTCCGGCGGTGGGAGCGCCCGATCTTTAGTCTGGCGTACCGCCTTGTCGGCTCTGACGAGGATGCGCGGGATGTGTGCCAAGAGACGTTTCTGGCGGCGTTTCACAACCTGAGATCCTTTCGCGGCGAGGCGAAATTTTCATCCTGGCTCTACCGGATCGCGCTCAACGCCTGTCATTCGCGGCAGCGCCGCCAGTCGGCTGAGCAAGTTTCCCTGGAAGAGCAAGCCGAAGCGCGCGGCTTTGATCCGCCTGACCCGGCCGCCGGCGCGGACGAACAGGTGCTGCGAGACGAGCGGGCGCGACTTGTCCGGCGGGCGCTGGCGGCGCTGCCTCCGGACATGCGGCAGGTTATTGTGATGAAGGAATACGAAGGGCTGAAGTTTCACGAAATCGCCGACGCGCTGGGCATTCCCGTCAGCACGGTCAAGACGCGCCTCTACACGGGGCTGACTTTGCTGCGTCGTCGCTTGGAAGGTCTTGGTCTGCTGGCTTCTTCCGACAAGGAGTAACCCTATGCCTACGCATCGTTCGCCCGCGACCGCCTGCGACCGCGGCCCCGACGTGGTCGCTTACCTTTACGGCGAAGCCTCGCCCGCCGAGACGGCGGACATCGAGCGCCATTTGCAGGACTGCGCCGCCTGCCGCGCCGAGTTGGAAGGCTTGCAGATGACGCGCGCCGCCCTGCAGAGCTGGGAGATGGACGCCATCGCGCCGCGCGTGCAGCTTATCGTCAAGCCGACGCTCTGGCAGGCGTGGCGCGAGTTCTTCGCCGCGCTTTCAATATGGGGACGGCTAGCCGCCGGCGCGACCGCCGTCGTCGCGGCGCTGGCGCTGGTCAGTTTTCGCGCGACGATTGGCCCCCAGGGCGTATCGCTGTCGCTGGGCTGGTCAGCGCCGCCTGTCCCCGCCGCGG
>NKPT01000065.1 GCA_002254845.1 Chloracidobacterium sp. CP2_5A | reverse complement strand
GGGCGCTACGCGCGGGAACTCGGCTTGCTGACGCTGGAAGACGCCGTGCGGAAAATGACCAGTTTGCCGGCGCAGACCTTTCGGCTGGAAGGACGCGGGCTGATCAAGGAGGGCTTTGCGGCCGATCTGGCGTTGTTTGACGAACAAACCGTTCAGGACAAGTCCACCTACGAGCAGCCGCATCAGTATCCCGTTGGGATGGCCATGGTCGTTGTGAACGGCGTCGTTGTTTTCAAGGACGGCGCGCTGACCGGAGCGCGTCCGGGGCGGGCGCTGCGTCGCGCAGCGCCCGCAGCGCGGCCATCATGACGCCGCCGTTTGTCCGAGTTGCGCCGGAGGTCGCCGCCGCGCTGGCGGAGGGGCGTCCGGTCGTGGCGCTGGAAAGCGCGGTGATTGCGCATGGGTTGCCCTATCCGGCGAACATTGAAACAGCGCTGGCGATGGAGGCAGCGGCGCGGGCAGGCGGAGCTGTGCCGGCGACGATTGGGGTTTCCGGCGGGGCGCTGGTCATCGGCTTGGACGAGCCGCTGATAACAAAATTTGGCGCATCGGCGCAGGGTGGACGAGGGGAAGTGGCGAAGCTGGGCGCGCGCGACCTAGCGGCGGCCGTGGCGCTGGGATGGGACGGCGCGACGACGGTTGGCGCGACTGCCCGGGCGGCGGCGTTGGCCGGAATTCAGGTCATGGCAACGGGCGGCATCGGCGGGGTGCACCGCGGCGCGGCGCAGACCTGGGACATCAGCGGCGACCTCATGGCGCTGGCGCGCTACCCGGTGGTCGTCGTCTGCGCCGGCGTCAAGGCCATCCTGGACATTCCGGCGACGCTGGAATGGCTTGAAATGCTTGGCGTCCCGGTGGTTGGGTGGCGCTGCCGCGAGTTCCCGGCGTTTTACACGGCCAGCAGTGGCCGCCGCCTGGTTTTTTCCGCGGCGGAAGTCGGCGAGCTGGCGCGGATTTGGGAAGTTGAGCGAGCCTGGCGGAGCGGCGGCTTGCTGGTGGCGCAGCCGCCGCCGGAAGAGGCGCCCGGCGTCGAGGCGGCGATTCAGTCCGCGCTGGCGGCGGCGCTGGCGGCAGGCGTTCAGGGGGCGGCGGTAACGCCATACCTGCTGGCTAAAGTCGGCGAGTTGACGGATGGAAAAAGTCTGCATGCCAATGTCGCTTTGCTGAAGCAAAACGCTTTGGCAGCCGCGATTCTTGCCCGCGAACTAGCGATCGGAAACCAAGTTCAATTGGGCGGCGCTTAAGGTTAAGCGCATTTCAATAAAGACAAAAACGCCTGAAAGATACCAGGCGTTTTTGTCTTTCCTTGCTAGAGCGCGACGCCAGCTCGGCTTACTGATTTGGCGCGGCTTGGGCGCTCATAACTCTGAAGCGATCGCGCGAGCCTTCAAACTTGACGCTCTTAAGGATGTTGGTATCGCCGCTTTGGGTGAAGCCGATTTCGTCGCTATTCGCCTTGCGCTCTTCCGCGGCAAGCGTAACCGTCGTCTTCACAATGACTTCCTTGCCATTCAGGATGGTCATTTCGCCCGTTTCCTTGTTGATCTTCACTTTGTAGGAGCCCTTCTTCACGACCGTGCCATTAACTGAGACGTCGCGGTTGAAGGTCAGGGTTTTAGTTGTTTCGCCGGCCAGAGCTGAAGCGCCAAGCAGAGCCGCCATTGAGAGTCCAAGAACGAAATTCTTTCCGAAGGAACGCATAAAAACTCCTGTAAGGCTTTTCGAAGGTTACGGTACGGCTCGTCTTCGACACGTTATTCCATACCGTTGTCTTTCGACGTAGCCCATAACGATGCTCATCGGCTAAAAGTTCAAAAGAATTCCGTAGCTTTTGCCGAGACCCGGGCAGGTCAGGCTTGGATGAGCGTCACGGCGGAAGAAAAGTTGGCGAGCGCATTCAGCGAGCGCATCTTGATGTGAAGGGGCTGGCGGCCGGCAGGCGCTCGCCGCTGCCGCCGGCGACTTTGTCATCCTGCTTGTCACCGCGGGCGTCGCGCAGGCCCGCCAACGCCAGCGATCACGGAAACGCTTGCCGCCACAAGCTGGATCCGTCGCTCGACCGGCGACAGCTTGTAGCGGGCTTGCGGGTTGCGCGTCCCGGCGGCGTTGAAAGAGCGCAGGCGGGCGTCATCTAAGCTTCAGGGCAAGATGACGACTTCCGGCGTCACAACCGACTTGGGCAGGAGCGCTGGGAAGTAGGCGACGACTTCCTCCACTTTTGGTCGTCCTGAACCAAACCCCGTCACGGTCGGCGGGCCGTTGAGCGCCAGCGGCGCCAGCTCCTTCGTAAATCGCTCGACGGCGGCTTGATCCGACGATCGGACGGCTACGCGCAAGACGACTTCGGGCAGGTCGCGCGCCGGCTCGCCTGAAAGCCGGGGCCCGTGGCAGGCGTTCGCGCCGACGTATTCCGTCCAGATTTCATCAAACGCGAGGCCAAGGTCAGCCAGCCGCTGCCGCAGCATGGCGTCCGCCCGCTGCGCCTTAGCGTAGGCGTCAGGCCAGGCGTAAATCAGGCTGCCGACCGCTTTGTAGCCGGCAAAGTAGCTGGCCGAGACTTTGTAAAACTCGGTTGCCGGCCGCCCTTCGACGCCCCCCACGCGCACGCGGTCGTCGCCTGCCTGCGCCAGCCGAATGGTCGTGAAGTCGGCGACGCAGTCCGGCGTAATGTAGGCTTTCGGATCGCCCATCTCATAGACAAGCTGTTCCTTGACCGAGGCGACGGTGACGCGCCCGCCCGTGCCGGGGTGCTTCGTGACGACGAAACTGCCGTCTTCGCTCATTTCGACAACTGGAAAGCCGATGTTGGCGTAGTCGGGCATGGTTTCCCAGTCCGCGAGGCAGTTCCCGCCGGTGCACTGCGCGCCGCACTCAATAATGTGTCCGGCGACCGTGCCGGCGGCGAGACGATGCCAGTCGTCCGCAGCCCAGCCGAATTCGTGAATGCACGGCGCGAGGGCGAGGCCAGTGTCGGTGCAGCGTCCGGTGATGATGACCTGCGCGCCTTGCCGAAGCGCCTCGACAATTGGCTGCGCCCCGAAATAAACGTTGGCGCTCTGAACGCGCGCCCGAACGGCGGACAGCGGCTCGCCGGTATCCAGGTTTTCCAGCCGGTGGCCGGTGGCGAGAAGCTCATCCAAGCGGGGCAGGATGTCGTCTCCGGCGACGATGCCGATGCGAAGTTGGTCAGCGAGACCATGCTTGGCGGCAATCATCCGAACCGCTTCCGCGCATGCCTGCGGGTTGACGCCGCCGGCGTTGGCGATGACGCGGATGTTATTCGTCAGAACGCGGGGCAGGATGCGGTCCATTAGCCCCACAAAGTCGGTAGCGAAGCCGGCTTTCGGATTGCGCGACTTTTGCTTTTGCATAATGGACATCGTGACTTCAGCCAAGTAGTCCAGGACGAGGTAATCCACAGGGCCGCCTTCAACGAGCCGCGCCGGCGCCTCCAGCCAGTCGCCCCAAAAGCCTTGCCCGCAGGCGATACGAATGGTTTTCATAGGTTGAATCCTGTAAAGATGTCGGAATGAAGCGCGCCGAAGCGCAAGCTCGACGATACCCAAACTTCAAGCCCAAGGAAAAGCGGGGCTTATACCGCTAAAGGTCAAAGGGGTTAAAGCCCCCGCTGCCTCCGAATCCACCAACGCCATGCACGCTCTCGGCTACTTTGGCCCCTTCGGCGGCGTCTATGCGCCGGAAACGCTCATGCCGGCGCTCGAAGAGCTCGAAGCTGCCTTTCTGGCAGCTCAGACCGACGCCGACTTTCAAGCTGACTTTCAACGCCTGTCGGCCGAATTTTCCGGCCGTCCAACGCCGCTCTTTCACGCCCGGCGCCTTTCGCGGGAACTCGGCATCGAGCTGTATTTCAAGCGCGAGGACTTGCTCCACGGAGGCGCGCATAAGACCAACAACGCGCTGGGACAGGCGTTGCTGGCCAAGCGCATGGGCAAAACGCGCCTCATCGCTGAAACCGGGGCGGGGCAGCACGGCGTGGCGACCGCCATGGCCGGAGCCCTGCTAGGCTTGCCCGTCGAGGTGTACATGGGCGAGGCGGACATGGCACGCCAGCGGCCGAATGTCTTTCGCATGGAGCTGCTGGGCGCGACGGTGAAACCCGTCAAGACTGGCGGGCGAACGCTCAAGGACGCCATCAACGACGCCTTGCGCGACTGGATGACCCACGTCCGCGCGACGCACTACGTTTTGGGGACGGCCGCTGGGCCGCATCCATTCCCGACCTTAGTCAAATACTTCCAGCGCGTCATCGGCGACGAGGCGCGCGCGCAGATGCTCGGACAGCTCGGACGCCTGCCGGACAAGGTCATCGCCTGCGTCGGCGGCGGCTCAAACGCCATTGGCCTGTTCACGGCGTTTCTCGACGATGAAAGCGTTGAGCTGATCGGCGTTGAGCCGGCCGGCAAGGGGCTCGATACGGCGGCGCACGGCGCGGTGCTGGCGCGCGGCACGGTCGGAACGCTCCACGGTATGCGGAGTTATGTCCTGCAGGACGAGGACGGGCAAATTCACGAGACGCACAGCGTCTCGGCCGGACTGGATTATCCGTCGGTTGGTCCGGAGCACGCTTATCTGAAAAGCGTCGGGCGGGCGCGGTACGACGTCGCCACGGATGACGAAGCCATCGCCGCCTTTCACCATGTGTCTCGGCGCGAAGGCATTATCCCGGCCCTGGAGCCTGCGCATGCCGTGGCCTACGTATTACGCGCGGCGCGCGACTGGCCGCGCGGGACGATCGCGTTGCTCAACCTGTGCGGGCGCGGCGACAAGGATCTCCAGACAGCGATGGATTACAGGGGAGTTGCGCCCGCGAGCTAGCGGGGGCGTCCTGGAAGCTTTTTCCCAAAAGACTGCCCATTTGGGCGGCGAATGCCTGGCGGGCGCAGCTGGCTTGACCGCGGCTGACCTGACCGCTAGGCTCAGCCGCACGAAGCCAAGCCATCTTGCCCAAGCTGTCTTGCCCAAGCTGTCTTGCCGTCGCGGGCTGACCTGGCGAGCCTTGCCCGTAGCCGCAGCCTGGCGCCGCTGTTGGCGCGAGGACGCCCTGAGCCCATAGAGACTGGGGGCGCCCGGGACGCGTTGAATCCGTTGACACATAACCGAAAGCTCGCACATGGCTAAAATAAGCTCGAATGCGCTGGACTCGAATGCGTTTGAAAAGAGACTGCTTGCCGCAGTGAAGCCCTTTGCCAAGGAATTCCGTTACAAAAGCTGGCAATGCGTCGCCGTGACCTTTGCGCTGCTAGGCGCGCTGCTTGCGGGCGCGGGCGCGCTTCCGTGGTGGCCTTTGCGGCTGCTTCTGTCACTTGCGGGCGGACTGGTCATGGTTCGGGCCTTCATTTTATTCCACGACTTTATGCATGACGCGCTGCTGTATCGCTCGCGCTTAGGCAAGGCGATTTTCTACGCCTTTGGCTTGCTGGCGCTGACGCCGCCGCGTTACTGGCGTCACACGCACAACTTGCACCATGCGCAGGTTGGCAAGCCGGTGGCGGATGAGGGCGGCGCTTTGCCTCTGGCGACGGCCGACGTGGGCGCCTTTCCCTTGATGACCGCCGAGCAATGGCGCGCGGCCTCTTCCTGGCAACGCTTCCAGTATCGGGTAATGCGACACCCCGCTACGATTCTCGCTGCTTATGTGACGATTTTTGCCTTCAGCTTTTGTTTCGTTCCGCTGGCGAAGGATCCGAGAAGGCATTGGGACGCCGCCCTATCGCTGCTGTCGCACGGCGGTCTCATCGCCGTCTTATGGGCGCTGACCGGGATGTCGGTCGCCCTTTTCGCCTTTGTGTTGCCGTTTGCGCTGGCTGCCGCCCTGGGCGGGTACTTGTTTTATGTGCAGCACACGTTCGAGGGGATGGAGGTTTTGCCACACGAGGAGTGGTCATTTTGTCAAGGCTCGCTTCGGTCGTCGAGCTACCTCAAGCTAGGGATGGTCATGCAGTGGCTGACCGGCAACATTGGCTATCACCACATCCACCATTTGAACGCTCGCATTCCCTTCTATCGGCTTCCCGAGGTCATGGAAGCCGTTCCGGAACTTCAGGCGGAGGCTAGGGTAGTCACGTTGCGCCCGCGCGACATTCTCAGGTGCTTTCAACTCAACTTGTGGGATGGCGAGCGTCGGCAGCTTGTCAGCTATAAGGTCGCCTGTCCCGCTGATGACGGGCAGGAGGGCGCGCTTTTGAGTCGCTTAGGCTGATGGCGACGGCGCGCTTGAGTAAGGAAGCCAGCCCTGCGGGAGAGAGCGAGCCTATGCCGCCAGCTGAACGGCGGCTCGTCAAGGCGCGCCAGGTTCGCCTGACGCGGGGCCGGACGCTTGTTCTGGACAGCGTGAGCCTGAATATAAGGCGAGCTAGTCATGCGCTTGGGCGCGTCGGGCAGGGGCAAGACTTCGCTCCTCAAGCTCGTCAATCGCAGGCTGGAGCCGACAGCTGGCGCGGTCGCGGTCGAAGGCCGGCTGACATTGGAGTGGGATCCGATCCACCTGCGGCGGCGCATCGGCTACGTCATTCAGGAGTCTGAGCTGTTTCCCCGCTACACGGTCGCGCGCAACGTTGGCTTGCTTGCTGGAGCTTGTCGGCTTGTCGCCTGCCGCTTACGGACATCGCTTCCCGGCGGAATTATCGGGTGGCCGAGCGCCAGCGGGTCAGCGTTGCGCGGGCGCGTCGCTTAGGCAAAACCGCGCTGTTTGTCACGCGCGACTTGCAGGAGGCGCTGCGCGTCGGGGCGCGCATTTATCCCAAGGCAGGCTCGTCGCGGACGCCGGTCCGGATGACTTCCTCGATGTCGACGCGCCGGAGGCGCGGGCTTACGCGCAAGCGGCGGGCCCTTCGGCGCGCCTCTTGGTGATATGGCGGGACTTTCTCGTTGAGGGCCAGGCGGCGCTTTTGCTTGCCTGGCGAGAGCATGTTTGGCTGGTCGCGGCTGCGACTGGCCTAGCGCTGCTCAGCGGCGTCCCCTTGGGGGTTGCGGCCGCGCGTTGCCGAAGCTGCGCGGCATGACCTTTACGGTCATCAATGTCATGCAGAGCCCTGCAGACCGTGCCAAGTCTGGCGCTGTTCGGGCTCTTGCCGCCGCTGCCCTGGCTTGGCGGCATCCGGGCGCGGACAGCGATTGTCGCGCTGACGCTCTACGCGCCGCTGCCGATTGTCCGCAACGTCGCGACCGACATTTTGGAGGTCGAGCCAAGCGTTCGGGAAGCGGCCGAGGCGCTGGGGCTAACCAGTTGGCAGCGGTTGCGCCACGGCGAGCTGCCGCTGGCGGCGAATGTCATCCTCGCCGGCGCGCGGACGGCTGTGACGCTTGCGGTTGGGACGGCGACGATTGCCGCCGCTATTGGCGCGGGCGGACGGCTACGCTGGGTTTTGCGCGGCATACGGCTTTCGCTTCGAGTCGCCGCGCGAAATCTATCGCTGACGTGCCGGGCGCTAGCGGC
>NKPT01000151.1 GCA_002254845.1 Chloracidobacterium sp. CP2_5A | reverse complement strand
GTACGGAATAATGCGATGCGGGCGCTGACCGCCTTTGCCGTGCTGGGCGAACGGGACCCGGAATCCGGCATCCGCGTTTCGCCCACCTGGTTCATCGAGATGCTGAATTCGCTCGCCTGGACCGATCGCAATAAGTCGTCGCTGGCGTTGGTGACCCTTACCGAAAAGCGCGACCCGGCGGCGATGGAGCAACTGCGCGACCGCGCCCTGGAGTCGCTCGCTGAAATGGCGCGCTGGCGCAATCCTAGCCACGCTTTCGCGCCCTTTGTGCTGCTGGGACGCGCCGCTGGCGCGCGGGAAGAAGAGATCCGGAGCGCCTGGACCGCGCCGGACCGGGAACCGTTCCTTGCGAAAGCCTATCGGGACGCCCGCAAACTTCGGGACGAGTGGCGCCGCCGCAACACCCCGGGGCGCACCACGCCCTGACCAGACTTCCTCAGGATTCGCCGGACCAGCGCTCTATCTTCGGCGTCAAGACAACCAGCAACGCCGCGC
>NKPT01000168.1 GCA_002254845.1 Chloracidobacterium sp. CP2_5A | reverse complement strand
GCGCGGGACCTGCTCAAGCTGCTCGGGATGCCCTTTGCCGAACGGTAACTCCAGACATTGCTATGCCGAAAAAAGCCTGGTTCGAACGCAACAAGCGCAAGAAGGAAACGGTGGCGAAGTACGCCGCCAAGCGCGCCGAACTCAAAGCCCGCAAGGATTACGCCGGCCTGGCCGCCCTGCCGCGGGATGCCAGTCCGGTGCGCGTGGTCAACCGTTGCGCCATCTCCGGCCGCCGCCACGGCTTCATCCGCAAGTTCAACTGCTCGCGCCTGGTCTTCCGGGAAATGGCGCTCAACGGCATGATTCCCGGCGTCATCAAGGCGAGCTGGTAGCGACTTAAATCGTCCCCGTCGTCGTCCTTTGCCCGGGTCGGGGCGGGGCGAGTACGCGGGGACGGGACGAAAACAAACGATATGAGCGACACGATTGCAGACATGCTCACGGTCATCCGCAACGCGAACCGCGCGTTG
>NKPT01000230.1 GCA_002254845.1 Chloracidobacterium sp. CP2_5A | reverse complement strand
GCGCGGGGCGGCGCGCATTCGACGGCGGCGGGCGGCGGCTGTGTTTGTGCTGGCCGTGGTCGTTGCCGGGCTTCGCGTTGCGGCCGGCCAAGCGCTGTTCGGCGGTTTCCATTTGCCGGCGGGCGCCGCCGGGGGCCGCCTCGCGGAGGGTGAGCGAGCCGTTGGCTTTTTTGAGACGCTTGGCCGATATGCCGTGCATATCCTTTATCCGGACTTGCCGCAGACGGATTATAGTTTTCTCAAGCAGCCCTCCTCCCGCCAAACGGCCGCCGACGCAGTAAGCGCCTCGGGGGTAGCGACCGCAGCCGTCCTCGCGGGCGCCGCTGGCTGGCTGATGCGGTCGCGACGGCCGGCCGCCCGGCGCGATGCGGACGCGCTTCGGGCGCGGCGCGAG
>NKPT01000329.1 GCA_002254845.1 Chloracidobacterium sp. CP2_5A | reverse complement strand
GCCAATACCAAGGACCCGGCGACTTTTGTCCGCCTCGCTTCCGCCCAGAACGGAGCAGGCAAGCCCGATGAAGCGCTCGCAACTATCGCCAAGCTGATGGCGATGCCCGATCTCAACCCAGTGGTGAAGCAGTTCGCGGATCAGGAAAAGGCGCGCGCGGAGAAACTGAAGGCGGGAGCGAAATAATCCCGCCCGGCGACGATGTCCCCGGACCTGGAAGCACTGGAATCCGCGCTTGGGCACCGCTTTCAGCAGCGACGCCTGTTGGAGCGAGCCCTCACACACAAGTCGCTCATCGCCGAGAAATCGGGCCTGCTC
>NKPT01000313.1 GCA_002254845.1 Chloracidobacterium sp. CP2_5A | reverse complement strand
GCATGATCAAGCGATTTGATGTCCGCAGCGGCTGGCTGGGCGCCGACGGCAAGCTCACGGGCGGGCATTACTGGCTGACGTCTGCTACCTTCGTCGCGCACACGCCAACTGTCGAAGAAGTCGCGGTTCAAGGTTACGACTGAGCCAGCGGCGAGCCGAAGCTGCATGAGACGCGCTTGCTCGTGAAAGCGGCCCCGGCCGCGGCTATGATCTGACAATTCAATCAGCGCGTGGTGAACCGCCGTCGCTCGTCGGGCGGGGATGAGCGTCTCGGGCGTCTCGCAGAACAACCGCGTGGTCGAACGCCATCCGGCCCGGTTCGGCTTC
>NKPT01000167.1 GCA_002254845.1 Chloracidobacterium sp. CP2_5A | reverse complement strand
GGGCGGGAATGTAGGTTCGCTTGCTGTCGCGGGACTTACGCGGCCGCGGCGCGAACGGTGAATCCCGCCGCCGGCATCGTAAGGATGGAGTCAGCGAACGTGCCCGGCGAATGCGGCGCAATACATGCTTTGCGCTCACGCCTTCAGGCGAGGCGCTGATACCCGTGCGCGCGCCGCTCAGGGCAGGTCGGTGGTGCCGGCGGGCTTCGGGCCGATGACGCCGAGCCGCTCCTTCAGCGACTGCGCGCGGTTCTCGAACAGCGCGGCGTAATACACCGTGTTCGACATTACCTTCTTCACGTAGTCGCGCGTCTCGTTGAACGGGATGGTCTCGGCGAAGATCGCGCCTTCCACCGCGCGAGGCAGCGTGGAGCGCCATTGCCGCGGCCGGCTCGGACCGGCGTTGTAGGCGGCGCTCGCCAGCACCGCGTTGCCGTCGAGGTCATCGAGCACGAAGCGCAGGTAGCTGG
>NKPT01000100.1 GCA_002254845.1 Chloracidobacterium sp. CP2_5A | reverse complement strand
TGAATGGCCGGGCGCAACCGCCAAACGCGAATTTCACCCAACAATCCGCGCGCCGCCTGGAGCGGGGCAATTACATCCGGCTTGCGGTTGAAGGTCATGCCGCGCGCCAGAGATGCCGATGGAATGCTCACTTCGACCCGGTCGGCCAGCAGGGCGTCAATTGTCTTTTCGGCCAGGGCCTGGGCCGCCGCCTGCTCATCATGCGCCCGCGCCAGCAGCAGACGCGCTTCCTCCTCCGCCAGCATCCGTCGATTCTTCCCCTGGGTGTTCTGATACCATAACAACCCGCCCACCCCAAGCGCAGCGCCGACCGCTAATGCGATCACTGCGATCACAATTTCCATAAGCTTTCATTCTCCGGGTCAAGTGCTTCAAAGTTCATCCTCTTGCTCAGGTCGCCAAAAAGAGGGATCGTCCGCCTCGATCTCCGCCTGAAGCTGGCGGACGGCGCGTGCTGCATCGTCATATGCAAAGCCGCGCCGCTGCAAAAATGCGCTGAGCTTCTGCCGAAATTCACGGCGGCTAAGTCCGCGCAGTTTGCGCGCCTGTCCTTGAGCGGCGCGCAGGGCATCCTCTTCAGCATTCACATCCGCCAGCGCCTCGCGGATGATCGACTCACTGATCCCCTTTTGACGGAGTTCATAGCGCAGCGCGCGCGCGCCCAGCGCCAGCAGCGCC
>NKPT01000295.1 GCA_002254845.1 Chloracidobacterium sp. CP2_5A | reverse complement strand
TGCCGCCGGTGCCGGCGGTGGTGCTGCCGCAGGCCAACGGCAAGTCCAGCTAACGTTCCTGAAACAGAAATCCGATCCGGCTCCGGAACGGGGTGTGGCAGTGATGCGCAGAGAGACTTTGTTCCTTCTTGCAGCCGGGACGCTTTTAGCGCAGGTCCCGCAGCCGCTGGCGCTGCGCTGGCCCCTGGCCGACAAGAACTTCTATTTGCTGACCCGCCTTGAAGGGGATCCACGCGCGCGAGCTGAGCTTTCCAGCGATGCGGCATTGCGTGAACTCGCAACCGCCAAGCGCGAGGCGGTAAAGAGGGCGGCGTCGGGCTGCGCGCTGGACCGGGACTGCTA
>NKPT01000374.1 GCA_002254845.1 Chloracidobacterium sp. CP2_5A | reverse complement strand
GGCAAAGAACTGTGACGTTTTTCCGGGAAAAGCTGCGATAAACACCGCGCAATATCCCGCCCGCCAAAACAGATTTCACAGGAAAATCTGGTGCGCCGGACGCTCGCGGCTCAGCCGGGCGCCGCTCAGCCCATCAGGCTCTGCCAGTCTTCGTAGCTCAGGCCCGCGCGCAGCCGCAGCTCGCGTTCCGCCGCTTCCAGGCTGGCTGCGGCGGCGATGCGCAAGGCAGGCGCCTCCGGACCGCGCATCTTCGCCAACTGCCGCATGGCCTCCAGCCCGTCGCGCGCGGCCAGCGCG
>NKPT01000297.1 GCA_002254845.1 Chloracidobacterium sp. CP2_5A | reverse complement strand
GCCCCGGCCTGTGCCGATGGATACGGCCGCCGTGCTGCGCTTCGCGGCCGATCTGATTCTCGATGCGCTTGGCGAGCACGGCCATCCAGACTCGGCTGCCGAGTTCCGGCTGACGCGGCGCCGGGAGAAACGTCCGGCCAAATCATCTTGAGGCCGTGACCTAAAGCGGGAACGATGGCGTCCGCCAAGACGACAGGCGGACACGAAAGCAGAGCCAGCCGGGCGCGGCGGCACAGCGCCGAGTTCAAGCAGCGAGTGCAGGCCGAGCGCGGTCAGCTAGCAGTGCCTACGCAATCCGTAACCGAGGGTGGGAAGCAAAGCAAAAGGGCTTAGGGTGGCAG
>NKPT01000078.1 GCA_002254845.1 Chloracidobacterium sp. CP2_5A | reverse complement strand
GCCGATCTTCCAGTTGAAGCCCAGCGGGGCGATGATCGGCTCGAGGAGCTTGCCGGCTTGCCCGATGAAGCTTTTCTCGAGGCGCTCGGCTTTCTCAAGCCGCTCCAGCGCCTGAAGCCGAGCGGCGGCGTCAGCTTCCGCCGCCGGCGAGCCCTGCGCCAGCTCCGCGACCGCCGCGCGCTCGCCCGCGTAGTCGCGGCTTAGCGCGACCTGTCGCGGATGCGTCGCCAGAAACCACAGCACCATCGAAATCGCCAGAATGACCGTTCCCGCGCGGTAGAGAAACTGCCCGGCCGCGGAAAACATGGTCAGCGCCACCGTCCGCGGCGAGGGAGCGCGGTAGGGCGGCAGCTCCATGATGAGCGGCGGGGAGTCGCCCCGCATGAGCGTTTTTTTGAACAGCCACCCAGCGGCGATGGCGGCAATGATGCCTAGCGCGTACATCCCGAACAGAATGACGCCGGCCGTTGAGAAAACGCCCCATAGACGCTGGTCGGACGGGAAGAACGCGCCAATCATGAGCATGTAAACCGGCAGACGCGCGCTACAGCTCATCAGCGGCGCGATGAGGATCGTCACCAGCCGATCCTTGGCGTTTTCTATCGCGCGCGTCGCCATGATGCCCGGAATGGCGCAGGCGAATGAACTCAAGAGCGGAATGAAGGACTTGCCGCTCAACCCCACCTGCCGCATCAGGCGATCCATAATGAACGCCGCCCGCGCCATATAACCCGTGTCTTCCAGCAGGGCGATGAAAAAGGTCAGAATGAGAATCTGTGGCAGGAACGCGATGACCGCCCCCACGCCCGCCAAAACGCCGTCCACCATCAAGTCGCTCACCGCGCCGGACGGAAGCGCCTGGCGCGTCGCCGCGGACAGTTGATCCATCATCCAGCTGATGGCGTCCATCGGCGCTTGCGCCCAAGCGAAAATGCTCTGAAAAATGAAGAGCATCAGCCCGGCGAACAACAGCGGTCCCCACAGCCGGTGCGTCACGACGGCGTCAATGCGGTCGCTCGTCGTCCGCTCGAGCTGTTCCGTCTTGCGGATCGCCGACTGGCAAACAGTTCGTATCCAGTCGTAGCGCCCCTCGGCTTCCGCCGCCCACCACTCGATGCCCATCCCCTCCAGCCGCTCGCGGGCGGCTTCAACCGCGGCTTGCAGGTCCGGCGGCGGCGGCGCGTCGTCTTCCGCCGCGTCGTTGAGCAACAGCCGAATCGCTTCGCCTTCCGCCGCTGCGCCGTCGACCCAGCGGCCGGCGCGAAGCCGCTCCGCCAGCGCGGCGACTTCCGTCTCGATGACTTGGGGCAAGCGCCACCGGCGGGTCGGCGCGGGCGGCAGCGGCTCGGCAAGCCTGCGGCGCAGCGCCTCAAGCCCGACGCCCCGGCTGGCGACGATAGGGATGACCGGAACGCCAAGCGCCTGCGAAAGCTGATCCAGGTCAAGCGTCAGCCCTTTGGCGTCGGCGGCATCCATCATGTTGAGCGCGAGCCAGACGGGCCGCCCCAACTCCATGACCTGCGTCACGAGGTATAGGCTGCGCTCCAGGTTGCTGGCGTCGACAATGGCGAGAATCGCCTCTGGCGGGTCGGTTCCCGCCTGACGCCCTAATACGACATCGCGCGTGATCCGCTCGTCGAGCGAGCGGGCGGAAAGGCTATACACGCCAGGCAGGTCAATGATGACCAGCTCGGTCGCCCCGACGGCAATGCGCCCTTCTTTTTTCTCGACGGTGACGCCGGGGTAGTTGCCGACCTTCTGGCGGAGGCCGGTCAGCGCGTTGAACAGCGTTGTCTTGCCACAGTTGGGATTGCCGACGAGCGCTAGGCGGCGTCGGGCTTGAGCGTCACCCACAGTCCAACTCACAGCGCGGAAATTTCAATCGCCGCCGCTTCGTCCTTGCGCAGCGAGAGCCGATAGCCCCGTAGCTCGACTTCCAGCGGATCGCCGAGCGGCGCGACGCGAACCACCTTGACCGCGACGCCCTTTGTCACGCCCATCTCCTGAAGACGCTGGGCGATGGCCCGACCGCCGCGCACGCGCTCGACTTGTCCCGTCGCCCCGATTTCGAGAGCGTCCAGCGTCATCACAGTCGCTCCACCAGGATGCCCTGCGCCGTCTGGCGGTTGAGCGTCAGCCTGACGCCCAGAACGGAACACACCAGCGGATCGCCGTCCGCGATAACGCGCACTTCGGCCGTTTCGCGCAAGCCGCGCTCGCGCAGGGTCTCCGCCCCAACGATGTCAAGCAGCCGACAAACCCGCGCGCGGTGGCCGGCGGCGACATCGGCCAGCGTCAATGGCTGGTCGGCGGCGACCGGCGACACGGAAGGAAGGAAAGCGGCAAGCCAGCGTTTCATAGCGCGATAAGCCTCGACAGCGGGGGTTCCGGCTGGATAAGCCGGTTCCGGACTCTACGCGAGTTGAAAACTGTTTTCAAGTTGTTCCGTCCGCCAATCACCGCTTGACGTTGAGTTCCAGCGTGGTGATTCGCTGCGCCTGCAACCAGCGATAGACGAGGAGTAGCCCAATCGCGGCCGCGAAAGCCGCCGGCAGGGTCGTGTCGGCTTTGACGAACAAATAGAAATGAATCGCGCCAGCGACGGCGGCGACGTAGGTCAGCCGATGGAGCCGCTTCCAGCGTGACGCGCCAAGGCGCTTGATCATGCCGTTGGTCGAGGTGACGGCGAGCGGAACCATCACGATGAAGCCCAGCATTCCGAACAGAACGAACGGCCGGCGCAACACGTCCGCGCCGACGGCCGCGAGGTCAAAAGCCTTGTCAAACCAGACATAAGCCAGCAGATGCAAGCTCGCGTAGAAGAACGCGACCAGCCCCAGCGTCCGGCGCAACTTGACGAGCCACGCCGGGCCAAGCCAGGCGACGACAGGCGTGACCATCAGCGTGAGCGTCAGAAAGACCAGCGCCAGCATGCCGGTCAGCCGCAGGATGAACTCCAGCGGGTTGGCGCCAAGTCTCCCGGTCGCGCCGTCGCAGGCGCACAAGACGAGCGGCCATAGCCCGTTGACCAGGGTCAGGCGCTGCGTCAAGGCGAAACCGGAGCCGCCTCTGGATCGCGCCGGCGGCGTCATACGCGCTGTCGCTCCTTTTGCAGCTTCTCGGCTTGCAGCTTCTCGGCTTGCAGCTTCTCGGC
>NKPT01000041.1 GCA_002254845.1 Chloracidobacterium sp. CP2_5A | reverse complement strand
CGGCGGGCGTTGTGACGGCAATCGGTCCGGTGGTCGCGCCGGGCGGGACGGTCGCCGTGATTTGCGTTGGGCTGATGACGGCGAAGGTCGCGTTGACGTTGTTGAAGCGAACGGCGCTGACCTCGACAAAGCCCGCGCCGAAGATGGTGACCGTCGCGCCAACCGGTCCGGAGGTTGGGGAGAAGCTCATGATGAAGGTCGTCGGCGTGAGGAGACGCGTTGAGCTGACAGCGCTGACGAAGCCTGATGGGCTTGTTGGGAATGCGCCGCCAAGCCGGGAGGAGGATTCAGCCTTTCTCTTGAAAGGCGTTGCTTCCGAGTAAGAGGCAATTGGCCGCGCCGCCCATGCCAAAAATGCCAGCCCGCAGGCCAGCGTCAAGCCCAGCCGCTTGATCACCAATCCAGACATGGGTCACGCTCCTATTCTGTTATCAGGAGACCGTTTGCGCGGAAGTTAAGGTTTCCCGGTCTCAGTCGCCTTAGAGCATTATTTATTTAGAAACCGCCGGCGGAGGCCGGCTGAGGAAAAAGCTTATAAAAGCCTAGATAAGCAGCTCCTTCTTGCCAATAACCTTTCAAGCGTGGCTGGCTGGCAAGCGACTTTCTTAGCGGAAAGGCTTTAGGAAAGGATGGTCAGGCGCGGCGGCGGGCGCGGCGCCTGGACAGATGGCGGCGGCGCGCCCTGCCACATCCGGCGCACGAAGTCCTTGGCGTAGGAAACTTTCTTCCGCTGCATGACGCGGCTCAGGTAGGCGTCAAACCGCTCCGCAAAAACTTCAGCTGCGTAACGCAGCGCCGTGGCTGCCGGCACGATGCGGGCAATGAGCTTGAAGCCGACCCGCTTGGCAATCGGGACAGCGTCCCGAATGCTGTCAAAGTGGTTGTCGAAGCGAATCGCCACGCCCTCGATCAGGGTGGCCATGCGGAACAAATAGACCATCTGTCGCGGCATGCGCAGGTGGTGCAAAATGCGCGTTTTCTCGAACAGCTGCTCAACCGCCAACTGTACCTGCCGCTGGTGAGTGCGCGCCAAATGCCGCAGATTCATGATCGTTTCCGTCACGTAGGCAAGTTGCTCCGCCGGCGTGTCGGGATCGACCATTTCGAGCTCGTACAGCTTGGCGACGACTTCGTCGTACTGGTTGGCGTTGGCTGCCAGAATCAGCCCTAGGAAGCGGTCCCGCGTCACTGGGTCAAGCTCGTCCACCATGCCGTAGTCAAGCAGGATGATGTCGCCGCGCCGGTTGATGAGGATGTTGCCCGGGTGCGGATCGGCATGGAAAAAGCCGTGAACGAGCAGCTGCGAAAAAACGATTTCGAGCAGCGCCTCGACAAGCTCGCCCAAGTCGAGACCATAGCCGCGAATGACTTCCACGGCGTCAATGCGCACGCCTTCGCAGAAGGTCATCACGAGCAAGTCCTCATGCGTCAGTTCATGAGCGATTTCCGGGATGACTAGGCGCGGGTGGCGCGGCTGCTGGGCGCGGAGCCGCTCGGCGTTTTGCGCCTCGAGGCGGAAATCCAGCTCTCCGACCACGATGCGCTTGTACTCGGTAAACAGCACTTCAAAGCCGCGGTACAGATAGTGTTCCCCAAAGAACGGCCGCAGCCATTCCAG
Organism: Chloracidobacterium sp. CP2_5A; assembly: GCA_002254845.1. Lineage (GTDB taxonomy): Bacteria > Acidobacteriota > Blastocatellia > Chloracidobacteriales > Chloracidobacteriaceae > Chloracidobacterium. Next base: position 30,373 of record NKPT01000041.1, on the reverse strand, counting down.
AAGCCTTCCGAGAATGGCATTGTCGAGCGTGATGGTTTCCACCACGTCCGGGCGCCTAATCTTGACGATGACTTCGACGCCCTTGTAGCGCGCCCGATGAACTTGTCCGACCGAAGCCGAGGCAATGGCGTTAGGATCAAAGTCATCGAATAGCTCGTCTGGCGACTTGCCAGTTCGCCGGCGGATGACGTCGCTGACGTAGTTCATGCCCGCCGCCGGGGTTTGGTCGAGCAGGCGAGCGAATTCGCGCGCGTAAATTTTCGGCACGAGGTCTTCGCGCACGGCCAAAATCTGCGACAGCTTGATGTAAGACGTGCCCAGCCGAGCGAACGTGTCCACCAGCCTTTTGGCGCGCCGGGCGTGCTGTTCGTCGGTCAGAACGCGCGGCGCGCCCCACTTGATCCAGCGCCGCCGGTCGCGCAAAAAGCTCGCAAGAAAAGGCAAGAGGGCGATCGAGACGACCATGAAGCGTCGCAAGTGACGCAGGTTGTCGCCAAACGGCAGCGCGCGCGAAAGAAGCGGAGCATCAAGGGCTAACGTAGGCATAGCCACCACGGGCGGAGCGAAACCTCTTGTTCGCATGTCACGGTTTCGCTGGGTTGAGCGTGACCTTCGCGGCGACACGTTAGCAAACGTAGCCAGCTCAATGCATCACGTTCGCGCAGTGGCGCCAAGGGGGAAAAGAATAAGGCGCTGCGTAAGTTGAAAGTATTCAACAAGGGGCGGCGCGTCGGTTTGTCCGCGCACCTTGTGGTGACCGGCATCCGCATTCCGCGGGCTGTCGCGCGAGTCGGTCGACGCCGGTTATTGCCATGGGCGACGTGGCGCGCGTTACTATTCAGACGCGGCAGGTATTCGGCGCGGCACAGCCGACCGATGACAAGGAGCTTGAAATGCAGGATTGGATTGTTCTGGCAATCGTTGGGCTAGCCGCGGGTTTTCTGGTCAACCGTTGGCGGCGCGCGGCGCGCGAGCTAGCTTCGTCCGCCCGTGGCTGCGCCGGCGCGTGCGGTTGCGGGCGATCTGGGGCGAGCGCCGCCGCGCCATCGAAGACAGCTATCAAGCCAATCCATTTCGGGTGACTGCCTATGCCGAAACCAACGCCAGATCGGGATGAAGGGCTACTCGTCAAGGAGCGAGCGCTAACCAAGGAGCCGCCCCTGTTTCGGGTTCTTTTACACAACGACGACTACACGACGATGCCCTTTGTCGTGTACGTCCTACAGCATATCTTTCATCACTCGGAAGCTGAGGCGATGCGCATCATGCTCAATGTGCATCGGCGGGGCTTAGGCGTGGCCGGCATCTATCCGCACGAGATCGCCGAAACCAAGATGATGCAAACCATTCAGCTCGCCCGCGCCAACGAGTTCCCGCTTCTGTGCACCATTGAGCCGACGGACTAGCTATGAAACCCGCGGCGCTTGCCGCCTCCGCCGCTTGGGTCGAACGCCACGCGCGGCTTCGCTGAATGATTGCCTTGCTGCTGCTTGGCGCGGGGATTGACGACCTGAAAATCGCCTGGAAGCCGCGGGAAGCGCCGCGCGTCGCGATCGGGACGGGCTTGCCTTGGACGAGTCCCTGGTCAGGGCGAGCTACGCGACCTTTGAAGCTTTCTCGCGGCCCGGCGCCTGACGGCGCGCCGGCGCAAAAGGCGATGGGGGCGCGCAGGGCTTTTGCCCCTGCCGGTCGCCGTTCTATGCTGAAGGGGCGACAACCCTTCCGCCGGTTGATTCGCTTCGCACTTCCACAGGGCTGTCTTTGATTCGCTATGCCAATGCCTGCCATCTTCACGAAAGACCTGCAAGCCGCGCTCACCGCCGCTGTCAACGAAGCCCTTGCGCGCGGTCACGAGTATCTCACGCTGGAACATGTGCTGTTCGCCCTGCTTGACGACCCGACTTCGGCCGATGTGCTGCGCGCCTGCGGCGGCGATCTCGACGCGCTGCGCCGCGACCTAGAACGGTTTTTTGCAGAGCGTCTCACATCGGTGAAGCTGCCGGCCGGTCAGTCGCCCAGCCCGCCGGAGCAGACGGCGGCCTTCCAGCGCGTTTTGGAGCGCGCCTACGCGCAGGCGCAGGCGGCGGAGCAGCGAAAAATAGACGGCGGCAATATTCTGGCCGCCATGTATGCCGAGGAGCATTCCCACGCGGTCTATCTGCTCAAGCGGCAGGGCATCGGCCGCCTGGACGTGCTCAACTACATCTCGCATGGCATTAGCAAAGCCGCCGAGGAAGAGGCCGGCGACGCGGAGGCCGAGGAAGCGCCATCGTCCCGCGACCCGCTTGAAGCCTACACGGTCAACCTCGTCAAGCGCGCCGCGCAGGGGCTCATCGACCCGCTCATCGGCCGCCGCGCCGAGCTGGAGCGGACGATTCAGGTGCTGTGCCGGCGGCGGAAGAACAACCCCATCTACATTGGCGATCCGGGCGTCGGCAAAACGGCGATCGCCGAGGGGCTGGCGATGAAAATTCACGCCGGGGACGTGCCCGACTTGCTTCGGGACGCCGAAGTGTACGCGCTCGACATGGGCGCGCTGCTGGCCGGGACGCGCTATCGCGGCGATTTCGAGCAGCGCCTCAAGCAGGTCATCGCGGCGCTCAAGAAGCGTCCGAACGCCATTTTGTTCATTGACGAAATTCACACCATCGTTGGGGCTGGCGCGGTCAACGGCGGCACGATGGACGCTGCCAACATCCTCAAGCCGGCCCTGGCGGCGGGCGAGCTGCGCTGCATCGGCTCGACGACGCATCAGGAATATAAGCAGTCGTTCGAGCGCGACCGCGCGCTGGCGCGGCGCTTCCAAAAGATCGAGGTCGGCGAGCCGACCGTGGATGAGGCCGAGCAAATTCTGACCGGACTTAAGCCGGCTTACGAGCGGCATCACGGCGTGACCTACACGGCGGAAGCGCTGCGGGCGGCGGCGGAGCTGGCGGCGAAGCACATTACGGATCGCTTTCTGCCTGACAAGGCCATTGACGTGATGGATGAAGCCGGCGCCGCGCTCCGCTTGCTGCCGCCGGAGCGGCGGCCTCAAACCGTCGAGACCCACGACATCGAGACGATTGTCGCCAGGATCGCGCGCGTGCCGGCCAAGTCGGTTTCCGCCGCCGAGCGCGACCGGATGCAGACGCTCGAAGCCGACCTCAAGGCGGTCATCTACGGTCAGGACAAAGCAATTGAGCAAGTCGTCAACGCCATCAAGATTTCCCGCGCCGGACTCGGCAGCCCGACCAAGCCGGTGGGCTGCTTTCTGTTTTCAGGCCCGACCGGCGTCGGCAAGACCGAGTTGGCGAAGCAGTTGGCGAGCGTGCTGGGCGTGGCCTTTCTGCGCTTCGACATGAGCGAATACATGGAAAAGCATACCGTGTCGCGGCTCATCGGCGCGCCGCCGGGCTATGTCGGCTTTGATCAGGGCGGCTTGCTTACCGACGCCGTGAGCAAGCACCCCTATTCAGTCGTGGTCTTGGACGAAATCGAGAAGGCGCACCCGGATGTCTTCAACATCCTGCTGCAGGTCATGGACAGCGCCACCCTGACCGACAACAACGGCAAGAAAGCCGACTTTCGCAACGTCATTCTGATTATGACGACCAACGCCGGCGCGAAGGAGATGAGCGCCGCCGCGATTGGCTTCAAGAAGGAAGCCGGCGGCGGGCGAGCTAAGCAGGCCGTAGAGCGGACGTTCGCCCCGGAGTTTCGGAATCGCCTTGACGCCTGGATCGCGTTTGAGCCGCTTTCAATCGAGAATATCCGCCGGGTAGTGACGAAGTTCCTCGCCGAGGCTCGCGCGCAACTGGCCGACAAGCGGGTGACGCTTGAGGTGAGCGACGCGGCCATCGAGTGGCTGGCGAAAAAGGGGTTCGACGCCAAGTACGGCGCGCGCCCGATGGGCCGGCTCATCCATGAGAAAATCAAGCAGCCGCTCGCTCATGAGATTTTGTTTGGCTCGCTGACCAAGGGCGGGCAAGCGGAAGTTGACGCGGTCGGGGACGACATCGCTATCCGCTACCGCCCGGCCGAGGTCGCATCGTGAAGAGCGCGTCGGTTCTCATTATTGGGAGCGGCATCGCTGGAACGACCTTCGCTCATCGCTGCGCTCGCGCCGGGCTGCCGGTGACGGTTCTGGAACGCGACTCGGAACCCGGCGGCGCGCTCCGGTCGCACCGCTTCGCCAAGGGCGGCGGGTTTTGGACCGAGCTAGGGGCGCATACCTGCTACAACAGCTACGGCACGCTGCTTTCAGTCATTGAGGAATGCGGACTGCTCAAGGAGCTGCGCCCGCGCGCTAAGGTCGGCTTCAAGTTTTTGGTGGAGAACCAGGTCAAATCCATTCTGTCTCAGCTGCACATTCTTGAGGCGGCGCGGCATCTCCCGCTTGGCCTGCGGACGAGCAAAGCCGGCCTGAGCGTCGCCGATTACTACACGCGGCTGCTGGGCGCGAAAAACTATAGCGATGTCTTGGCGCCGGCGTTCAACGCGGTGATGTGTCAGGCGGCGGGCGGACTGCCGGCCGAGATGTTGTTTAAGAAGCGTCCGCGCCGAGCCGATGTGCAACGAACCTACACGCTGCCCCAGGGCTTGCAGAGCGTTGTCAAAACGGCGCTGGCGCAGCCGGGAGTGACGCTGGCGACGGGGCGCGAGGCGGTGAGCGTCGAGCGCGCCGATGCGGGCTTCGAGGTCGCCACGGCTGCGGGCGAAACCTATCAGGCGCGCTTGCTGGTGGTGGCGACTCCGGCCAATGTTGCCGCGCAGTTGTTGCGTCATGCGTTTCCATCCGTGTCGGAAAAGCTTTCGCGGATTCGCGTCGAGACCATCGAGACGGTTGGCGTGCTCGTTCCGCGGGCGGCCGTCAAGTCGCCGCCAGTCGCAGGCTTGATTGCGCGCGATGATTTGTTTTATTCAGCGGTGTCGCGCGATGTTGTCCCGGATGCAACCTGGCGCGGCTTCGCGTTTCATTTCAAGCCGGGCAAACTCGACGCCCAAGGCAAGTTGCGACGCATTGCCGACGCGCTTGGCATTGCGACGGCGGACATTGTCGAGTCAGTTTTTCGGACTAACGCGCTTCCGTCGCCAAGGGTTGGGCATGCGGCGCTTGTCGAGAGCCTAGATGCCACGCTGACTGGCATGCCGCTTTTTTTGGTCGGGAACTATTTTGAAGGGGTCTCGATCGAGGATTGCGCGGCGCGGGCGGCGGCGGAGTTCACCCGGCTGACCTCGCTGGGGTGAGTGCTCGTCATGGGTCTGCAAGAGCTTGGGAAAGCTCTCTCCTTTAGCTTGGGCGGCGCTGTGACGGGCGTGGTGGTCGCGGTTGTCGCCGGGCGGGCTTTAGGGAATTACGTTGGCGGGGAAAACGCTCCGCTGCTCTGGCTGGTTGGCGGCATTAGCGGTTTAGTCCTTGGCCTTTCGCAGGCGTCCTGGCGCCGCCGCCGCCGCCGCCGCCGCCGCCGCCGCCCGCAAGTCGTTCTGCCGCCGATGAAGATGGCGGACGACTCGGTCGCTGCTGTCGGCGCTGAGTCTGTCGCTCGCCACGCAGCCGCGCCCTCCGCTGACGCGGACAGGGTGTCAGTTGGCGATGCCAGAGCCCTTTTTGGCCAGGCGACGGATGCCACGCCCGCGGAGCTTACGAACGTCCGCGTGTGCGACATTCGCCTCGACAGCAGTGGCGAGCCGCTTAGCGTGCGCTTATCGCAGGATGGCCAGGAGCGGGAGGTTTTTCTCGTCCATGACCATCACCGCGACATCGTCGCCGAGGCGCTTGATGCGGCGCTCCAGCGCGAGCCGGGAAACCGGCGCGCGAAGCTCTTCACCTGAAACGCTTTTTCCTTCGCGCGCTTGGTGCTAGCTTCCGTCCTAGCTCGACCCATACGTTCAAGATTTTCATTTTTCCGATATGCCAAACGCTGAAGAGTTGCGGCTTGCGGAGTCGGCGGCTCGCGCAAAACACTGGAAGCGCTGGGGCCCTTACGTCAGCGAGCGCGCCTGGGGCACGGTGCGCGAGGATTACAGCCCCCACGGGGATGCTTGGAGCTACTTCCCCTATGAGCACAGCCGATCGAAAGCCTATCGCTGGGGCGAGGACGGGCTGGCCGGTATCTGCGACCGACGGCAAATCATGTGTTTCGCGCTGGCGCTCTGGAACGAGCGCGATCCGCATCTGAAGGAGCGCCTGTTCGGCTTGACCGGCCCGCAGGGCAATCACGGCGAGGATGTCAAGGAGTATTACTTCTACCTCGACTCGACGCCGACCCATAGCTACATGAAGTGGCTTTACAAGTACCCGCAGGCCCGCTTCCCCTACGAGGAGCTTTTGCGCCATGGGCGGGCGCGCTCCCGCCGCGAGCCGGAATACGAGCTGCTGGACACGGGCGTCTTTGACGATCAGCGCTACTTTGACGTGTTTGTGGAGTACGCCAAGGCCGACGTGGACGACATTGTAGCGCGCATCACGGTCATCAATCGCGGGCCCGACCGGGCGCCGATTCACGTCCTGCCGACGCTCTGGTTTCGGAACACGTGGTCGTGGCAGCCAATGGCGGGCGAGAAGCCTTACATTCGGCAGATTGAGGACCTTGGTCGCTCGCGCGTCCTGGCCTGCGACCATCCGACGCTGGGCAACCGCTGGCTCTACTGCGCCAATGCGCCTGACTTGCTCTTCACCGAGAACGAAACCAACCTGGAGCGACTCTACGGCGTGCCGAACCGCTCGCCTTATGTCAAGGATGGCATCCACGAGCGCGTCGTCAACGGTCGGACGCAAGCCGTCAACCCGGCGCGCGTCGGGACGAAAGCCGCCGCGCATTACCGCTTCGAGCTGGAAGGGGGCGCCGCGGCGACTATCTGGCTGCGTCTGTGTCCCTATGATCCCGAAACGCTGCGCGGGGAGCCGTTCGGGCCGGCGGCGCGCATCCTGGCGGAGCGTCAGAGAGAGGCCGACGAGTTTTATGCCGATCGCATCCCCGAAACGCTCTCCGACGACGCTAAGAACGTCATGCGACAGGCGTTCGCCGGGCTGCTGTGGACGAAGCAGTTTTACGCTTACGAAGTGGATCGGTGGCTGTCTGGCGATCCGCTTCAGCCGCCGCCGCCCGCGTCGCGCCGGCAGGGACGCAACCGCAACTGGCTGCACCTGCACTGCGAGGATGTCATCTCGATGCCGGACAAGTGGGAATACCCCTGGTTCGCCGCCTGGGACCTCGCGTTTCACTGCGTGCCGCTGGCGCTGGTGGACAGCGAGTTCGCCAAGCAACAACTCGTTCTGATGCTGCGCGAGTGGTACATGCACCCCAACGGCCAGCTTCCGGCCTATGAATGGACGTTTGACGACGTGAACCCGCCGGTGCATGCCTGGGCTGCCTGGCGCGTCTATAAAATCGAGAAGAAGCGAGTCGGCAAGGGCGATACGGCGTTTCTGGAGCGCATCTTTCACAAGCTGCTGCTGAACTTCACCTGGTGGATCAACCGCAAGGACGCCGACGGCAGCAACATCTTCGAGGGCGGCTTTCTGGGGCTGGACAATATCGGCGTCTTCGACCGGAGCGCCAAGCTGCCCACTGGCGGCACGCTTCAGCAGTCGGACGCGACCAGTTGGATGGGCATGTATTGCTTGAACATGCTTGCCATCGCCCTTGAGCTGGCGCGCTACGACAGCGTTTACGAAGACGTGGCGAGCAAGTTTTATGAGCATTTTCTCTATATCGCCGACGCGCTCAGCCACCGGCGCGGGGCGGAAGGCGACTCGCTGTGGGACGAGCGGGACGGGTTTTATTACGACGCCGTGGCCTTTCCCGACGGCCGCCGCTTGCAGCTTCGGGTGCGATCGCTGGTCGGGCTGATTCCGCTCTTCGCCGTGCAGATGATGGAAAGCTGGTGGCTGGAGCAGTTGCCTGGCTTCCGGCGGCGCATGGACTGGTTCGTTCGCAACCGGCCCGAACTCGTCAACAGCATTGTCTCGGTGGATGAGCGGGGGAATGTCGTGCAGCAGTTGCTCTCGCTGCCGAACACGTCGCAACTGCGGCGCATCCTGCGCGTCATGCTCGATGAGCGCGAGTTTCTCTCGCCGCACGGCATCCGGTCGGTGTCGCGCTATCACTTGGCGAATCCGTATGTCCTACGGGTGGACGGACAGGAGTACCGGGTGGACTACGACCCGGCGGAGTCTTCCATCCCGATGTTTGGCGGCAACTCGAACTGGCGCGGCCCGGTTTGGTTTCCGGTGAATTTCCTCATCATCGAGTCGCTTCAGAAGTTTCATCATTTCTACGGCGACAGCTTCAAGGTGGAATGCCCGACGGGTTCGGGTCATATGATGACGCTGTGGGAAGTGGCGGCGGAACTCTCGCGCCGGCTGTCGCGGATTTTTCTGCGGGACAGCGACGGGAAGCGCCCGGTTTATCGCCACGCCGGCATGGAACGCTTCAACGACGATCCGGACTGGCGCGATTTGGTGTTGTTTTACGAATATTTTCACGGCGACACTGGCGCCGGTCTGGGCGCGAGTCACCAAACCGGATGGACTGGTCTTGTGGCAAAGCTTCTCGCCCAGAGCGGCGAAGGGTAGGCCCCATGGTTGAGCTCGATTACCTTGGAGACTGGCAGCGAACGCACCTCAACGGCGCGCTCAGCGTAGCCGAGGCTGGGCAAACGGTGACGCTGATGGGGTGGGTCGGCCGACGGCGCGATCACGCCACGGCGACCTTTGTGGATTTGCGCGACCACAGCGGCTTTGTGCAAGTCGTGTTTGACAGCGCGCGCGGCGACGGCGCGGCGCATGCGAAGGCGCGGCCGCTGCGCTCGGAATACGTCATCGCCGTGCGCGGCGTCGTGACGCGCCGCGCGCCGGAAGCCGTGAATCCCAAGCTGGCCACTGGGGACATTGAAATCCATGCGGACGAGTTGCGGATTCTAAACGACGCCCAGACGCCGCCGCTGCCGCTGGACGAGGAAAAAAGCTCGACGCTGGCGAGCGAGGACGTCCGGCTGAAGTACCGCTACCTGGATTTGCGGCGGCCAACGATGCAGGCCAACCTGCGCTTGCGGGCGCAAGTGACGGCGACGATCCGTCGCTGGATGGACAGCCATGGCTTTTTGGAAGTCGAGACGCCGTTTCTCATTCGCTCGACGCCGGAGGGCGCGCGGGATTTCATCGTTCCGAGCCGGCTGCATCCGGGCAGCTTCTTCGCGCTGCCGCAGTCGCCGCAGCTTTTCAAGCAGCTCTTGATGATTGGCGGGTGCGACCGGTACTACCAAATCGCCCGCTGCTTCCGGGACGAGGACTTGCGCGCCGACCGGCAGCCGGAGTTCACGCAGTTGGATGTCGAGATGTCATTTCCCCAGACGGAAACGCTGTTCGCCCTGGTCGAGGGATTGATGGCGGAGCTCGCCAAGTTGCGCGGGATTGAGATTTCGCTGCCGCTGCCGCGCCTGACTTACGACGAGGCCATGCGCCGCTTCGGCTCGGACAAGCCGGACATTCGCTTTGGGATGGAGTTGCAGGACATCTCCGAGGTCGTCCGCGCGGCGGATTTCCCGCCCTATCAGGCGGCGCTTGAAGCCGGCGGCTGCGTTAAGGCGATTGTGGCGCCGGGCAAGGCCGACTACAGCCGCAAGACGCTCGATGACTTCGCCGACTGGCTCCGCAAGGACTACAAAGCGGGCGGGCTGGGCTATCTCAAGGTTGTGGCCGAGGGCCCGCAGTCGCCGCTGGTCAAGTCCCTTGGCGAGGAAACCGCGCAGGCCATCGCTCGCGCGACGGGCGCGCAGGTTGGCGATATGGTGTTTATTGTCGCGGGGTCGAATGCGGTCGTCGCGGCGAGCCTAGGCGCGCTGCGGGTCGAGATCGCCAAGCGCGAGCGGTTGTTTGACCCAGGCCAACTAGCGTTTCTCTGGGTGACGGACTTTCCGATGTTTGAGTTCGACCCTGCCGAGCGCCGCTGGTATGCCATGCATCATCCCTTCACGTCGCCCCGCGAGGAGGACCTTCCGCTGCTGGAAGCCGGGCCGGAGCGCTGGGGCTGCGCGCGGGCGCAAGCCTACGACTTGGCGCTCAACGGCGTGGAAGTCGGCGGCGGCTCGATTCGTATCCACCGCGCCGATGTGCAGCGCCGGGTGTTTGACGCGCTTGGCTTCAGCGAGCAGGATGCGCGCCAACGCTTTGGCTTCTTCATGGACGCGCTGACCTACGGCACGCCGCCGCATGGCGGGATTGCGCTAGGGCTGGATCGCTTGGTCATGCTGCTGGCCGGGGCGGACTCGATCCGGGACGTGATCGCGTTTCCGAAGACGGCGCAGGCCACGGATTTGATGTGCGACGCGCCGAATGTCGTTGACCCGGCGCAGTTGCGCGAGCTGCGCCTGCGGCTTGACCCGTGACCGCTGCCGACTTGCCTGACCCCCTGCCGGATTTGCTGACGATTCCGACGCCGGCGCTCATCCTCGACCTGGAGCGCCTGACGCGCAACATCGCCCGGATGAGCGCGCATGTCGCTCGGCTTGGGGCGCGGTTGCGCCCGCACATCAAGACGCACAAATGCCCGCCAATCGCCAGGCAGCAAGTCGCGGGGTGGTTTGGCGGCGTGACGATTTCGACGCTGGCGGAAGGCTTCGCCTTTGCCGACGCCGGCTTTGACGACTTGCTTTACGCCGTGCCGCTGGAGCCGGGCAAGTTTAGGCGGGCGTGTGACCTGGCGCGGCGCGTCCGGCGGCTGGCCGTCATCACGGACGACCCCGATCTTCCGCCGCTTCTGTCGGCGGCCGCGATGGCGGCGGGCGTCGCGCTGGATGTGTTTATCGAGATTGACTGCGGCGACGGTCGGACGGGGCTGCCATTTGCCGACGCGGCGCGCATCGCTCGGACGGCGCGCGCCATTGCCGGCGCAAAGGGGCTTGCCTTGGCCGGCGTTTTGACGCATGCCGGCCAAGCCTACGCCGCGCGCGCCGCCGATGAGCGCCGCGCCATCGCCGAGCTGGAGCGCGACCGAATGCAGCGCGTCGCCGCCGAGCTGGAGCGATTAGGCTTGGAAGCCCCCTGCGTCAGCATCGGCTCAACGCCAGCCATCGTGGCGCTGGACGCGCCGCTGCCCCCCAACTTTGAAGTTCGTCCGGGCAATTACGCTTTTTTCGACGCCTTTCAGGCGCAGTGCGGCGTGTGCGCGTTTGACGACTGCGCGCTGACCGTGCTGACGGCGGTTATTCACCGGGGCGCGGACAAGGTCGTGACCGACGCCGGCGCTATTGCGCTGTCGAAGGACATCGGCGCTTCGGACTTCTTTGCCAAGAGCGGCTATGGCTTGGTTGGGGATGTGGCAGGTCGCTCGCTGGGCCTGCGCGTCGCGGCCGTCGCGCAGGAGCACGGGCGCATTCCGGTGCCGGATCGGGCGCTGCTTGACCGCTTGCCGCTCGGGGCGCGCTTGCGCATTGCGCCCAACCATTCCTGCCTGACTGCCGCGCAGCACGCGCATTACTGGGTTGTCGTCGCCGACCGCGTGGTCGATCGGTGGCCGGTGGCGCGCGGCTGGTAGACGGCTTTGTGTTTCAAAAAACAGTCGCGCCAAGCGACTGGAACTAGATTTCCGCCGCGTTCCCGGATCAAGTCGCCGCTTTTCGAATCGACGCCCTGCGGGGCGCGGCAGAGGTTGCCATGGACTGGAAGGAAATTAGCTGGAGAATGGCGATTGTCTACGCCCTGTTAACTTATGTTCCGCTGCTCGCTTTCTGGACGCTAACCGTCGCGTTTGCCGGCGCTTTGGGCGGAGTGAGCCACTTCATCCTGATTATGGGCATGGTGTTCGCGATTATTCTCGACATCAAGCGCCGCTCGCCCAGCTATTCCTAGCGCGTCCGGGCAGGGGCTTTTCGAGTCAGTGTCGCGGCTTTAGGGATGCCGCCCCCCCAGCGGGCGTTGACTTGGGAGGCGCGGCTGCGTCCCTTTCCGCAACCGGCGGCTTTCCGCAACCGCTGGACGATCTTGTTTAGAGCGGCTGATCTGAAGCGACCGAGGCTTTGAAGCGACTGAGGCGAGGCGCGCCAGCAAGGCCGGCCTGCCCCAGCGCCGCCGTTGAAACGCCTTCCGGGGCGGATGCCTTCGGCGGCAGGGCTAAGCGCCATCCCGCCTCGGTGGCGCTCAGCCCTGTTGATTCGCTCGCTATTCGCCGTAGCGATTGCCGAGCCGATCCACGAAGACGTTGAACGAAAGCGGCAGCCGTCCGGGGTCTTTTCGCGGCTCGGCGGCATAGCCAACCGGCATCAGGCAGGCGATGGCGAGGTCCGGGTTGTCGGACGCGCCAATGACGGCTTTCGCTTGATCCTCAATCCAGCCGTTCATGAAGCAGGTGGCAAAGCCAAGGCTTTCAGCGGCGAGGGCGAGGTGTGTCGCGGCAATCATCGCGTCTTTCACGGCATGCTCGCGGCGCAGCGGTCCGAGTTGCGTCTGAGAGGCCGGGATCGCGTTGCGAAAATAGTTGACCTTCCCTTCATTCCACGCGCCGGCCGCCTGCGCCTGCTCGAAAATCGGCGTCAGGTCGGCATTGCCGGCCAGGGCGTTGGCTGCAAACGCGAACGTCACGGGCGCCTGCGTCACCATCGGCTGATGAAACGCCGCCGCCTGCAGGGCGGCCTTGTGCTCGGCGCTTTGGACGAGCACAAGGCGCCAGTCCTGAAGATTCCAACTGCTTGGCGCGGCAACCGTCAGCTCAATCAGCCGGCGCAGAGCGCCTTCCGGCAAGGGGTCTGGCTTGAAGGTTTTGATCGAGCGGCGCTAGCGAATGGCCGTCGGCACATCCAGCGGGTTGGAGAGAAAGACGCGGGTTTGCTCGGAACTCATGGAAAGTCTTTCAAAAAGGAATGTTGGCGCAGGCGCGCGCCGCGCCCAGGTCCTGCGCGATGACATAGGGCGAAAGTAGAGCAAAATCTGACTTGCCACAAATCGCCCGCCTGCCCACATGGAAACCGCCGGGCTGAGGCGGCAGCCAGGGCTGCGGCCGGTGGCATGCGCCATCGTTAGGACGGTCAGTCCGAAAGCGAGCGCGACGCCCAGCAGCCCGATGCCCGTTTCGGGAAATGCCGCCGCTGGCGCGGCGCTGCCACAGCCGCCCAGAACCGGCCAGAACGTTCCGCAGAATTCCGCGCCAGGCTTGTTCCTGTCCGTCTTCCTTCGGTTGTTGATTGAAATGCCTGAGCGGAGCCCCCCGCGGAGCGGCTGCAGGCTCTCGAAGGGCGGCGCGTCGGCTAGCCGCGCGACTAAGCGAGAAACAAAAATTCAGGGTTCCACTTCTCCTGAGCTTTGAGAATCAGCTCGATGACCTCGCGCACCGCGCCGCGCCCGCCGGGACGGCTCGTGATGTAATGGGCGGCCTGCTTGACTTCAGGAACGGCATTGGCGACCGCCACGGCCAGCCCGACCCTTTCCATAACGGGCACATCCGGCAGGTCATCGCCGATGAAGGCGATGGCTTCGGGAGACAGGCGATGCGCCGTCATCAGCTCGGCCAAATGCCGCGCTTTGTCGCCGGCTGCCTGGCAGAGAAACTCGATGCCGGTTTCGCGGGCGCGCTGCTCCAGCGCGGTTGAGCGCCGCCCGGTGATGACGCCCGTCCGAAGACCGGCCCGCTTGGCAAGCTTGAGGCCGTGACCATCTTGCGAGTTAAAGGCTTTGAACTCGGTTCCGTCGGGGAGCAGGCAGATGAAGCCTTCCGTCAGCACTCCGTCGCAATCCATCAGCAGGATTGCGATCCGCCGCGCGCGTTCGCTGACCATATCCGTCATAACCGCCCCTCGCTTGGTTGGGATTGCCGTTAGGTTGGCGGGATTGCTAGGCGGTCGAGCTCGCCGCGGGGAGCGGCGCGGGTCCGACGAGCGTTCCGCGGCAGCCCTGCGCGCCGCAGCGGCAGGGATAGTCGCGCCGCCAAGTTTCGGGGTCGCCATCGGCGACTTGCAGGTGATAGTCCATGACGAGCTCCGCGCCCGGCGGAATGTCCGTGATGGACTGGATGAATACGCGCCCGTTGGCTTCCTGCACGCTCTCGCAGTTCGGCTCGCAAGCGTGATTGATGTAGCGCGCCAAGTTGCCGCCGCGCCCGCCGTCCAGAACCGTATGCTCGTCAATGATGAAGAGAAATGTGTGCGTTGTCTGTTCCAGCTTGCGCGCGTAGCGCCGGTCGGCTTCCGCGCGGCTGATGCGCTCGCCCTTGTACTCGATGATGCGGGTTCCGGCTTCAATGGGCTGGAGCGCGAAGACGCCCCAGCCGTGAATTGCCGACCGGCGCAGCTCGCACAGGTGATGACGTTGCATGACGAGGGGTTATGAAGCGCCAGGGTTGATGAGGCGCGCCGGCCGCTTGGGCGCCGGACGCGAGGAAGTTCAGATCGGCACGGTGGAGGCGCCGCTCGGCTTCCAGGTGATTCTGAACCGGCACTCCGGCGCGCCTTCGCGGCGGCAGCTCGTGACGGCGACGGTTGGGTTGATGCCGCCGCAGAGCTCGACTGCGCGGGCGAAGTAGCCAATGCCGGACTGACAGTATTGGGACGGCGGCGGCGTGTCGTAGGCCAGGCAGACCGTCCCGGCGCGTACCGGGCCGGATTTGGTTTCAGGCTCATAGCGAGCGCTGCCAAAGGTCTGGAAGGTGGGCGACACCACGGCCGCAAGCTGGAGAAACCCATCAACGTCACGCTGGACGAGGCTTTCATAGGTGCCGCCAATGTTGAGCTCGGCCGAAAAGGCGCCGAGGGCTTCCGGCAGATTGGGCGTCGTCGCGCCGAGCGCCTCGACGATCGCCGCGTCGAGACGCGCCAGGAGACCGAGCTCATACCATTCGCCGACAAACACCGTCTTGGTGAGCGTGGCGCGGTCGCTTTCGCTAAGACCCTGCAAGATGCGCTTGAGGGTTGCGACGCCGTGTTTCATCTGCACGTAAAGCAAGCGCGACTTGATCAGGCTGCCCTGAACCTTCCAGTGGCTAATGGTTGAGAGCTGGGCGGCAAGCTCGTCGCTGGCGATGGCGCGACAGCAGACCGGGCGCGACGTGGTTTCCATAGGTCAACTCCGTTGGGTCGGCGCGGCAGGAGGGCTTGCCGCTGTGGGGCTGATAGCCATCAGCGCTTGACGCTTCATAGAGGTTATCCCCAGGCGTTGTCAAAGCGCGTGCAGGGCTTGATGAACGCCAGCTCAACAGTTCCTGTCGGGCCGTTGCGCTGCTTGGCGATGATCAGCTCCGCCCGGCCGGCGTTGTCTTCGGTCGGGTTATACATTTCTTCCCGAAAGATAAAGGCCACCACGTCGGCGTCCTGCTCGATGCTGCCGCTTTCGCGCAAGTCCGACAGCAGCGGGCGGTGGTCGGCGCGGTTTTCCGCGGCGCGGCTGAGCTGCGAGAGGGCGATGAGCGGCGCCTCAAGCTCCTTGGCCAAGCCCTTGAGATCGCGCGAAATCTGCGAGACTTCCGTCTGGCGATTTTCGACCCGCCCGCGCCCGCGGACGAGTTGCAGGTAATCCACGATCAGCAAGTCCAGCCCCCCCTGCTGGGCTTTGAGCCGCCGCGCCTTGGCGCGCATTTCCGCCACGGAAATCCCCGGCGTATCGTCAATAAAAATCTGCGCCGTGGTCAGGGCTTCAAGGGCTTCGGCAAGCTTTTTCCATTCCTCGCGACTGAGGTAGCCGCTGCGCATGCGCTGCGAGTCGACGCGGCTCTGGGCGCACAGCATGCGCATAACGAGCGATTCCTTCGACATCTCTAGCGAGAAAACGCCGACGCGCTTGCCGTCGTCAATCGCCGCGTTTTGCGCGATGTTGAGACAAAAGGCGGTCTTGCCGGCCGAGGGGCGCGCCGCGATGACGATCAGGTCGGATGGCTGTAGCCCGTTCGTCAGTCGGTCGAAATCGGTAAAGCCCGTGGCGAGCCCGGTGAGCCGCCCGCTATGTTCCTGGGCGGTTTCGACGCGGTGGAGCTGGTGGCGGGCGACCTCGGCCACGGGCACAAAGCCGCCGTGGATGCGCGCCTGCCCGACTTCGAAAATCTCGCGCTCCAGCTCATTGATAATGGCTTCGGCTTCCCTGTCGCCCCGCCGGCAGGTCTCGATGCCGCGCTGGCACACCTCCAGCGCCCGCCGCAGCATGGCCTTGTCTTTGACCGTCTTGGCATAGGCTTCAAGATTCGACGGTAGCGCGTAGGCGTCAAGCAGAGATGAAAGCGCCGTAATGCCGCCAACGCTGTCGAGCTGGCCGCGCTGCCGCAGGGTGGCCGCCAGCGTGGTGAGGTCAATCGGCTGCTTGGTTTCCGACAGCTCCCGCATGCCGTCGAAAATCTGCTGGTGGCTTGATCGGAAGAAGTCCTCCGACTTAAGGAGCTCAAGGGCTTGGTGGCAGACGTCGTTGTCAAGCAGGATGGACGCCAGAATGCTTCGCTCCGCGTCCAAATCATGCGGCAGCGGGTATTCCGGCGCGGCCGGGGCCTCGATCTTGCTTGAGCGTGCTGACATGCGGCCTGACATGCGGCGGAAGCGGGGACGGTCGCCAGGCCGCCGCGGCCGGCAGCGAGGCTTGTCGTCCAATGTGACTTGAGCCTGGCTCTGTGGCGCTAATCTAACGCACTTTCGCCCGAACGCTAAGCGCTGCCTTGGGCGGCCGGCCCGATGGCGCGCCCCTTACGGATAGGCTGGCGGGTGAAACGCTTCCGGGAACAGCGGCGTGACGTTGACGCCCCAGTAGGTATCGGAACGCTCTAGGCTGCCGACCGCCACGATGACAAGGTGGTTCATGCCGACCACCAGCGCCCCGACCGAGCCGATGATGAGAAAGCCGCGCTCTTCCAGCGCCTCGCGGGCCGGAAGCGTCTTGGCATCCAGAAACGGCAAGGCGAAGCCGTCCTGGATGGCCTGTTTCCACCGTGACAGCAAGGCGAAAGCGTAGGGTTCGAGTCCGGCTACCGCCAGGGCTTCGGCCTTGGGAAAGGTGGCTTCCCAAAATTGCATGTTCATGGCCGTCACCTCGATGCCGCCACCCGTTCTGGGTGTCGCGTCAGGCGTCGCGAGAAGCGAGGCGGCAGGACTCGCCGCCCCGCGCGATTGCCAGTTGAGAGGTTACGAGTCGGACATCAGGAAGTCGAGCGCCAGCGCCGTCATAGCCCGGACGCCGGTCGCAATGCACGCTTCATCCACGGCGAACTGAGGCGTGTGAATATCGCCACTGACGCCGGCCGCCCGATTCGAGACGCCGAGCGAGTAAAACATCGCCGGCGCTTCGCGGGCGAAGCAGGCGAAGTCTTCCGCGCCCATCCGCGGGGCGTGCTCGATGACGCGCTCGCCGCCAAACACCCGCTGAAGCGTGGGCACCATCCGCTTGACCAAACGCGCGTCGTTGACGAGCGGCGGAACCAATTGCTCGTACCGAATGTCGTAGCTGGCCCCGCCGCCCGCCGCGACGTTGGAGACAATTTGATGAATCAGAGCTTCCGTTTCAGCCCGCGCCGTTTCGTCAAAGGCCCGAACCGTGCCTTCCAGCAGGACCTCATCCGCGACAATGTTGTAGCGCCGCCCGCCCTGCATTTTCCCAATCGTCAGCACCATCGGCTGCTGGGCGTCAATCATCCGGCTGCGAATCGTCTGGAGCATCATGACGATGGTGGAAGCCACCACGATGGCGTCCACGCCCCGGTGCGGATAGGCCCCATGCGCCATCTTGCCCCGAACCGCAATGGCGAAACGGTCGCAGCTCGACATCATCACGCCCGCATTGTAGCCAAGCTGTCCGGCTTCGAGCGGCGGGTAACAGTGCAGGGCGAAGATGGCGTCAGGGCGCGGCGCGTCCAGCGCCCCTTCGGCTATCATGAGCTTGGCCCCGCCTTCCTCGCCCGGCGGCGGGCCTTCCTCGGCCGGCTGGAAAAAGAATTTGACCGCGCCGGAAAAGTGACGGCTCAGCCGCGCCAGGACTTCAGCCGCGCCGAGCGCGACCGTCATGTGCACGTCATGGCCGCAGGCGTGCATCACGCCCGGCCTGACGGACGCGAAGGGCAGCCCCGGCGGCTCGTCAATGGGCAGCGCGTCCATGTCGGCCCGAATGCCGACGGTCCGGCCGGGACGCCCGCCGCGGATCGTGGCGATAAGCCCATGGCGCGCGACGTTGGCGCGGATGTCCGCGATGCCGAGCTCTTGCAGCCGGTGAAGAATGAAGCGCGCCGTCCAAACCTCGCGGTTTGACAATTCAGGGCGCTGGTGCAGCTCGCGGCGGATGGCCGTCAGGCGCGGCTCAATCTGGGCGACAAGCTCGGCCACAAGTCGATCGCGGGCTTGGGGCGAGTCGAAAAGGCGATACGATGATGAAACAGTCTCCGCATCCGGCATGGGCTTTCAAAGGGCATTCCTTCGAGAAATGCTTCAATGGTAATCTTGCTGACGGCGGTTGAAAATCCTGCTTTTCCGAAACGTCCAACCCGGCCGGAGAGCGGCCGGAGGGACCTTGAGGAGGAGACGCTGTATGCGGCGCGTTCTGGTTGGCTTGCTAGGGCTGGTTGGCTTGCTAGAGTTGGCGGCGCTGGCGACGCCAGCTGGGCAAGGCCGCGAGCGGGCCGCCGCTCAGCCGGCGGCGCAAAAACCCGCGCCGTCGCAAAAGGCTCCGGCGGCTCAGCCGGCGAATGACGCCAAGCTTGATCTCGACGCTGTTCGGGACGCGTTGCTGACGGTCATCAACGCCCAGCGCGCGCAGGTCGGCGCTCCGCCGGTGGCGCTTGACGCCCTCGCCAGCGAGGTCGCCGCCGCCCACGCGCTTGATATGGCGCAGCATAACTACCTTAGTCACTGGAATCGCGACGGCTGGCTGCCCTACCTGCGGTATGGTCTGCGCGGCGGGACGGATTACTCGGCCGAAAACGTTTCCATGCTTTCGGGGCTGTCGCCGCGCGCGACATTGGCTGAAGTTCGGGCGGCGGCGCTGCGCCTGCATCAGCTGATGCACGACGAAACGCCGCCCAACGACGGCCACCGGCGGACGATCCTCAACCCAGAGCATACGCATGTCGGCTTGGGGCTGGCCGTGGTCGGGAAGGAGTTGCGCCTGGCGCAGGAGTTTTTGAGCCGCTACGTTCGGCTCGACCCGCTCCCGGCGAAGGCGCGTCCGACGGATCGGCTGACCGTCGTCGGTCGGATGCTCGATCCGGCTGAGTTTCAGTTCTATGGCGCGCTGGCTCGCCACGAGCCGCTGCCGCAGCCTATGACGGTTGACCAGCTCCGTCAGCCGCGCGCCTACGCCTTGCCGGAAAAATCCCGCCTGCTCAAGCCCCGACTCGCGGATGGCGCCCAGTACGACGACGGCACGACCGGCGACATTGAGATCGGCCCCGGCGGGCGCTTCACGCTCGAGCTCGACTTCCCCAAGCGCGCGCCGGGCATTTACACGACGGTCATCTTCATCCAGCGCGGACTGACGGGGAATCCTTTCCCAGCCGCCAGTCTTTCCGTGTGGGTTGAGTAGGCGCCCGGCGCTTAGCCGCGCTAAAAAACCAAGTTTTTGGATGCCATTTCAAAAAACTTGGCGGGCCGCGCCGGCGGTCGTCTTGCCGGTCGCCGCCTGGGCGCCGGAGCGCCTGCCGCTCGCTGTAGCGAAGTCTTCCCGTTTCAAGCTTTTGGATTTTGTTTCGCCGCGTCGTCGCGGCGACCGGGGGACTGCCGGGCGCCCGCCTGGGCGCCGGCCGGCTGTTCTCAGATGTAAAAAAGTATTGGCATCAAAGTTGCCTTTGTGCGGCCGCGTGAAAGGCTGGCAACCTCGCCGAAAGACTCAAGTCGGATGGAAGACAAAGCCGGATAGGTTTCCAAAGCAGAGAGGAGAATGTTTTATGAAAAAATGGATTGGTCGGCTGGCCGGCGCGCTCGCGCTGGCGCTTGGGCTGGCGACCGCGGGCTATGCCCAGCTCGACACCGGGACGATCGCTGGGACGGTCTCGGATGAGTCCAAAGCCGTGGTCGGCAACGCCGCCGTGACGGTACGCAACCTGCGGACGGGGCTAACCCGGACGACCCAGACCGACGGCGAGGGACGCTTTCGGTTCAGCAGCCTGCCGATCGGCAGCTATGAGCTGACTGTCGAGGCGACCGGACAGACCAAGTATGTCCAACAGGGCATCGAGCTGCTGGTCAACCAAGTCGCCGTGGTGGATGTTAGCTTGAGAGTGGCCGCGACGCAGGAAATCGTCACGGTTACAGGGGACGCCTCGATTCTCAACACGTCCAACGCCGAGGTCAGCACGCGCTTTGACTCTAAGCGCCTGATGAACTTGCCGATCGCGACGAACGGGAACGTCTATAACATCCTGCTGTCCGTGCCGGGCGTGAGTCAGCTTGGCTCCGGGCAAACCGGCTTCGCCAACGGGATTAGCTTTTCGTCCAACGGCGGGCGCGTCCGCTCGAACAACTTCATGGTGGACGGGCAGGACCTCAACGACCCCAGCGTCGCGGGCGTTCAGCAGCCGCTCAACAACCCTGACCTCATTCAGGAAGTGCGGATCATCACCAGCCAGTTCGCGCCGGAGTTCGGGCGCAATAGCGGCTCGGTGGTGAACATGGTCACCAAGAGCGGCTCGAACGAGTTTCACGGCTCGCTGTTCTGGTTCAACAATAACAACGCGCTCAACGCGCGCAGCAACCTTGACAAGCGCGCCGGACGGACGGAAGCGCCGTTCCGCGTGGAAAACCGCATTGGCGGCTCGCTGGGCGGCCCTATTTGGCGCAACAAGACCTTCTTCTTCGGCACGCTCCAGCGTTGGACCGACCGGGCGCTCGGATCGGGCTTCACGCTCAACGGCGCCCCGACCGAGGCTGGGCGGCAGGCGCTTCAGGCGGCGGCTGGCAGCCGCCCGCAGGTGGCGGCGCTGCTGCGCTTCCTTCCGGCAGCGCAAGCGCCCATCGGCCGCAACGCCACGTTTACGGTCGGCAGTCAGTCCGTTACCGTGCCGCTGGGATCGCTCACGGGCTCGGCGTCCCAGAAGTTCGACAACTGGCAGTGGTCAACGCGTGTTGACCATCAGTTTGACGAGCGCAATCGGATTTCAGGCAGCTTCCTGTTCAACGACCAAATTTCATCCGGCAGCGGGCAGGTCACCCCGCCGGGCTTGACCACGCGCGTCAAAGGCCGCCAGCAGGCGCTCAACCTGACCTGGACGCACGTCTTCTCGCCGCGGTGGATCAACGAGTTCCGGGCGGCTTACAACCGGTTCGACTCGGTGACCAACGCCGACGACCCGACCTCGGAGGAAATCCCCTCGATTGAAATCAGCGAGCTTGGCTTGCTGGGCTTCAACTCGGCCGTGAGCCGAACGGCCATCGGTCTGGCGGTGAACCTGCCGCAGTCGCGCCTCAACAACACCTACCAATTTCAGGACGTGATGACCTACACGATTGGGAATCACACGCTCAAGTTCGGGGCGGACATCACCAACCGCGATATTCGGAGCTTCTTCCTGCCGACCCTGCGCGGCCGCCTGCACTACACGACGCTGCAGGCCTTTGTGGACGACTCGGCGACGCTGGCGGCGCAGATTAACTTGCCGCTGCGGGGCGGGCAGGCCATTCAGTACTACGATTTTACCGACGTGTTCCTGTTCTGGCAGGACGAGTGGCGGATTCGTCCGAACTTCGCCATTACGTACGGCCTGCGTTACGAGACGCCGGGCAACGCGATGGAAGACCTCTATCGCCTCAACGACCGGATCATCGCCGCCAACGGCAACGACCCGCGCTTCCGACTGGAGGAGCGGCCTGGCCGCGATATGAACAACTTCCAGCCGCGGTTCGGGTTCAACTGGAATCCGCGCAACGACGGCAATGGCGTTTGGGGCGCGATTACGGGCGGCGACAAGCTGGTTGTGCGCGGCGGCTATGCGCGGACGTTCGACGCCTCGTTCCTCAACATCGCGCTCAACGTGGCGACCGCGTCGCCGTTTGTGGCGCTGGTGAGCCTGCCCGCCACGAACTCGTTTGCGGCGCTGCGGACGGTGCAGCCCTTCACTGGCAACCCGCGCCTGCTAGCCGCGACGACGGTGGCGCCGGATTTCCGGTCGCCCTACGCTGACCAATACAGCCTTGAAGTGCAGCGCGAGCTGACGCGCGACGTGGTCATGCGCGTCGGCTACGTCGGCACGAAGGGCACGGCGCTGTTCCAAACCATTGACGCCAACCCGAATCGGCCGCGCGCCACGCCGCCGACAGCCACGGATCCCAACGTCCGGGTGGACCCGACGCGCGGCGTCGTGCGGCTGCGCGCCAATGCGGCTTCCTCGATTTACCATTCGCTCCAAATCAGCGTGGACAAGCGGCTGAGCCGCAACTTTAGCGCGGGCGTCCACTACACCTGGAGCAAGTTCATTGACGAAGCCTCGGAAATCTTCAACCCCTCGACCGGCGAAGTCGCCATTCCTCAGGACTCGTTCAACCGCCGCGCCGATCGCGCCGTATCGAGCTACGACCGGACGCACCGGCTGACAGGCAACTTCGTCTATGAGCTGCCGTTTTTCCGCGATCAGCAGGGGGCGGTCGGTCGCCTGCTGGGCGGCTGGCAGACCTCCAGCTTCATCACGTTCCAGAGCGGCGCGCCGTTTACGGTTTTCAACGGCTCCGATCCGTTGCAGAGCCTGTCCGGCATTAACGGGCTGGTTGGCGATCCGATTCGCCCGAACCTCAACACGACCATGAACCTGCGCGGCATGAACGTGGCTGAAATCCTCCGGGCGGGCGGCGCGAGCCTCTTTGCGCCGCTGCGGTCGGGGCAGCGCGTCGGCGACGCCGGGCGGAACATCCTGCGCGCCGACGGCATCGGCAACATTGACCTCAGCGTGGCCAAGAACACGCGCCTTGTGGAAGGCCACAACATCCAGCTCCGCGTGGACTTCTTCAACATGACCAACACGCGCAATTTTGGCGTTCCGATTGCCGTGCGCACCTCGGCCGCGTTCCTCAACCAGTGGGGGACGGACGGCGGCAACCGGCGCATCGTCTTCGCCTTACGTTATTCCTTCTAGGTCGTCTATCTCTCGTTGACGACGCCCCGCGCGGCGCGCCTGCCGCGCGGGGAATTTTTTTGCAGGCTCGCCCAGTCGCCATTCGCCCTATGGCGCGCATCCTATTCGTCGCCAAGTCAGCTTCCCTCGCTATCGCGCTTATTTTCGTCGCCGGCTTCGCCGCGCTATGGCTTGGCTGGAAAGCGTTTTGGTTCCTCACGGATGACGCCTTTATCGCCTTTCGCTACGTTAGTAATCAGCGGCTCGGTCACGGGCTGGTCTGGAATCCAGCGCCGTTTCGGCCGGTCGAAGGCTACACGAGCTTTCTATGGGTGATATTGTTGAGCGCGGTCTGGAAAGCGACGGGGTACGACCCGCCGACGGCGGCTAATTGCCTCGCGCTGGGCTTCGCCGCGCTGACGCTCGCGCTGACCGGCGTCGCCGTCTTGAAAATGCCTTTGAGCGCCGCGCTCGCGCCCTTCCGCCCGCGCGCGCTGGCCGTTGTCTTCGTTGGCGTTCTCAGCAATCGAACCTTTCTCGCTTGGACGAGCTCGGGGCTGGAGACGGCCATGTTCAACGCCCTGCTGTTGGCCTGGATAGGCGCCTGGCTGTGGCTGCCGCGCCACACGGCCAGGCGCGTGGCGGCGACCGCCACGCTCGCCGCTCTCGTCTATCTGACGCGTCCCGACGGGCTGCTCTTCGCCCTGGCCTCGGCGGCCCTGTTCTCCGGCGACGCCTGGCTGCGCGAAGGGAAGTGGCGGGCGGCGGACTGGCTCGCCGTCGCGCCGCTGCTGGCAGTGCCGGCGCATCTCGTCTGGCGCAGGTCGTTTTACGGCGATTGGCTGCCGAATACGCACTACGCCAAGTCGGATCCGCGCTGGCTGTGGGTGACAAGCGGCGCGCGGTACGCGCTGTCTTTCATCATCGAATACGCCCTCTGGTTTTGGCTGGGACTGGCGCTCTTCGCCGTCTGGACTGGCCTGCGTCAGCGGCGGGCGCTGCTTGACCGGCTGCGCCGCGATCCGGCGCGGCTGGAAACCGCCCTCGGCGTCGCCGTCATCGGGTTGAGCCTAGCGGCGCAGGTCGCTTACTACACGCTTGTCATCGGCGGCGACCATTTTGAATTTCGGGTCTATAGTCACCTCGTCCCGCTGATCTTCATCAGCGCGCTGTGGCTGCTGAGCGCCGTCGGCGCGCGTCCGATGCGCGCCGCCGCGTTTGGGGCGCTGTTTCTGGCTGGCTCGCTCGTCATCCCGTGGACGCACTGGCTGGCGACCAAGGACCTGACCAGCCGCGAGGAGACCGCCTTCATGAAGGTCTCGGTCGCGGACGCGCTCGCCCGGCGCGCGCCATGGCTGCCGCGCTCCGCGCTCGCGTATGTCCGCTGGTATGACAGCTTGCAGTTCTGGCTCATTGACCACGCCGTCTGCATGCGCCATCAGGAACACAAGGGCTTTTACCTGTTTTTGATGCGCGTCTTGCCGCCGCGCGAGGTTGGGGAACAGGTCAGAGACGATCAATACCCGGTGGTGACGCAAACCTCGGTGGGCGTCCTGGCGTGGGTTTTGCCCCACGTCAACGTCATTGACGAGCATGGGCTAAATGATTACGTCGTGGCGCGCAACGCGCAGGCGACGGGCGACCTCATGGCCCACTTCCGCCGCCCGCCGCCCGGCTATCTGGAGTGCTTTCGTCCCAACGTGGCGATTCGGGACGGCCAAGTGAAAGTTCTTCCTCGCGCCATCCCGCTCACGGCGGACGACATCCGCCGCTGCGAAGCGGATTTCAAGCCCTAACGGGCGGTCATTCGCCGCGCAGCGCGACCCGAATGGCTTTTTGGGCGGGCGTCGGATTGGGCAGCGGGCCGACCGCCACATCCAGCGTCGTCACCGCTTCGGGCCTGACCGTCGCCGTGACGGGGCGCTGGTCGCGCAGGACGGTCAGCTTGACCGGCGCGTTAGGGCGCAGCGTCGCCAGAATGGCTTCAAAGTCGGCTTCGCTGCGAACAGGCTTGCCGGCGACCGCGCGCAGCAGGTCGCCTTCTGCGAGGTCGGCCGCGCCGGCCGGCGAATCAGGATCAATCTCGGCGATTTCCAAGCCGGCCGGCGTCGCTTCCAGCTCGAAGCCGAAATCAAGCTCCGTCAGCGGCTCGACCAGCATTGCCAGGCCAGCGCGGGCAAGGGCTTCCTCGGCGGGCAGCTCATCCGTCCCCTCCACAAAGCGTTGAAAAAACGGCGACAGATCGCTTTCGGCGATGTCGCTCGCGGCTTTGACGAGGTCTTCGGCGCGATAGCCAGGCCGATCCGCTGGGAAATCGCGCAGAAGTCGGCGCATGAGGTCGTCGAGCCCGCGCGCGTTAGAGGTTCGCGCGCGCAGCTCGATGTCCAGCAGGAGTCCGACCAGGAATCCTTTGCGGTAGTAATCGAGCGGAAGGTCTTCAAGGTTGCTCGTGCCGGTCAGCCAAGTGGCCAGCGAGGCGTCCGCCAAGCTGACCGATTTGGCGGCTGGGTTATTCGCCAAGTAGGTTAGCGCGCTGCGCAGGGCTTCATCGAAGTCGCTCGCTGAAATCAGCCCGGCCAGTCGCAGCCCGCGCCAAGCGTAGTATTCCGTCACCCCCTCGACAAACCACAGCTGCGGCGTGTAAAGCTCGCGGTCAAGCGCGTAATCGGCAAATTCGCGCGGCTTGAGGCGCTTGGCGTTCCACGCATGGAAAACCTCGTGGGCCGTGACGATCAGAAAGCTTTTCGCCCGCGGGTCGTCGAGCAGCGTTTCCGGCGCGTAGTTGACAAGCGTCCCGTTGGCATGCTCAAGGCCTTCAAATCGCTCCTCTTCGTTTTCCTCAAGCGGAAGGCACTGCAACATGTACTGCTCGAACGGCAAGCCGCCCATCAAATCGGCGTAAGTCTCGACAATGCTCGTCACCGACGCTTTCAAGCCGACCGGGTCCTTGGGCGGGCGCGTCATGACAATGGCGATGGCCTTGTCGCGGACGCTGAAATCAAGGCGCGTCAGCTTGCCGACCAGGATGGGCGCGTCAATGAGCGCGTCATAACTCTCCGCCGCATAGGCGCCGTCCGGACCTTTGGCGAGCGGGACGGCCGTCTGCCAGCCCGGCGGCAGATGAAAGGCGAGCGTCGCGGGCAAGCCGCGCCCATCGGGGAGGTAAAGAAACGTCGCCGCGCCGACCAGTTGGCCATAGGCGTCGCCCAACCAGTTGGAGTCCGCGCTCTGCCGATCGCAGAGCAAGCTGTAGCGGATGACGATGGCCGATTGATCCCGGCAAGCGATGCGCCAGGTTTGCTTGTCGCGGCGCTGGACGGGAAGCGGCTTGCCGTCTGGAGTCTGCGCTTTCAGGTCGAAGAGGTTCTTGGCGTGGTTGAGGATTTCATACGAGCCGGGCGTCCAAGCCGGGAGCGCCACGTCGAGGGTTTGGCGGCGGTCGAGGTCGCGGATGGTCATCTCGATGTCGGCCTCGGTGTCGCCTGGCGCGGCGACCGTGACGCGATAGGCGACGGTCGACTGCGCGAGCGCCGTCCAGGTCAGCGCGAGAACCCACAGAAGAAAGCCTTGCGGAAGAAGAAAGCCTTGCGGAAGAAGCCGCGGCCGGAAGCGGAAAAGCGACATAAGCCATAAAGCTCGCTGGGCGAAGATGGGCATAGCCGGCGCGACGGTTGCCCGCCGCCGCTAAGCTTGTCAAGCCAGCTTGCTAAGCGGCCGGCAACCTACGGTTAGCGGTGGACGCTGTCGAAAGCCTGTGAAACACTCGCCTTTTCCCGCCGCTTCGTCGGCTATTACGCCGCTTCGTTGGCCATCGCGAAGCCGCTCAAAGCCAGTTCGAATCCATGCTCACAGAACGCGCCATCGAGAAATACTTCCTTGAAAAAGAGCCTTTTTACCTTCCGGTCGGTAACGAAATTGACTTGTTCGCGGCGGCTTACCAAGCGCGGCTGCCGGTGATGCTCAAAGGGCCAACCGGATGCGGGAAAACCCGCTTTGTCGAGCACATGGCGTGGCGGTTCAAGCGCCCGCTGGTGACGGTGGCCTGTCACGAAGACCTGTCCGCGACGGATTTGGTCGGGCGCTATCTGCTCGAAGGCGAGGAAACCGTCTGGCACGACGGGCCGCTGACGCTCGCCGTCAAGCATGGCGCGATGTGCTATCTGGATGAAGTCGTCGAGGCGCGCAAAGACACGCTGGTGCTGATTCATCCCCTGACGGACGACCGCCGCATGCTGCCAGTTGAGAAGCGCCGCATTGTCATCGAGGCGCCCGACGAGTTTCAGTTCGTTATTTCCTATAATCCCGGCTACCAGAGCGTGCTCAAGGATTTGAAGCAATCCACGCGGCAGCGGTTTGTGGCGATTGAGTTTGATTACCCGCCCTTTGAGACCGAGATTGCCATCGTCGCCCGCGAGGGCGCCGTGGATGAATCCACGGCGCGCGACTTGGTGACCATTGGGCAGAAGGTGCGCAATCTGCGCGGTCATGGTCTTGAGGAAGGCGTTTCCACGCGGCTGCTCGTCTATGCCGCGCAGTTGATTCGGTGCGGCATCCCGCCGGTCAGCGCCTGCGCGGTGGCAATTGTCAATCCCATCACGGATGACCGCGACCTCCAGCGGAGCATTCAGGAAATCGTCACGACCGTGATTTAGCGGCGATGTGGCGCGCTCGCTAAAAAGCGCGCCCGCGGCTATCCCGCCGTTATGACGCGACGAGTCGCCCGGACGCATCGCGTTATCGGCGGCGCGTCAAGCGATTTGCAATTTCGCTCGGACAGTGTAAGGTTCCGCACCCTGTCGTTTCATCCTCCACTCCCCCCTCAAGCCACCGATCAAGGAGTTTCGCGTATGAGTGCACCAGCCGCTGCGACTTATGAGGTCGCTCCCGAAGTCAAGTCGTTCGTAGAACAAACGCGCCACATGCTGATCGACGGCCAGTGGGTCGAAGCCAAGCGCGGGCAGGTCTTCAAGGTTTATAACCCCGCGAACGGGGAAGTCATCGCCCATGTCGCCGAGGGTAACGCAGAAGATATTGACCTCGCGGTGAAGGCTGCCCGCCGCGCTTTTGATGAAGGGCCCTGGCGCAAGCTGACGCCTTCGGAGCGCGGGCGACTCATCTGGAAGCTAGCTGACTTGGTCGAGCGGCATCTGGAAGAGTTCGCCCAGCTTGAGACGCTGGATAACGGCAAGCCGCTGACGATTTCCCGAATCGCCGACGTGCCGCTCGCGGTGGACTTGTTCCGCTACATGGCCGGCTGGGCCACCAAGATCGAGGGCGAGACGATCCCGCTCTCCGTGCCGGGCGGACAGTATTTGGCCTATACCCTGCGCGAGCCGGTCGGCGTGGTCGGGCAAATCATCCCCTGGAATTTCCCGCTGTTGATGGCGGCGTGGAAGCTTGGGCCGGCGCTGGCGGCTGGTTGCACGGTGGTGCTCAAGCCGGCGGAAGAAACGCCGCTTTCGGCGCTGCGTCTAGGCGAGCTGATCTTGGAAGCCGGCTTCCCGCCGGGCGTGGTCAACATCGTGCCGGGTTATGGCGAAACGGCCGGCGCGGCGCTTTCGGCGCATCCCGCCGTGGACAAGGTTGCCTTCACAGGCTCGACGGAAGTCGGCAAGCTCATCGTTCAGGCGGCGGCGGGCAACCTCAAGAAAGTCACGCTCGAGCTGGGCGGCAAGTCCCCGAATGTGGTTTTCAAGGACGCTGATTTGTCGGTCGCCATCGAGGGCGCAGCCAACGCCATTTTCTTCAACCATGGTCAGTGCTGCGTAGCTGGCTCGCGGCTTTTTGTGGAAGACGACATCTTTGACGAAGTGGTGGCGGGCGTAAGCGAAATTGCCAAGCGCATCCGCGTCGGCGAGGGCTTTGACCCGGCGACGCAAATGGGGCCGCTGGTTTCGGAAACGCAGCTTCAGCGCGTGACCGGCTACCTTGAGTCCGGCGAGAAAGCCGGCGCGAAGGCGTTGGCCGGCGGCGGGCGCGTCGGCGACAAGGGCTACTTTGTCGCGCCGACAGTGCTGACCGACGTGACGGACGACATGAAAGTCGTTCAGGAAGAAATTTTCGGCCCCGTCGTGACGGCCATGAAGTTCTCGGACATTCAGGAAGTAAGCGCCCGCGCTAACAATACCGTCTATGGCCTTGGGGCTGGCATCTGGACGCGCGACATCAGCAAGGCTCACGCGCTGGCGGCCGAAATCAAAGCCGGGACGGTCTGGATCAACTGTTACAACGTCTTTGACGCCGCGCTCCCCTTTGGCGGCTACAAGCAGTCGGGTTGGGGGCGCGAAATGGGCGGCGCAGTGCTCGACGCCTACACCCAGACCAAGTCGGTGTGCGTCAAGCTGGGATAGCCGCGCCCCCCTCGGAGGCGAGGCTATCCGTCAAGCCTGGCGGGGACGCGCTTCCTTTGCGCGTCCCTTCGATTTTTGAGAGATGGTTATGTTTGAAAAAGACTTGCTGGCAGGAAAAGTCATCCTCGTCACGGGCGGGGGCACCGGGCTGGGGCGCGTCATGGCGCTGCGTTTCGCCGAGCTTGGCGCGCGCGTCGCCGTCCTGGGACGGCGACCGGAGCCGCTGACCGAGGTCGTCCAGGCGATTGAAGCCAAAGGCGGCGAAGCGATGGCCGCCAGCGCCGACGTGCGCGACGCCGCCCGCGTTGACGCCGCCGTTGAGGACGTTGTGACGCGCTTTGGCGGCATCCAGGTTTTGGTCAACAACGCGGCCGGCAACTTTCTGGCCCTTACGGAAACGCTTTCCCCAAACGCCTTCAACGCGGTGGTCGGGATTGTCTTGAACGGGACGTTTCACTGCACGGCGGCCGTTGGCAAGCGCCTGATCGCGCAGGGGACGGGCGGCTGTATCCTCAACATCGTGGCCACTTACGCCTGGACGGGCGCGGCCTATGTCGTGCCGTCGGTCTGCGCCAAGGCGGGCGTTCTGGCCATGACGCGCGCGCTGGCCGTCGAATGGGGAAGGTATCGCATTCGGCTCAACGCCATCGCGCCGGGACCGTTTCCGACCGAGGGCGCGTGGTCGCGGCTGATGCTCCCCGGCATGGAAGAGGAAGGCAAGCGGCGAAATCCGACCGGGCGCTTTGGCGACCCGCCGGAGCTGGCCAATCTGGCGGCGTATCTGGCAAGCGATGCGGCGAGCTATATCAACGGGGAATGCGTCACGATGGACGGCGGCGAGTGGCTGATGGGGCAGTCGTTCAACGCGCTGACGCAACTGCCGCCCGAACAGTTCCAGGCGCTAGCCGAGGCGCTGCGCCCTAGGAAGTCGGGTCCGTGACGCGGCGACGCGCCGCTCGGTCAGGAAGGAAGCGAAACGCCCGAAGCGACCCCTTGGGTCGCTTCGGGCGGACCTGCCGAGAGGCTTCGGGTCGCGGACGCTAAGGATTGGCG
>NKPT01000308.1 GCA_002254845.1 Chloracidobacterium sp. CP2_5A | reverse complement strand
GCGCGTGGCGCTCGCCGCCGATGGTGGCGACGGTGGGCGAAGCATAGCCAGCTTCATCGTTTAAGGCTTTCCAGATGACTGTGCCGGTGAGCTTGTTCAAGGCGACGATGCCCGCGGCATGAGCGCCGCCGATATTGAGCAGCAGGCGGTCGCCCTCGATGAGCGGAGAAGGCGCAGCGCCGAAAAACTCTTTGCGGACGCCGAATTCTTTGCGTCCGTCGATGGACCAGCGCTTTTTACCGGTCTTCCAGTCCAGGCAGGTCAGCACGGCTTCCGGGCCATAGGTGTAGACACGATCGCCATCGATGGCGGGTGCGGCTCGGGGTCCGTCGC
>NKPT01000113.1 GCA_002254845.1 Chloracidobacterium sp. CP2_5A | reverse complement strand
AGACGCCCTCGCCCCCAGATAGTCGCGCTTGACCCGCGCCATCGCTTCCTGCACCAGGTCGGCGAAAGTGGTCAGCGCCACGAGCTGGCGGGGGGTGAAGAGGTCGGCCCAAGTGAAAAAGCCATAGCCGCGCCCACTGACGAGATCGCGTGTATCGCGGTTCATGGGCTGATCCGGCTTCCATTCTGGCTTTGCCTGCTGCGCCGCTGTCTCATGCTCCGGTGTCGGCGGCAGATAGACCCGCCCGCGCTCGCCTTCGGCAACGATGGCCATGAGCCGTGCGCCCATGCGCCTTTTCATGCTTTCGGCTTTGATATAACGGTCCTCGATTGGCATCTTCGACAGCAAGCACTCGAAATTCGCCCCACGTGCGAGCTTGGTGCCATTCTTCGCCCGCGCGTAAGCGGCTTCGTCAAAGTCCGGATTGCCCTTGACCTTGACGGTGAAACGGTAGCCCTCGCCTTCGATCACCGGCTCGACATAGGCCTCCTTGCCCGCCTTGCTGGACAGCACGAAGGTGGAGGCAAGCGGCACCTCGACGTGGCTGAAGGCCGGGTTGGGGCTTTTGACCGTGCGCGCCCACAGCCAGGCGATGACGGTGAGCTTT
>NKPT01000070.1 GCA_002254845.1 Chloracidobacterium sp. CP2_5A | reverse complement strand
ATATGGCTTTGATATGGCTTTGATATGGCTTCGAGCTCAGGGGGTGACCGAGTGCGTTATGCCTTGTAACTGACTTTGTCACAGTAGGCTACTGGGGGAATATTGCAAATTAGATGCATTGTTATTTTAGTCATCAAGTTCATTATTCTAGTTATTTGGCCTGAGACTTACGTCCGATACGCGCCAAGCTTCTTTTTTTTCGGCGGCGTCCGTCGAGACCTGGAGCGGCGCGCGCGGCGGCTTTCCGCTTGGCTTTCTGGCGCCGCTTGGTAAGAATGCACGCTTGTTTTGCGCTCTGTAAAGCTAACCTCAAGACCCCTTGGATCACACGCTGATGTTTCCACGCTTGCTTGCCCATACCTGCCTGATTACGACGCTGTGCCTGGCCCCGCTATCGCCCCTGACGACGCCGACCGCGGCGGCGGTCAAAGCGACGCCGCTTCCGTCCTCGGCTCGGCCCGCCGCCGGCCACAAGTCGGGCCACGCGGGAATGCCGGTCGTTTCAGTTCGCGGCGCAACGCGGTGGCGGACGCTAACCCTCGACGAGCGCGCGCGCTATCGGCAGGCGATAGAAAAAGCTTATT
Source organism: Chloracidobacterium sp. CP2_5A (assembly GCA_002254845.1). GTDB lineage: Bacteria > Acidobacteriota > Blastocatellia > Chloracidobacteriales > Chloracidobacteriaceae > Chloracidobacterium. Next base: position 6,146 of record NKPT01000070.1, on the reverse strand, counting down.
GGAAGCGGCGGCGCTGGGAGGCGGCGACGCCCAAGCCGAGCTTCGAGAGCTTGTTTCCGCTCGCCCGTCTCCGCGCGCTGGTCGAGGATGAGCTGCGGCAGGAGCATGCGCTCGCTCTGCTGTGGCGGCATGCGCCGACCGCCGCCGAGCTGCATGCCGAAGTCGCCCGCATGGCGCGGCAATCAAAGCAACCGGAAGTTTTGCAGGAACTCTTCGCTGCGCTCGACCACGATCCCGTCGCCATTGCCGAGTGCCTGGCCCGTCCGGCGCTCGTCAAGCAGCGCCTCTATGCCGACTACGCCCGCGACCAGCGCTTTCACGCCCAGACTGAAGCGCAGGCCCGTCGCGCGCTTGAAGCCGTGGCGACCCTTGAACAGACGCCGAGCTTTGGCGCGACCTACAGCGAGCTTGAGGCGATTCGGGACGACGCCCGCGCGCCTTTTCACGCCCAGCGCCCCAATTGCCTGCTCATTGCCGCCGCCGATTGGCCTGACGAGCTCGCTCGCTTCGCCGAGCGATTCGGCGGCAAGCTCGCGCCCGGCGCGACCACGCCCCTGTGCGAGGACGACGAGCGGTTTTTCGTCCAGCGGCTCTATGCAGTTGAAGACGGGCGACTGCGCATCGGCACGGCGGAATGGCGCAAGACGGATTTCGATACTTGGTGGGCGCAGGCAAAAGCCGCCTACAGCCCGGTCATCCCGGCGGTTGCCGGGCCGTTTCCGGCGATCGCGGCGGAAACGGCGCTTCCCAAGGCCATTTCGGGCAACGACAACCAGTGGGCGCAGGATCCGGAGGACGCTGTCCCCGCGCCGCGCTTTCGCCATACGGCGGTCTGGACGGGCGTCGAGATGATTATCTGGGGCGGCTTTCGCGGCGCGTTCAGCGGCGGCAGCCCGCTCAACACCGGCGGGCGCTACAACCCCGTCACCGACGTCTGGACGCCAACGCGCGTCGCGCCGAGCGCCGCCGGCGCTACTGACGGCGCGCCGGCCCCGCGCGTCAACCATACGGCGGTCTGGACAGGAACGCGCATGATTGTCTGGGGCGGCGTCAGCGGCACGCCGGTCAACTCCGGCGCGCTCTATGATCCAGTGGAAGATAAATGGGCCGCGACGCGCACCGACCCTAGCTCCGCAACCGCGAACGATGGCGCTCCGGCGGCCCGCTTCAGTCATGTCGCCGTCTGGGTGGCGCAGGCTGGGCGCATGGTCGTGTGGGGCGGCAACCTCAACTCCGCTGGCAGCGTTCCCGTTCCGACCAACACTGGCGGCGTCTACAACCCTGAAACCAACGCCTGGAGCGCTACGGCCGCGACGGGCGCGCCGACGGCCCGGACGGATCACGTCGCCGTCTCGACCGGAACGGCTATGATTGTCTTCGGCGGCGTCAACGCCGATGGCGGACGGCTCAACAGCGGCGGGATTTATACGCCCGGCAACAACGCGTGGACGGCGACGGCAACGACCAACGCCCCGGGGCTCTTTACGCCCAGCGCCGTGTGGACGGGCGCGGAGCTGATTGTCTGGGGGAGCGTCGCGGGCGCGCCCTCCCCGACAGTCGCGGGCGCCCGCTACAACCTCAGCGCCAACAACTGGACGCCCATCGCCACGACCGGCGCGCCGGCCCCGCGCGTCAACCATACGGCGGTCTGGACGGGAACGGAAATGATCGTCTGGGGCGGCTCGGCGGCGGGAACGCGCTTCAACGACGGCGGGCGCTACCATCCGGCGACAAACGCTTGGACGCCGGTGACGACCGTCGGCGCGCCGGTCGGGCGCGACAACCATACGGCGGTTTGGACGGACGCCTACGCTGAGCCCAATCAGAACGCGACGAAGCGCATGATTGTTTGGGGCGGGCAGGGCGGCGACGCGACCGGCGGGCGCTACGACCCGCTGACCGACACGTGGCTGCCAACCGCGACGACGCCTGTGCCGACGGCGCGCGAGGCTCACACGGTCGTCAACACCGGCGTGGAAATGATTATCTGGGGCGGCGCCTCGGCCGGCGTCCGCACCTTGACCGGCGGGCGCTACAATTTGGCGACCGCGCAGTGGACGCCGACCTCCACGCAAAACGCGCCCGGCTCGGCGAACAACCTTCCGCCATTTGGGCATACGGCCGTGTGGACAGGAAGCGACATGATTATCTGGGGCGGGCAAACGAACGCCGGCGGGCGTTACAGCCCGCTGACCAATAGCTGGACGCCAACCGCCCTGACCAACGCTCCCGACGCCCGCGAGGAGCACACCGCCGTCTGGACGGGGACGGAAATGATTGTCTGGGGCGGGCGCTTCACGAATCCGGCCACCAACGCGACGACCTACTTTGACAACGGCAGCCGTTACAACCCGGCGACGAATAGTTGGGCCGCGACGGCGGCCGATGGGCGTCCCGGGCCGCGCGCGCGACATGCGGCGGTCTGGACGGGAAGCGAAATGATCATCTGGGGCGGCGTGACGTTTGCCGACAATCGCTTTTCCGAACTCCGCTCAGGCGGGCGCTACAACCCGGCGACCAATAGCTGGACGCCGACGCGCGTTGACCCAACGGCTTCCGGCGGCGCCGACGGCGCGCCCGACGCTCGCTTTGACCATACGGCCGTATGGACCGGAGACCGCATGATTATCTGGGGCGGCGCGACCACCGCCGCCCGCGTTTTCAACTCCGGCGCGCTCTACAACCCGGCGACCGACGCCTGGACCGCGACGGCGGCCAACGGCGCCCCAACGGCCCGCGCCGGCCACACCGCCGTCTGGACGGGCCGCGAAATGATCGTCTGGGGCGAAGCCGGAGCGACTGGAGGCCGGTACAATCCGACGTTCAACTTCTGGCGCCCGGTTGAAACGGAAGGCGCGCCGGATTTGACGAGCGGCCATACGGCGATCTGGGACGCGCCGCGCCGCCAGATGGTCGTCTGGGGCGGGCGCGGCGGCGGCGGATTGTCCAAGGCGCTGGGGGCGTACGGCGCGCGCGGCGAGCAGGGCGACACCGTAGGGGTCTTTCGCCGGGGCGAGTTCTTCCTGCGCAACTCGAACACGTCCGGGGACGCTGACTTGGCATTCGCCTTTGGCGCGGAAGGCGACATTCCGCTGGCTGGCGACTGGAACGCCGACGGCGTGACGACCGTCGGCGCGTTCCGCCGCGGCGTCTTCTTCCTGCGCAATAGTAACAGCGCCGGGGTCGCCGATCTGGCCATTCCCTTCGGCGCGGCGGAGGACATTCCCTTAGTCGGCGACTGGGACGGCAATGGGACGACGACCATCGGCGTTTATCGCCCGACCGAGCGAACGTTCTTCCTGCGCAACAGCAACGCGCCCGGCAACCCGGACATCATCGCGACCTACGGCGATGAAGGCGACCGGCCGATTGTGGGCGATTGGGACGGCAACGGCACGACGACCATCGGCGTCGTCCGCGGCAACACGTTCCTGCTGCGCAACGACAACAGCGGCGGGGCCGCCGATCTGGCGTTCAACTTCGGCAATCCCGACGATCGGGTGGTCATCGGCGACTTTGACGGCGACGGCGTGGACACGGTCGGCGTGTATCGCGTGCAGACGTTTTTCCTGCGCAACAGAAATCTGCCGGGGACGGCCGATTTCCTGCTAGTTTATGGCGCGGAAGGCGACTGGCCCCTCGCGGGCAACTGGGATGGGGCGCTCTAGCGGGCGCGCCCAGCCCTTTTCGAGGCCCTTTTCGAGGCCCTTTTCGAGGCCCTTTTCGAGCCCCGCCGATGCACAGGACCAATGCCGGCCGCTGGCGCGGCTTAGGCGCTTGGCGCGCGCTCAATCTTCAATCACGGCCGCGATGGGCACGCGCCGCCCGCGACCGAACGCTTTCGGCGTCACCTTGATGCCCGGCGCGGACTGCTGCCGCTTGTACTCGTTGCGGTTGACCAGCTTGACGACCTGCTCGACGACGGCCTGCTCGAAGCCGTCCGCGACAATCTCCTGAACGCTCTGGTAACGCTCGACATAGCGCTCCAAAATGGCGTCCAGCAGATCGTAGGGCGGCAGCGAGTCCTGGTCTGTCTGGTTGGGGCGCAGCTCCGCCGAAGGCGGTTTCGCGATAGTACGGGCTGGAATAATGGCTTGATGACGGTTGATGTAGGCTGCCAGACGATAGACATCCGTCTTGGGCACATCGGAAATCACCGCCAGCCCGCCGCACATGTCGCCGTAGAGCGTGCAGTACCCGACCGCCAGCTCCGACTTATTGCCGGTCGTCAGCACCAGGCACCCATGCTGGTTTGAGAAGGCCATCAGCGTGACGCCGCGCAATCGCGCCTGGATGTTTTCCTCCGTGACGCCATGGGGGGCAAAGCCGAAGGAGGGCGTCAGCATCCGCGTCATCGCCTCAACCGCCGGCTCAATCGGGACGACATGAAAGGCGATGCCCAAATTGCGCGCCAGCTCGGCGGCGTCTTCCAGGCTGTGCCGGGAAGAGTACTTGGACGGCATCGCCACGCCGACGACGTTTTCGCGGCCAAGCGCGCGAACGGCAATCGCGGCTGTCACGGCCGAGTCAATCCCGCCGCTGAGACCAATGACCGCCTGCCGAAAGCCGCACTTGCCCAGATAATCCTTGACGCCCAGAGCGAGCGCGTCATGGATGTCGCCAATCTCGTCGGAAACTCTGGGCGTGACGGGGGCCGGCAAGTCGGCCAGGTCAACCACGCGCAGGTCTTCCTCGAAAGCGTTGGCTTCCAGCGTCAACTCGCCCCGCGCATCGAGAACCAAGCTGCGGCCGTCAAACACCAGGCCGTCGTTGCCGCCAACCTGATTGACCAGAATCACGGGCAGCCCCAGCGTTTCAGCATGGTGGGCCAGCATCGCTTGCCGGAGCGCTCCCTTGCCGCGTTGAAAGGGCGAAGCCGAAACGTTGATAATGACCTGCGCGCCTTGCTCAGCCAGCTCGCGCACCGGGTCGAGATCATAGAGGTGCGCGTCCCAGAAGTCGCGGCTGTTCCAGGCGTCCTCGCAAATGCAGACGCCCAGCCGATAGCCCTGCCAAACTATCACTTCTCGACGCTCGGCCGGCTCGAAGTGTCGCGCCTCGTCAAAAACGTCGTACGTCGGCAGCAAGGTCTTGTAGCGAATCGCCCGCAGATCGCCGCCCTCAAGCAGGGCGACCGCGTTGTAGAGCGGCTTGCCGAAATCATCGGGATTTTCCGCGACAAAACCCACCAGCAGCGCCGCGTCAATCGTGGCTGAGAACCGCGCGAGGTCGTCGAGCGCCGCCAGGTTTCGAGCGATAAAAGCGGGGCGATCCAGCAAATCGAGCGGCGGATAGCCCGGAAGCGTCAGCTCTGGGAAGACTACTAGCTTAGCGCCCTGTGACGCGGCACGCAGAGCGTACTGCCGAACTTTGGCGGCGTTGGAGACAAAGGCTCCCACTGTCGTGTTGATTTGGGCAAGCGCAATCTTCATTTGAGTCCTCTGGCTTGAACGGCATGAGAGGGAAAAGCCTTAATTGTACATACCGGCGTCCGATTGTCACCGGCTTGATATTGTGGCTTGGCCGGGCGCAGCCACAAGCCAACGGACACTACCTATGGCGGACTTTCCCGCCATAGGCGCTATCTGTCGCGCAAGGGGATAAAAACAGCTTGATTTCACACGGTTTTCTGGCTACGCTCGGCGCGGATTCGCTTCATGACAAGGGTAAATCACATCGTTTGCGCGCGCTCAGGAGGACCCACACCCATGGCTGCCAAAGCTGCTAAACCCGCCACGACCAAGGCCGCAACGTCGGCGAAAGCCGCCGCCCCGGCGAAGAAGGCTTCGGCGAAAAAAGCGCCGGCCAAGGCTATGACCAAAACCGAAATTATTAACCACTTCGCCGAGAAGTTTTCCCTGCAGAAGGCGACGGTGCGCGCCTTCTTTGATGAGCAAGCCGCGCTGGCGGCCACTCAGTCAAAGGTCGGTTTCACGATTCCGGGCATTGGGAAGCTGGTCGTTCGGGAGTACAAGGCGCGCGAGGGGCGCAATCCGCGCACCGGCGAAAAAATCAAGATCAAAGCGCGCAAGCGTCTGAAGTTCGTGATCTCGGCCGCCGCGAAGAAAGCGGCCGGATTTGAGTAGCGCTTCGCCCATCGCTTCCAGAACGCGCCGGAGCGGGTCGCGGACGCCAATCCTTAGCGT
>NKPT01000328.1 GCA_002254845.1 Chloracidobacterium sp. CP2_5A | reverse complement strand
CTATCAACTGATCGCGGAGCGGGTTTTCGCGGCGCTCAAGCCCTATCTGTGACGGCGTCTTGCCGCGGCGTATTTTACGGGTCGGGCGGCTTGACGCGCAAGGAGTCTGGCGGCGGCCGCAGCCCGGGTGCGTCGCGAGGGCTTTTGAAGCGCGAAATGCGGCGGCAATCAAAATCTAAGGCGTCGCCGATTCCGGGCTCCCATCCCATGAAAACCCACAGGCGATCGTCGGGGCAGTCGATGGAGAGTCGTTGCACCGGTCGAGGAAGGCGATGGAACTGCTCCCGCAGGCTTTCGCGCATCGTGGCAGCGTAGCGG
>NKPT01000109.1 GCA_002254845.1 Chloracidobacterium sp. CP2_5A | reverse complement strand
GCTCAAATCCGCCAGCGAGCGCCTGTCCCGCGCCGAGCTCGACCGCCGCGCCGCCGAAAAGGAAGCCGCCTGGTAGCCGCTAGCCGCGCCCGGCGGTGCTCGCCGGCTTCATCGGCGTGAAGCGCCCCAGCCCGCAGCTCGCCCCGGTATTGGGGCCGATGCCGGGGATGATGACCGTGATGATGTCCACGTTGCACAGCTGGTTGATCGAGGTCTGGTAGCCGAAGCTCTCCTGGAACCCCAGCTGCGGGCATTTGGCCGGAAGCGTGTTCCGGAACAGCTGGCCATTGTCCATGATGAAGTCGATGACCTGGTCCGAAAGCACCCGGGTCTCGCGGATCCGGTTGAGCTGGATGCAGTCCTGCGGGTCGCCGGCCTCAACCCAGGCCGACATCTGCGCCGCGCGCCGCTCGGAGCGGCTCTCGGCCAGCGCGGGTGCGGCAAGCGCAATCGGAAGCAGCAGCGCGGCAAGGGGAAGGGGCCGTAAGATCATTGCATGTCCTCCTGTGAGGCGCCGGAGTTTCCGCGCGATTTCCTTAACCCGCGCTTGACGGTCGCTCCCTGCCTCCCCGGCGCCGGCCGCTTGTCCGGGAACCGGCAGTCACGCGCCACCGGGC
>NKPT01000039.1 GCA_002254845.1 Chloracidobacterium sp. CP2_5A | reverse complement strand
TCATTCATCAGTTTCATCATTCATCAGTTTCATCATTCATCAGTTTCATCATTCATCAGTTTCATCATTCATCAGTTTCATCATTCATCAGTTGCCGAGCAAGGCTGCGCAATCCTAAAATTGACGCATCCCAAAAACAGGGAATCATCTCCCTAACCGCCCCTTCGCCGAGGTTTGTCGCTATGCCCAATCGCATCCTTTTGTTGGTCGCTTGTTTCGCTTACGCGCTGTTTGGCGGCGCGCCGCGGCTTGCAGCGATGGCGCAAACGCAGGTCGTTCCGGCGCATGCGCTGGGTACGGACGACAAAGCGGCTTTCGCCATCCATTTTTCAGGCGAGACTCGCGCCAACTTGGATACCTGCGGGTGTCCGGCCAATCCAAGCGGCGGATTGCACCGCCGCGTGACCATGGCTCAGTCCTTCCGCTCGACGTTCAAGGAAACGCCGCTGCTAGAGCTAAGCGTCGGATCCATTTTCAATGACCAAGGCGTGCTGCTTAGCCCGCCTTTCAAGGACGTCCTAGTGCAGAACGACTTTGCGCTGCGCGGTTACAGCGCCTATCCGTTCGACGCCGTCAACTTGACGTACCAAGACCTGCGAGCGCTTCAGTCCTATTTCAAGAATGACAAAGCTAAGCGCGCGGCCGCTGATTTCCCGATCTTGAAGGCTTATCTTTCAGCCAATGCCACGCCAGCCGCGAACGAGAAAACCCACATCGCCCTGCCGCGCTTCGTTGTCAAGGAAGTGAAGTCGCCGCGCTTTCCGAAGGGCGGCAAGTTGCGGATTGGCATCACTGGGGTGTGCGAGCAGGCCCCCAGCGAAGGCACGGGCTATGTCTGGCGCGATCCCGCGACCGCGCTCAAGGAAGTCTTGCCTGAACTCAAAAAGCAAGCGGAGGTAATCGTCGTGCTGGCCTATCTGCCGCTCGATCAGGCGAAGGCGCTAGCCGCTGAGCTGGAGGGCATCGACGTTATGATTGTCGGGCATATGCAGCCGTCGCTGCTCGCGCTGGAAAATGTCGGCGGCGCGGCGCTGGTGGTGAACAACTACGAAACCAAAGCGCTCGGCGAGTTGCGAGCTTATTTCGCCGACGATGGCAAGCGGTCCTATGGCAGCCGCTTCATCCTGCTCGATGCGAGCATCCCAAGCGAGCCAAACGCGCTCAAGATTGTCAAAGAAGCCAAATCCGCCGTCGAGGAAGCCCGCCGCAGCATGGTTCAGGCTGCGCCGTAGCTTTGTCGGAGGATGAACATCAGACGGCCTTAGGGAGGCGACGCTTTGCCTGGAGCGTCGCCCCTCTTGTTTTTCGCGTCGTTTTTCGGAGCTTTGGGCGGGGGCGCGCCGCGCCGTTAGCTCAAGCGCGCCATTAGCTCGCTGAAGCTGTTGAGCTCAATGAGTCGAGCGCTTTCACTCGACTCGCCCGGACGCAAGGCACGCGGCGCCGGGAAGGAAGCCGGGAAGGAAGTTGTGCAGCCTCAAGCGCGGGTATGGCGGCCCAAACGCGATGACGTTGAGGCAGCCGTGATCCTGCTCAAGGCGAACCAGATGCTCATCCGGCAATCCTAGCGCCCACCCCAAAATCACCCGGTTGACGCCCGAATGTAACGCTAAAGCCGCCGTTTGCCCCGCGTGCCGCGCCACCAAGCTCTCGACTGTCGGCAGAACGCGCCGCTTGACTTCCTGAAAAGTCTCGCCGTTCGGAAACCGGCAGGTCGCCGGGTTCGCCCGCCACGCGGCGACGGTTGCCGGAAAGCGCGCCGGCAGCTCGTCCACAAGGCAGCCTTCAAGGTCGCCGAAGTTGATTTCCCGCAGCTCTGGCCGAATCACCGGGCGCACATTGCGCCCCGCGGCGAGAATCTCCGCCGTATGGCGCGAGCGGATGAGATCGCTGGCATAGAGCGCATCCACGCGCCAAGCGCGCAAATACTGCGCCAGCCGCTTAACTTGCCGCGCGCCCTCTTCCGAAAGCGGCAAATCCGTCCAGCCATGGCAGCGCGGCGCCGGGCCGTCCGCCGTCTGGCCGTGCCGAATCAAAAGTAGCGTGGTCACTGAAGCTTCAAGCGACATCTTTGCAGAGCCCGCCGTCGCCGGCGGCCGGTTTTACCGTCCGGCGCGCAGCATCTCGACGTGCGGCAAACCATCCTCGTCATAGGGCGCGGAGACCGTCCGGTAGCCGAATCCCCCGTAAAATCGCTCCAAGTAACGCTGCGCGGAAATTCGATTCCCTTGTCCCGGGTAAAGCGCGTCGTGGAGCGCCAACGCCTGCCGCATCAGCTCTTTGCCCAGCCCTTGACGGCGCCCGGCCGCCGACGTGAGCACTCGCCCGATAGACGGCTCGGCGTACTTGACGCCTGGCTCCACCAGCCGACAGTAGGCCGCCAGTACGCGCCCGCTCGGCGTCCATCGCCAGCCCAGGACGTGATGGGCGCGACGATCAGCCCCGTCGGCATCCTGATACGCGCACTGCTGCTCGACAACAAACACCGCCAGCCGCGCCTGAAGCGCGTCATAGAGGTCATCCGCCGCGAGCTCCGTAAAGCGGGCCGTCCGCCACTCAATCGGCGCGGTTGGGCTTATTTCAGGCGTCATCGTTTCCGGAGTCATCGGCGGAAAACTAGCTTGTCGGCGCGCCGAGCGCCAGTGTAGCGTTAGCTAGTAAGTGAATACTAACTAGCGTAAGCTAGCTCACACTGCCGTTGAGCACGATGACCAACGCCCCGCCGACTGTTTCAACCGCTTCGCCGACCGTCTCAACCGCTTCGCGGCCGGCCGCCGCGCCCCGCCGCATGTCGGGCGAGGACCGGCGGCGGCAAATCGTCCGCATCGCCATGCGGCGGTTTTCCGAGAAAGGCTTCAGCGGCGTCACGACCAAGGAAATCGCCGCCGAGGCCGGCGTCAGCGAAGCCATTATTTTTCGGCATTTCGCCACCAAGCATGACCTGTACGCCGCCATTCTCGACCAGAAGATGAAAGACGCCGACGCCGCGGCTTTCTGGGCGCGGATGCGCCAGTTGGCCGCCCGCCGCGATGACCGGCAGTTTTTTGAAGCCATTATGCAGCACATCATCGAGCGCCATCGGGCCGATTATTCCTTTCAGCGGCTGCTGTTTTTCAGCGCGCTCGAAGGTCACGAGCTGTCCGAGATGTTCTTTCGGCTCTACGCTCGCGACATTTTTGATTTTTTGGGCGACTACATTGAAACCCGCGTCCGCGAGGGCGCGTTTCGGGAAGTGAACCCGCAGGTGGCGGCGCGCTCTCTTTTCGCCATGCCTTTTCTGCAAACCATGTTCGAGCAGCTTCACGGCGACCAGACCGTTACCGGGTCTCCGGAGGCGCTGGCGGGCGACTACGCCGCGATTTTCCTTGACGGCGTCCGGCGTCGGGCGACCGCCCCGACGACAAGGCCTTCCCCGGCGAGAACCTCATGACCGCATTTTGCTTACGTTCCGCGAAAGTCAGTCCCTGGCTGGCGATGGCGCTGCTGGCGCTGTGCGCGAGCGGTTGCTCCCGCCACAAGGAGACGGTCAGCGCGGCCGCGCCCGCGCCGCCGCCCGCGATTGAAGTCAAAACGACAACCGCCGCCAAGCGGCTGATACGAAAGTCCATTGAAACTGTCGGGTCGCTCGTCCCGGATGAGCAAGTCGTTGTCGCCGGACAGGTCGGCGGTGAAATTACCGAGCTGACGGTGGATGTCGGCAGCGCGGTCAAGGCCGGGCAAGTCATCGCCCGCATTTCGCCCAAGGAATACGAGCTGAAGCTCCAGCAGGCGGAAGCCGCGCTGGCGCAGGCGCGCGCTATGCTGGGCGAAGCCGGGCGGCGCGATCCAATCGACATTGACGCCGCGCCGATGGCGCGGCAGGCCCGGGCCGCGCTTGACGACGCCCGCGCCCAAATGGAGCGCGCCGAGCGGCTGGTGGCGTCTGGCGACCTGCCGCGCCAGCGGTGGGATACGGCGGAAGCCAACTACCGCGCCGCCGAAGCTCGCTACCAGGCCGCCCGCGATGAGACCGTCATGCGCATCGGCGTAGTCGAGCAACGCCAGGCCGAAGTTCGCCTCGCTCGCAAAAAGCTGGAAGACTCCGCGGTGCGCGCGCCGATCAGCGGCTTTGTCAGCGTCCGCCACAAGTCGCGCGGCGACTTCATCAACGAGCAGGGCGGCAACCGCGACATCGTGACCATCGTGCGGCTTGATCCGATTCGCGTGCAGGCGAATGTCGCTGAAATCGGCGTTTCCTACGTCAAGGAGGGGATGCCGACGCGCTTCACGACTGACGCCTATCCGGGACGCGACTTTCCGGCCCGCGTGACGCGGATTAGCCCCGTTCTCAATCAGCAGGCGCGGCTGCTGATGGTGGAAGCCGTCGCGCCAAACCCGCAAGGGTTGCTCAAGCCGGGCATGTTCGCGCGCGTCTACGTGGACATCGCCAGCGACGTGCCAGCCGTGTTTGTGCCGTTGAGCGCGGTGGTGAGCGTGGCCGGCGTTGAGAAAGTCTTTGTCGCCGCGGACGGCAAAGCGGTGGAGCGGCGCGTTCGGCTGGGCAAGCGCGACGGCGCGGACGTTGAGATCACCGAGGGCCTCAAGGCCGGCGAAAAGGTCATTACCGACAACCTCGACCGTCTGACCGACGGGATGCCCATCAAGGTTTCCTAAAGCCGATAACGGGAGCGCGCCCGATGGAACTCAACGGCAAGGCGGTCATTATTACCGGGGCTTCCAGCGGCATTGGGGCCGCGACGGCGCGGCACCTTGCCGCGCGCGGCGCGAAGCTCGCCCTGTTCGCCCGTCGCGAAGCGGAAATGCAAAGCTTAGCGGAAGCCATCCGGCAGGATGGCGGCGAGGCGCTGGTCGTCCCCGGCGACGTGACGCGGAGCGCCGACGTGCAGCGCCTGATGCGGGAAACTCTCGCCGCCTTCGGGCGACTGGATGCGCTGGTCAACAACGCTGGCATGGGCGGCGGTCTTAACCTATGCGACACCCGTGACGACCTGCTCTGGCGCGTGCTGGAGGTCAACGTCCTTGGCTGCGCGCTCTGCGCCAAGTACGCGATGCCGCATCTTCCGCCCGGCGGCGTCATCGTCAACATCGGCTCGGTCGCCGGCGAGGTGGCGACGGTTGGAATGTACGCCGCGTCGAAATTCGCCGCGCGCGGCTTCAATGACGCCCTCCGGCGCGAGGTCAAGGGGCGGGGGATTCGCGTCGTCTTGGTCGCGCCGGGCTTTATTCGGACGGAAATGACCGCCGGATTGCGCTACCGCATGCCGGGACCGGAAATCGTTGCCCGCGCCATTGAGCAAGCCATTCGGTCCCCGCGGCGCAAAATCGTTGTGCCGTGGTGGTACCGCCCGCTGATGTACCTCGGCAAAATTCCCCTCATCGCCGACGCCATTTTGGGAAATCCGAAAACGCAGGCGCGCTACCGCGACCGCGACAGCGTGAAAAAGCTTTCCGCTTGAGCGTCGCCTTTGGCGGCCGCGCCTTCAGGAAGTTATGCAAAAACTCGCCGAACTGTGTATCAAGCGCCCGGTCTTCGCCACGATGCTCGTCATGGCGTTCATCGTCGTGGGGGCTTTTTCCTACTTCAAGCTGGGCGTTGACCTGTTTCCCAAAATTGACCTGCCGACCGTGACGATTACGACGCGGCTCGACGGCGCTTCGCCGGAGGAAATCGAGTCGCAGGTCACGAAGCGCATCGAGGAAGCGGTCAACACCATCGGCGGCGTGGACGAGCTTCGGTCGGTGTCGGCCGAAGGCGTCTCGCAGGTCTTTGTCGTCTTTGCGCTGGAGCGCGATATTGACGAAGCCGCGCAGGATGTGCGCGACAAGGTCAATCGCATTCTGGGCGAGCTGCCTTCCGATGCTAAGGCGCCAATCATTGAGAAACTCGATCCCGACGCCCAGCCGGTGTTGTCGCTGGCGCTGTCAGGCAATCGCTCGGCGCGGGAAATCACCGAGATTGCCGATAAAGTCGTCAAGCAAAATCTCGAATCGCTCAACGGCGTCGGGCGCGTGTCGTTTATCGGCGACCGGAAGCGCGAGATTCAGATTATGCTCGACGCGTCAAAGATCGCCGCCTATAACCTCAGCGTGGACGCCATCAAGCAGGCGTTGCGCGCCCAGAACGTCGAAATTCCCGGCGGTCGTCTGGAAGACGGCCAGCGCGAGCTTTCCCTGCGGACGCTGGGGCGCGTCACCCGCGTCGAGGATTTCGCCAACATTATCGTCGGGACGGCCAGCGGCCTGCCGATTTACGTCAAGGACATCGGCTACGTCGAGGATGGCGTGGAAGAGCCGCGCTCGCTCGCCCGGCTGGACGGGCGGCCGGCGGTGATTCTGGAGGTTCGCAAGCAGTCGGGCACGAACACGCTTGAAGTCGCGCGGCTGGTCAAGGAGCGCATGGCGGAGCTAGCCCCGCAACTGCCGCCGGATTGCCGCGTGCAGTATCTCAAGGATCAGTCCATTTTCGTGCAGGACGCTTTCGACGCCGTTCAGGAACACCTCATCCTCGGCGGCATCATGGCGGCGCTTGTCATGCTGCTGTTTTTGCGAAGCTGGCGCTCGACGGTCATCTCCGCCATCGCCATTCCGGCGTCGGTCGTGGCGACCTACGGGCTGATGTACGCCATGGGCTTCACGCTCAACCGCATGACGATGCTGGCGCTGGTGCTGAGCGTCGGCATTGTCATTGACGACGCCGTGGTGGTGCTCGAAAACATCTACCGCTTCATGGAAGAGAAGGGCATGTCGGCCTTTGAGGCGGCGAAGGAAGCTACGTCCGACATTGGCTTCGCCGTGCTGGCGACGACGCTCTCGCTGGTCGTCATCTTCATCCCGGTCGCGTTTATGGGCGGCATTGTCGGGCGCTTCATGTCGTCGTTTGGCTTCACGTGCGCCTTTGCCATTCTGGTCTCGATGTTTATCAGCTTCACGCTGACGCCGATGCTTTGCTCGCGGTTTTTACGGCCTTCTTCGAAAGCCGGCGCCGGGCATGCGTCCGCGCGGGCAAGCGGCGTTTACGGACGGCTGGAGCGCGGCTATGTCTGGTTGTTGGAATGGTCGCTGCGGCGGCCGCTGGCCATCGTTGGCATCTCGCTGCTGACCGTGGCGGCGGTCGTCCCGATTTTTTCCGTCATCGGCAAAAACTTCATCCCGTTTGACGACGCCGGCATGTTTGAGGTGGTGGTCAAGCTCCCGGAAGGCGTCACGCTGGCGGAAGCCGAAAAACAGATGGCGGCGCTGGAAGCCATAGTCAAAACGACCCCGCACGTGACGAGCTATCTCACGACGCTGGGCGGCGACGAGCAGCGCCGCGTCACGCGCGGCAACATCTTTGTGCAGCTCACGCCGCTGACGGAACGCAAGCTAACGCAGGCGGACTTGATGCAAATCGTCCGCGACAAGCTCGCTGACCAGCGGGACAAGCGCATTTCGGTACAGTACGTGCAGGCGATTTCGGGCGGCGGGAACTCGGCGGCCCCGGTGCAGTACGTCGTGCGCGGACCCGACCTCGCCAAGCTGACCGACGCTTCCCAGCAACTTATGGATTTTCTCAAAACCGTGCCGGGGGTCGTGGACGTGGACACCACGCTGGAAGTCGGCAAGCCGGAAATCCGCGCCGTGATTGACCGTGAAAAGGCCGCCAGCCTGGGCGTCAACGTGGCCACGATCGCATCAGCTCTGCGAACGCTCGTGGCCGGCGAGATTATCGGCTCGTACCGCGAGGGTGACGACCGCTACGATGTCCGGTTTCAGTTGCGCGGCGAAGACCGGACGGGTTCCGATACGCTGCTCCGGTCGTACGTGCCTTCGACCAAGCTTGGCAACGTGCCGCTGGCCAATTTGGTCGCCTTTACGAGCGGCAGGGGTCCGGCGCAGATTGACCGCTACAACCGGCAGCGGCAGGTGACGCTTTCCGCCAACTTGCAGGAAGGCTATTCGCTCGACCGCGCCTTGCAGGCGCTCGATGAAAAAGCCCGGACGCTCGGCCTCGGGCCGGAATATCGCGCCGCCAAGCTGGGGCAGAGCAAGGAGCTGGGCAAGGCGGCGGCCAACTTCCTGCTGGCGTTCGTCCTGTCGTTCGTTTTTATGTACATGATTTTGGCGGCGCAGTTTGAAAGCTTCCTGCATCCGGTGACGATTCTGTTGAGTTTGCCGATGGCGGTGCCGTTCGCGCTGCTGTCGCTGATTTCCTTCGGCGAGACGCTCAACATCTTTTCGGCGCTGGGCATTTTGATGCTCTTTGGCGTCGTCAAGAAAAACTCGATTCTGCAGATTGACCACATCAGCACCCTGAGAGCCGGCGGGCAGGAGCGCTACGCCGCGATTGTCGCCGGCTGCCGCGACCGCCTGCGGCCGATTCTGATGACAACGCTGGCGCTGGTCGCTGGGCTGATTCCAATGGCGGTGGCGCAGACGCCCGGCTCGGCGGCCCTGCGGTCGGTCGCCATCATTATCATTGGGGGGCAAAGCCTGTGCCTGTTGCTGACGCTGGTGGCGATTCCGGTGTTTTATCAGCTTTTTGACGCGCTGACGGACGGCTCCTGGTGGCGGGCGCGCTTTGACGCGCTGCGCGCGCTGTGGCGATCCGCGCCGCGCGCGGAAGCGCCGGCGGATGTCTCGGCAGCCGCCCGCGAGCAGACGCCATAATGCTATTCGCCGCCTGGACGCAGCTGTTTCGCAGGCGGGCGGCTGGTCGCCCGCCTGCGACCGCGCCCGACTCGGTTTCGGCGAGCGCTCCAGTCCGCTCCGCGCCCCTTTCGGCGGCGGCGGCGGCGGCGCTCGCGTCCGTCGGCGCCGCGCTTGGGCGCTTGTCGCCGCAAACGGCGGACGACTTTGCAGCTCGCGCGCCGGCCCTGGCCGACCGGCTTGGCGAACGGGCGTTTACGGAAGTCTGTCAGCTGCTGGAGGCGGCCAGCGGGACGCGCCATGCAGCGCGACTGACGGACATCATTCAGGCAACCTGTCAGGCGGCGGAGGCTCTGGGGCGCGACGAGCGGAGCGCGGCCCTGTTGGGCGCGGCCGCCGCGCTTTACGCCGAGCATCCGCTACTGGGCGCGGCGGCTTTGGGCGCGGCGGCGCGCCGCCCGGAGCTGACAGTGGAAGCCTTTGCGGACTGGCTGGCGGAGGGGCGATCCCGCTGCGGCCGGGACGCGGCGAAGCTGGGCGCGTTCCTGCGGCTGGAAACGGCGCAGGCGCGAAGCTTGTTGGAGTCCCGCCTGCCAGGTTTGCCGCTGGGGGAAGCGGCGCCGACGCTGCAACATTACCTGCGCGCCCTCACCGGGCTTCCGTTCCGGCTGGCGTCGCCCCCGGCGGATGTCGTCGGCGATGAGGTCGGCGGGCGCGTCGTGCCAGCCGCCGACGCGCACTGTCTGGTGTTGCCGCGCCGGGTCGCCGTTTTTGCGGAGCGCGAGCGGAACTTTTCACTCTATAAGCTGTTGGCCGCTCAGGCCGCCGGTCGGCTGCTGTTTGGGACGCAGACGCCGGACACGCCGCCGCTCATCGCCGCCTACGAGGCGACGCGGGCGTTTTTTTCTGACTTGGGCGCGGGGGCGGGCGGGCTGTCGCACGTGGATTTCGCCGTTATCCGCGACCGGGCGACGGAGCGCGTCTTGCCGCCGCGGCCGGCGTCCATCGCGGCGAGCGACGCCTTGGCGCTGTTTCCCGACGCCGCGATGGCCGGGGCGTTGTTTGACGTGATTGAAATGGCGCGCGTCCTGCGGCGCATGCGCAGCCGGTATCGCGGCGTTGAGCGCGACGCGGCGGCTCTGGCCGAGCCGCTGCCGGCAAGCCGCCGGTCGCTGGCCGGGGCGCCGCTGACAATGGCGGCGGTGGAGCTGCTGTTCCGGCTGGCGCTGGTCGGTCGGGCCGGCGTGGGCCTTGAAGCCGAGTACGCCGCTTTGACCGCGACGCTTGAGGCGGCCCTGGCGTCCTGCCTGACCGACGACGCCACGGTTGCCGATTCGCTCCGGGCGACGCTGGACATCTACCGGCTGTTGCCGCCGCCGGCGCAGCGCCGCTGGTCGCCGGAAGCCGCGCCGTCCAACGGCGCTCCGCCGCGACCAGCCGCGTCGCCGGACGGCGCGCAGCCGATCGCCCTGGCTGAAATCCAGACCTCGGCGCGCGCTGTCGCCAACGGGCTGACCGAGCGCGCGCGCGCCGATGACGCGAGCGCCGCTGGATCAGGCGAGTCCGCCGGAGCGCTCGGGCCAAATCCAACGACCCCGTCCGGCGACTCGGCGGCGACGTGGGCCGTTCTCGGGACGCGGCATTACCCGGAATGGGACGCTCGTCTGGGCGATTACCGCCCGGATTGGTGTCGCGTCTTTGACTTTGGATTGCCAAGCGATGGAGCGGCGTCGCCGGAGCCAAGCGACAACGCGACGGTTGCACGCCTGCGGAAGGCTTTTGAGCGGTGGCGTCCGGCGGACTTCGCCTGGGCGCGCCCGACCGCGGATGGGCAGGAGTTGTTTTTGGACGCCGTGATTGAGCGCTATGTCGAGCGGCGGCGGCGGATGCGGGCCTCGGATGCGGTGTACGCCGTCCGGCGGCGGACGACCCGCTCCGTGGCGGCCCTGCTGCTGCTCGACGTTTCGCGCTCGACCGGCGAGCCTCTGGACGCGGATGGGGAAGCGGGCGCGGCGCGGCGGGTGCTGGACGGCGAAGTTGAAAGCGCTCGCTGTCTGGCCGCCGCGCTGGAACAGCTTGGCGACCGGTTCGCCGTCTATGCGTTCAACAGTCGGGGGCGGGACGCGGTGCATTGCTTTCAGCTGAAGGCGTTTGGCGAACCGTCAGGACGGCTGCCGTCGCGCCTGGCGGCGCTCGCGCCGGCGGCAAGCACCCGCCTTGGCGCGGCGGTCAGACATGCCACCCAGTTGTTGCTGGCGCAGCCGGCGCGTCAGCGGCTATTGCTGACGGTGACGGACGGCCTGCCGCAGGACAGCGACTATGGCGACGTGACCTATGCCGTGGCCGACACGGCGCAGGCGCTGGCTGAAGCGCAGGCCGTCGGCGTCAAGCCGCTAGGGATCGCGCTGGAAGCCGGACAAGATGCGTCCCTGCTGGAGGCGTTGTTTGGGCGCGGGCGCTACGCCCGCATCCGGGCGGCGTCCCAACTGCCGGAGGCGCTGCCCCGCCTGTACCGCCGCTGGACGCGGTAGGCTGGTCACAACGCGCCGTACACTTGGGCGTAGTACTGCCGATATTCGCCGCTCCGCGCCCGCGCCACCCACGTCGCCTGCTCGCGGTACCAAGCGATGGTTTGGGCTAGGCCTTCCTCAAGGGGGATTTCAGGCCGCCAACCCAGCTCGCGCTCGATTTTTGAGCAATCCACCGCGTAGCGCCGGTCATGACCAAGCCGGTCCGCGACTTCCGTCAGCAGCGAGGTCGGCTTTCCCAGCAAATCCAGGAGCTTGGTCAGCAGCGCGCGATTGGGCAGCGGCGACCGCCCGCCAATATGGTAAGTCGCGCCCGACTGGCCCTTTTCCAAGACCGCCCGCAGCGCGGCGCAGGTGTCATCAACGTGAATCCAATCGCGCACTTGCTGGCCGTCGCCATAGACTGGAATCGGGCGGTCCTCCAGCGCGTTGGTCAGCGCCAGCGGGATGAGTTTTTCCGGGAATTGGTAGGGTCCGTAGTTGTTGCTCGCGCGAATGATGACCGCGTCCAGCCCGAAGGTATGCGCCGCGGCGCGGGCGAGGTGTTCGGCTGCGGCCTTGCTCGCGGCGTAAGGGCTGCTTGGCGCGAGCGGCGAGTCTTCCGCGAAAAAATGTCCGTCAGGGATGCTGCCGCCAACTTCGTCGGTTGAGATGTGCAGGAAGCGGCGGGCGCCTTTTTCCCGCGCGACGTCGAGCAGCGTTTGCGTGCCGAGCACGTTCGTCAAAATGAATTCGCGGGCGCTCAGGATGCTGCGATCCACATGCGACTCCGCCGCGAAGTGAACAATGGCGTCACAGCCGTCGGGGATGGCCGCTCGCAGCGCCGCGGCGTCGCAAATGTCGCCGCGCCTAAACTGGTAGCCCGGATGGTCGGCCGCCTCGGCGACGTTGTCGAGGTTGCCGGCGTAGGTCAGCTTGTCGAAGTTGATGATCGTGTCGGTCGGATACCGCTTCGCCCAGGCCCGAATAAAAGCCGAGCCAATGAAGCCTGCGCCGCCCGTGATAAAGATTGCCATGCGCGTGCCATCCTTGGGTGTCGGGTCAAAATCGCCGGGGCTTATAGCGCGCGGGTTCGGGGGCGCGCAAAGCCGCCCGACGCTGAAGGCGAGAGCAAGGCGTCGTTGCCGCTAAAGCGCCGGCTAGGGGTTGCCGCTCCGGGAAGCGCTCGGTATAGTTTCACACGCTTTCAGTCGAGCGATGCCGCCAAGCGCGCGCTTCGGGCATCACCCCCTGAGCGATGCTCGCTCGCTTCAGCTCTCACGCATCAAGGATGTGCCATGTCCACCGACGCGCTCAAGTTAGAGTCTTCCCTCACGTCATCGTCCGCGCCTTCCTCGCCGGAGGCCAAATCGGCTTGGCCGCGAAGCCTGTTGTTTATTATCCCAGTCATCGCGGCAACCGCTTTGGTTCTGACGCGCGCTTCCGGAACGGCCCCAACCGTTTTGAAAGAGGGCAGCCTAACGATCTTGGCGCTGCTGGCCTACTTGGGCGCGACCGCGGCATACGTAATGTGGATGCTGGGGCGCGAGTCGCTGCTGCTGCGCCTCGGCATCGGCGTCATGGCCTTCGGCTATGTGATGAACCTTGCCGCCTGGGGCGTCCGATGGATTGAATACGTCGAGTTTGAGAAAACCAAGCCCGCCATGCAGGCGATTTGGCACACGCTGCCGCTCATGGAGAAAATCTCGCACACCTACCCGCTCAACAATCTCTACGACATTGGCTTGGCGTTCACGAGCTTCGCTGTTCTCTCCAGCCTTGTCATTACGACGCGCGACAAGTATCGCTTCATTGGCGCGGTGACCATGCCGCTGGCGGCGCTCACGCTGACGCTTGTGGCGTTTCTGGGCAGCGAGGTGACGACGCTCCAGCCGATTTTGCGGAGCTACTGGCGACCAATTCACGTCAGCATCGCCGCGATCAGCTATGGCGTGTGTTTGGTGAGCTTCGGGATTGCCGTGCTGTATCTGCTTAAGGACGGCGTCCGAATCGAAAGCATGGCGCTGTGCGTGGCGGTCTTCGGCTTGGCAACCTACGCCACGATTGGCGACTACAAGGTGTTGACGACGGGGACATACGGCTTGGGCGTCCGGTGGATGGGCAGCGGGCTGAACCTGGCCGGCGGCGGCTCGCTGCGGGCGACGCTCCCCGGCGTCGGGATGCTGATGCAGCTTGGCTGGCTGGTCTATGCGGCGGCGGGGATTGCCTTGACGGTTTATTTCTTCCGTCGGGATGAGCTGGCCCGCCAGTGGGGGAATCGCCTCGTGGTCGCCGCGCTTATCGTGCAAGCGTTGGTTTTCGGCGCGATTTTTTATCAAATGAAGTCGCTGATGGATATCAAAGGGGCTATCAGCCCGAACCAGTATCAAGCCTTTGGCGCGTGGCTGGCGAAGCGCTCAGACATCGACCTGGCAACCTTGGCCCCACAGCAGTTAGAAGCGGAAGGCGGGCGCTGGCTCAATCAAAACGCCAGCGGCTTAGAGATTAGCTTCAATTCGAATCCGGTCGAGCTGTCCGCCATTCTGGCCCTCATTGCCTGCACGGCGTTTGTCGCGCTGTTCGCTTGGCGCGGTCAGCGTATGCTGGAAAAGCTCCCAAGCCTGGATGCGCTGGACGACTTGACGTACAAGACCGTTTCGGTCGCCTTTCCGCTGCTGCTCATGATGCTGGTGACGGGCGCGGTCTGGGCGAACGAGTCGTGGGGCACTTACTGGAGCTGGGATCCAAAGGAAACCTGGGCGCTGGTCACTTGGCTGGCTTACGCGGGCTACCTCCATACGCGGATCGTCCACGGGTGGAAAGGGCGGACTTCGGCCTACTTCGCCGTTCTGGGCTTCATCTTCGTGCTCTTCACGTATCTAGGCGTCAGCTTCCTCTTGCCGGGGCTTCACTCCTACGCCGGCGTGGACTAGACGGCGCGGATGGAAGCCGGACTGGACGCGAAACGCCGGCTTCATCGCGGGCTTGGGCGACGGGGCGCCGCTTCGGCCAGCCCAGCCCACCATTCGCCGTCGACTCGCTCGGTCCTGAGCTGTAGCCCGACGGCGCTCAGGGTCGCGATGACGCCAGCTCGGCGGTCGGTCAATACGCCGGCTACGATGAGCTTTCCGCCGGGGCGCAGAACCCGCGCCAAGTCCGGCGCCAGCGACGCGATGACTTCCGCGGTTAGGTTGGCTAGCGCCAGGTCAAAGCGGCTGGCGGGGAAGTCTTTCGCGCTCCCCGCCGACAGCCGGACGCGCCCTTCGACGCCGTTGAGCCGAGCGTTTTCGAGGGCGATGGCGACTGCGTCAGGGTCGGTATCGCAGGCTGCACAGTCAGCTTGAGGAAACAGCTTGGCGGCCGCGATCGCTAGAATGCCCGTGCCCGTTCCAATATCCAGAATGGCGCGCGGCGACGGCAGGTCTTCAAGCAGCCGGAGGCAGGCGCGGGTGGTCTCGTGCGTTCCCGTGCCAAAGGCCATGCCGGGTTCAATGTCAAGGGGGATACGCTCCGCCCATTCCGCTTGGGAACGGGCTTCGTCGCGTCGCCACGGAGGGACAATGAGCCAGCGCCGCCCGACCGGCTGGGCTTTCCAGTCAGCCTTCCACTTGGCTAGCCAGTCTTCGTAAGGTCGCGGCTCGGTCGAAAAATCCTGTAGGCGCTCGGCCGGGTAGTCAAACGCCGCCAGCGTTTGTTCAAGCGCCGCCTGGAGCGCCGGAGCGTCTGGCGCGGCGAGGAAGGACGCCCGCAGGGTCAGCCCGGCTTCGGTTTCGGCAAGCGTTTCGATGCCCTGCGCGCCAGCTTGCCAGAAGGCTTCGCTGACAGCGTCCGCGGCATCGGGCGGAATGGTCGCCTGCACAAGGTGGAACGGCATACTTACATCTGATAACAAAAGTTATGGAAAGGATCGAGCGTTAGCTAATGCCCAGCTCATCCAAGCGGCGCTCGTCGTTGCGCCAGCGAGGCTCAACCTTGACGAAAATTTCGAGAAACACTTTGCGCCCAAGCATGGCTTCCATCTCGGCGCGGGCGGCGGTCGCCATGTCGCGCAGGCGCAGGCCGCCGCGGCCAAGAACAATCGCTCGCTGCGATTGTCGTTCAACGAGGATGACGCACGCCAGGTTGAGGCCGCCGTCCTCGCGCTCTTCCCACTTCTCAACCGCGACGGCGACGACAAACGGCAGCTCGGCGGAGAGTTGGCGCAGGAGTTGCTCCCGAAGCAATTCCGCGACGAGCGTCCGCTCGGTCTGGTCGGTCAGGTCATCTTCGGCAAACGGCGGGGGCGCGATTGGCAGGCGGCGAAGCAAGCTGTCAAGCAGCGTCTCCGTTCCTTCGCCCGTGAGGGCCGAAATGGGGATGTAGTCGAGAAACTCGTGTTCGTGACGGTAAAAGTCGGTCAGCGCCAGGAGCTTGCCCTTGTCGCGCAGGCGATCGGTTTTGTTAAGCGCCAGGAGCGCCGGCCGGCCCGATTGCCTAACCAGATCAAGCGTAAAACGGTCGCCGTTGCCGGTTGAAACCGACGCATCGCGCAGCAGCACGACGATGTCCACCGTGGCGAGCGCGTCAAGAACGGCCTGCATCATCCGCTTGTTGAGGCGGTAGCCCGGCTTGTGGACGCCAGGCGTGTCCACAAAGACGACTTGCCCTTCCGGGCGCGTGACAATCCCCAGGATGCGGGTGCGCGTCGTCTGGGGCTTGTCCGATACCGCCGCGATTTTTTCGCCGACCAAGTAGTTGATGAGCGTGGATTTGCCGGCGTTCGGGCGTCCAACGATGGCGACGAAGCCGCTCCGGGCGGCGCTTTCCGAGGGCGTTTCAGTCCGCGCTTGTTCCGCGATGGGGTCCGATCGCTCCATGGTCCGCGCTGGCTACTGGCCGGAGCTCTCGGCCGGTTGGATGGCAATGCCGGAGACCATCGCTTCGGCTGCCGCTTTCAGCTCGTTGAACATGACATGGACGCGCTGCCAGCAGGCTGTGGCGAACTGTTCCTTTGTGCTGAAGTCAGCCGGCAGCAGCGGCTGACCATACTTGACCCACACCCGCGTGGTAAGTTGCTCAAGGATTTTCTCCGAGCCAAAAATCGCAATGGGGACAACGCTGATGTTCTCCTGCCAAGCTGTCCAGATGAGTCCCCAATGCGGCTCGGGCTTCGGCTCGCCGGTTTTGCTGCGGGTGCCTTCGGGAAAGAGATAGATGGAGCTGACTTCGCGCATGCGGCGCACGGCGTCGCGCTGGACGCGCTTGCGGTCTTCCGGGTTGGCTCGGTCAAAAAGCAGGTTGCCTCCGATGTTGCCGGCGAACGCGATGATGGGAGTGCGCATGACTTCTTTCTTGCCGATGAACGGATAGGGGCTGAGCGAGAGCAAGAGCGGCGTGTCGGCTAAGCTGAGGTGATTGCTGATGAATAAATGATTCTTCATCAGCGGGCCGCGGGTGTGGTGGTGCCCTTCGGCGATGAGACGCGTGCCGAAAACCCACCGGAGCAGATAGGAAAAGAACTGAAACGGGTATGTCATGATGCGCGTCCGGGCGGGTTGTTGGAAGGGAAGCGCGACCAGCGCCGGAACCAGCAGAATCAGGGCTGCCAGCAGGATGGTCGTCGCCAGTCGCAGCGCGGTGATGATCTTCATGTCGGTACGCTTGGTTGCTTAGAGGTCTTCGGTCTCCCAGCTTCTCAGCTGGGCAAGGGCGTTGCGGTCGGTTAGGTCATTGCGCAATGGCGTGATGGCCACCAAGCCGTCAGCGATCGCCGCGTAGTCCGCGTCGGGCGACTCGTCCCGCCCATCGGCTTCTGTGCCGATCCAGTAGTAGGGCCGGCCGCGCGGGTCAAAGCGCTCTTCAATGTTCGTGCAGAGGAGCTTCGCGCCTGTGCGCGTGAAGCGGTAGCCGCGAATCGGGCCGGGCGGGATGTTGACGTTGAGCAGCGTGTTTTGGGGAAGGCCTGAATTCAGGGCCTTGCGCGCGAGCCGCTGCGCGAAATCAGCGGCGTGCGTGTAGTCAAATTCGGTCCGCGACACGAGCGAAAGCGCGATGCTGGGAATGCCATTGACCGCGCCTTCCAGCGCGCCGGCAACTGTTCCGGAATAGGTCACGCTGTCGCCGAGGTTCGCGCCGCGGTTGATGCCGGAAACCACAAGGTCCGGGCGCGGTCGCCCTTTCAAGAGCCAGTGAAGCGTCAGGACGATGCAATCGGTGGGCGTGCCTTCGACGGCGTACCACCCGTCTCGCTCGCGCTGCTTACGAATGCGCAGCGGGCGGCCCAGCGTGACCGAGCGCGAGCAGCCGCTGTGTTCGCTGGCCGGGGCCACCACCATCACGTCGCCCAGCGGCTCGAGGCGCTCGACAAGCGCGCGCAACCCCGACGCATAGATACTGTCGTCATTCGTAACGAGGATAAGCGGCATGGCGCGGTCAATAACGCAACTGGTCGCGGCGCGCCAAGCCGAAGTGGCAAACTAGCGGCGCCGTCGCGGTAAGCGGTTGAAAGCGAAGCGGCGAGGCAGTCACGACCGTCTCGCCGCGCAGGTCATCAAGCGTGGTCGGGATGACTGGATTTGAACCAGCGACCTCACGCACCCCAAGCGTGCGCGCTACCAGGCTGCGCCACATCCCGTTAGGTCTGTCACAATGAGCGACAGGCTGCGATTCAATCACAATCGGTGGCGGTTGTCACGTCGCCGCTGAGGAGCGGGCGGCGGGCGGCGGCGCCATCGCCGCAGCTCGATTGCGTCTCCGGCGGGCAGCTTCGGTCCGTCAGCGAGCGTCTCATCAGGGTCGTGGCTTGCGATTGGGGCGGGACTGTTTCCGAGTCCTCTTCGTCGAGCGGCGAAGGCCTCAGCTTCAGCCGCCCGGTTGTGACCGGCGCCCCGTGGTAAGGCGCGATGCCGGCCGCTGCCGCCAAGCGATCGCCAAGCTCCCGCGCGGTCGGGCGCTCGTCCGGCGACTTCGCCAGCGCCTGAAAGACGACCGCGGCAATTTCCCGGGGGACGCCAGGCATCGGCGGCGGCGGTTGCTTGAGATGCCCGATGATGACGCCCAGCATGCCGGTCTCCGTCGGGGGGAATGGCGGGCGCCCGCAGAGCATCTCGTAAAGCATAATGCCGACGCTGTAGACATCCGAGCGCCCATCGTACGGGCGCTCGTCCAATCGCTCCGGCGCCATGTAAATCGGCGTCCCGACCACGCCGCCTGTTTCCGTCATCGCCGCCAGCGGGTCATTGGCATCCGGCTCGATCAGCTTAGCGATCCCGAAGTCCACGACCTTGACGACCTCGCCCTCCGGCATCTGATGCAGAAAAATGTTGTCCGGCTTGATGTCGCGGTGGATGACGCCGGATTCATGAGCGGTCGCCAGCGCGTCGCACACCGGCAAGATCACGGCCAGACTCCGCTCGACCGAGAACGGGCCGCAGAGGCTGATTTCCGTCGCCAGCGAGACGCCTTGCAATAGCTCCATAACGAGATAGGCGATGCCGTCCGCCGACACGCCGGAGTCAATGACGCCGACTGCGTTGGGATGGTTAATCCGGCAGGCGGAAACGCCTTCCCGGCGGAATCGCTCGACGCTAGCGGTCGTGGCGTTTTTGCCGCTTGGGCGAAAAATCTTGATGGCGACCAGGCGCTGCAGCGCGATTTGCTCGGCGCGATAGACAATGCCAAAGCCGCCGCCGCCGATTTTCTCGCCAATGCGGTACTTGCCATCAATGACCGTCCCCGGCAACACATCCGTCAGCGCCGTGAAGATGGCGTCGGCGCGTCGGTGGAGTTCCGCTAGCGCCTCGTTTTTACGCGCCAGCTCGCGGTTTTTGACCTGCGCTTCCCGCTGCGCTGCCTGACCCTCCGCCAGCGCGCGCTCCAGCGCGGCGTTTTTTTCCTGGAGTTGCGCCGCTCGAACCGCAACTTGGCGCTCCAGCGCGTCCGCTCGCCGTCGCAGCGTCAGCGTGCGCCAGCGGAAGCCGCCCCAAAGGAGCAGCCCCAGCGCGCAGACCGCCAGCCCTTTGGCCCAGGCCGTCTGGTAGAAAAACGGCTGGATGACGATGGTCATCGTCGCGCCGGCGTCGTTCCAGACGCCGTCGTTATTGCAGGCGGTGACATGAAACCGATAGGTTCCCGGCGGAAGGTTCATGTAGTACGCCGTCCGGCGCGTTCCGGCCTCGACCCAGGCGCGGTCGAAGCCTTCAAGGCGAAAGCGGAAGCGCATGCGCTGCGGCGCGAGAAAGCTCAGCCCCGCGTAGTGAATGTCAAGCTTCTTCGCGCCCAGTGGCGCGGTCAGCGTCGGCTGAGCGGGAAGCGCTTTGCCGTCAAGCTCGAGATGCTCGATGACGATTGGCGGCGGTTGCGCGTTGAAGGGCAGATGCTCCGGCTTCGCCACGGCCACGCCGCCAATGGTCGCAAACATCAGCGCGCCATCCCGGCGGCGGATGGCGCAGGGCTGCGACGTGCCGTTGCACTGATTGGCCCCCATGCCGTCGCTGATGTCAAAGCTGGCGCAGACGACCCGCGATTGCGCGCCGGACATAAAGGCTTCGCGCTCGCGCCGCTCAAGGCGAAAGATGCCGCGATTACAGCTCATCCAGAAGTCGCCGTTGGCGTCGGGCACAATGGCGAACACCGTGTCGTCAAACAGTCCGTCCTTGTGGGCGATGACGCCAAACTTTCCATCGCGGCGCCACGCCAGCCCGCCCCCGGTGCCGATCCAAAGCGTGCCGTCGGCTTCCTCATGAAGGGCGAACACCAGATTGCTGGGCAGTCCTTCCTTGGTAGTGAAGCGGGCGATTTCCTCGCCTTGCGCCCGCATCAGCCCGCGCCCGTTGGTGCCGACCCACATCGCGCCGTCGCGTCCCTGGGCGATGACCCGGATGTTGCCGCCGGTAATCTTGTCGCTTTGCGGATCAATCATCCGGATAACTCGCCCGGCGCGGAGGACGTTGATGCCGCCGCCGACCGTGCCCGCCCAAAGCGTCCCGTCGCGCGCCGCGCACAGGGCGTAGACATTGTCGGTGGTCAGACCCTGCGCCGTCGTAATCGATGTCCAGCGGCGACCGTCGAAGCGCGCCACGCCGCCCTGATTGAGACCGAGCCAGATGTCGCCCCGCTCGTCTTCCGCAATGGCGCGAACGCCAAGCGTTTTCAGCCCCTCCGCCAGCCCGTAATGTTTCCAGCGCCCGGCTTCGAGGCAATCCAGCCCGGCTTCATCAAGACCGACCCACAGCCGCCCGCGCGAGTCCTCGAAGACAACGCGAGCGTTGGCGTCCGTCAGGCCGTGATCCGTCGCGAGATTGACAATCTTTGACTCGCGCAGGCGGTTGAGACCGCCGTTCGTGCCGATCCAGTAGCTTCCCTCGCGGTCGCGGCAGATGGCGCGGACGAAGTGGTGCAAAAGCCCGTCTCTGGGCGCGCGCCAGTCCTGCCGGCCATGGGCGAGCCTTCCCAGCCCGCCGTTTTCAGTGCCCACCCAGATTGCGCCATCGGAGTCTTCGTAAATGGCATGAACCACATCGTCGGGGAAGCCCGTCGGCCGCGCGTATCGCTCAAGGACTTGACCCTGCGCGTTCAGGCGGAGCAGTCCCTGCTGATTGGTGCCGACCCACGCCGTTCCGTCGCGCGCGATGTGCAGCGCGTACACGATGTCGTTCGGCTTGCCGCCATTGAGCGAATAGTTCTGAAAGGCGCCGTCCCGGAAGACGGATAGGCCGCGCCCATAGGTGCCAACCCACAGCGCGCCGTCGGGCGCAAGCGACAGTTGTTGCAGGCTGTCCAGCGGCAAGCCGTCCTGGACCGTAAAGGTTCGCCACTGGCCGTTGTGCCAGCGGGTCAGTCCACGGCTAGTGGCCAGCCACAGCGCCCCGTCGGGCGTTTGCGCCACGTCAATCACAAAGTCGCTGCTGAGGCCCTGCTCGGCGGTGAAGCTTTCAAACTCGCCGCTTTGGTAGCGAACGACGCCCCCGCCGAAGGTTCCAATCCACAGCGCGCCGTCCCGGTCCTCGAAGATGCACCGGATATTATGATTGCGAAAGGCCGGCGTCGCGCGTTTGTCAAAGACGACGAACCGCGCCCCGTCAAAGCGCGCCAGGCCCTCGTACGTGCCAATCCACAGGTAGCCGCGGCGATCCTGCGCCACAGCCAGCACCGCCGCTTGGGGCAGCTCGTCGCGCCAGGCGTCTAGGGTGTAGTCGCGCAGCGACTTGGCATCGGACGCCAGGGCCAGCGCCGACCACAGGCAAAGCCAGCCAAGCTGAATGCCGGTGTTGTAAAAACTGACCAAAAGCCGTGTCACGTAGGAAAAAGCGCTTCAAGCGGACGCCAAGCGTCCCGCTGTGGAGTGGAGGCTGGCTGTCCACGAGTCGGGCGTGAGCGAGCGCGCGGCGGCAGCTGTAACCTGCATCTAGATGTTGGCAGCCCACTGAGGCAGGATTTGCGGCGCATCGTACCACGTCGTCAGCGGCACGGGCAGGTGATATACCCCTTCAAGCTGAATAACCTCTGCGCCGTCCAGCGTCATGCACGGCTCTGGCACAATGCCGTCGCCCCATACATCGCCCGGCGCGGCGAGCAGGCTTTCATACATCGCGTAGGCCGCCCGCTCGGCGAGCGTGCCCTGGCGATCGCCTTTGATATAGCGGCTGGTCACGCTGACGTAGCGAATCTTCGGCGCAAAGAACGCGCCGGGGTAATGCTCGTTCGCCCACCGCGTTGAAACCGAGCTGGCCGCGGCCCAGCTATGATGCGGCGTCCCAAGGCACGCCAGCGTGTTGACGAAGCGGTGGCCGGCGTAGCGGCGACCGCAGTAGTCGTCTTCGCCAAGGAACTTGCGCGCTAGTCGCCCGCCGGCGCTGTGGCCAATGACCGTCACCGTCTCGCCGGTCTCGTCCGCGACGCGCTCGATGCACGCGGCCATCACGTCAATGACGGGCCGAAAATTCGCGCCAGACGATTGCCACCAGTGGTACGGCTCGATAGGCGCAATCCACACCCGCCGGCGGAACGGGGCGGCCCGCAGGCGCTGGGCGAGGGGCGCATAAGCCCGCCATTCGAGGAAGTGACCCGCGATGATGACAATCGGCGAAGGCATGCGGCGACACCCAAGCGAGGGCGCGAGTTGCGTTTTCGCGCCTGCTGATTGAATATAGCGCGCGCTCGCCTTATCGCCGCCATTAAGAAGTTGTCCGGCTTGGGCTTGTTATCCGGCTTGAGGCCGGCGGCGGCAGGTTTTCCAGGGTTGTATCAAGGGGTTTCGAGCCAAGGGGCATCCAGGGTTAGCTCCCGCTGGAGGTGATATGCGTCGTGACCCTCGATACCGTTGTGCACGGTGACTGCTTGGCGGTTTTGCGCCAAGTGCCGTCAGAGACGGCTGATCTGACCTTCGCCGACCCGCCCTTCAATCTAGCCAAAAAGTACCAAACCTACGACGACCGCCGGGGCGGCGAGGAATACCTTGACTGGTGCCGCCAGTGGCTCCGCGAGCTGCTGCGCATCACGAAGCCCACCGGAAGCCTGTTTGTCCACAACATCCCCAAGTGGCTTACGCGCTACGCCGCCTTTCTCGACACGCAGGCGGATTTCCGCCACTGGATCGCCTGGGATGCGCTGGGGATGCCGCTGGGTAAAACGCTCATGCCGCGTCACTACGGCATTCTGTTTTACGCCAAGGATCGGCGTCGCCAGAAGTTTTATGAAATCCGGCACCCGCACCGGCGCTGTCGCAAGTGCAACGTCTTGCACAAGGACTACGGCGGCAAAAAGCCTGGGCTGCACCCGTTTGGCCCGCTGGTGTCCGATGTCTGGAGCGATCTGCACCGCATCAAGCACGCCTCGCGCCGCGCCGCGCACCCCTGCCAACTGCCTGAAACCGTTTTGGAGCGGCTTATTCTGATGGCGACCGACGAGGGCGATGTCGTCGTGGACCCCTTCGCTGGCACGGGAACGACGCTCGTGGCGGCGAAAAAGCTCGGCCGGCGCTACCTTGGCGCGGAACTCGACGCCGGCTATGTCGCCATCGCCCGTGAGCGTCTGGCCCAAACGCAGACCGCGTCGCGTATTGGCGATGTGTGGGTCAGTCAAGCGCGCGGGATGCTGGTGACGATTCGGGATTGCGACTGGCCGCGCCTCCAGGCGTATTATGCGATTCCGGCGGCGGCGGCGGCGATTGAGACCGCGCCAATTGTGTTTGATCGCCGGCTGGCGGCGGTGACGGCGCTGCCGTCTCCGGCGGCGGAATCCCCGGCGGCGCGCCGTCGGAAAACCGCTTGAAAGACTGCTCCGGCGCGACCGCTGCTTGACATCCTCAGCATGACGACTTCCGCCACTGATGGCGCGCCGGCGCCTCGCCTCGCCTGGGCGGCATTGCTGTTGGCGAGCCTCTTTCCGGCTTGGTGCGCATTGGGGCAAGGCTTTGACCTCAACGACGACGCCTACATCACGCTCACCTACGCCAAGAATCTGGCGGCCGGGCGCGGCTTTGTGTTCAACCATCCGCCGGCCACCTTCGGCACGACGACGCCGCTCCTGGCGCTTTTAGTCGGCGCGCTTGCCGCCCTGCCGCGCGCCGCGCCGGCGGATGCGCTTGCCGTATGGCTGACGACAGTCGCCTGGATCGCCGCTGGCTGGACGTTTTTCATCTTCCGCCGCGCCTGGGGGCTTGGGGACGCGTCAGGGCTGTTGGTCGCGCTGGCGGCGTTGTTTGGCGGCTGGATCGGTCCGCTGGGCGTGCTTGGCTCTGAGACATTCCTGTTTCACGCGCTGCTGGCGCTTACGCTGTCGCTCCATCTGTCCGGGCGGGACGCCGCCGCCGGGCTGGCGGGCGGGCTGTTGTTCCTGACGCGCGGCGAAGGCGGGTTGGCGTTGGGCGTCATCGGGGCGTCCTTGTTTGGCCAGTGGCTTGCGGCGGCGCGGCGCGCGGACGCCCGAGCCCGGCGTAAAGCGGCGGCGGCGCTCGCGCTTCGCTTGGGATGGTCGGCGCTCGGCTTCGGCGCGGTCTTCGCGCTGTGGACGCTCTATGCCTATCCGACGTTTGGACACGCGCTCCCGGCAACGCTGGCCGCCAAGCGAGCCCAGGCGGCGCTGGGCTGGCCGACGTTCGCCCATGAGCTGATGACGAACTGGTGGCGAGGCTGGGGCGGTCCGGCGCTGGGGCATCCGCTGCTGAGTCTCTGGTGGGCGCTGGTCAGCGTCGGCGTTGTGGCCGCCGTTTGGTCGCGCCGCCAGTGGCGGTTGTGGCTGCTCTGGCTGGGAGCGTACGCGGGCGGCTACGCGGCGCTCGGCGTTGCGGGCTACTGGTGGTATCAAGTTCCGATTTTTCTTGCGCTTCAGCTTTTTTTCGCGCTGGGGCTGGTCACGGTCGTTGAATGGCTGACGGCTGCCCGCTTGGAGAAACTTCGTCCGGCGGGGGCGGCCGTCGCGGCGCTGGGCCTGCTGTGGAGCTTGGCGACATCGGCGCGCGCGGTGGCGACCTACCAAGGCGATTGGCGGGCGGACTCCTACCGCGCGCTGGCAGCGTGGTTTCGGACGCATGCCCGACCGACTGACAGCGTCGCCTTTCACGAAGTCGGGTATTTGGGTTTTTACAGCGAGCAGCGGATTGTAGATTTATGCGGCCTGACAACGCCGGAGGCGATCCCCCATTTCGCCCGGCGCGATCTGGCGTGGCCGATACGGGTCCTCGCGCCGGAATGGTACGTCGCCAGTCCGACGTGGGATTTGCTTCCGACGCTGCGCGAGGGCGGCTGGTTTGACGCAACGTACCGCCGCGTCGCCGCTCTGCCCGCGCCCGGCGGCGGGGAGCTCCAGATTTTTCAGCGCATTTGCGCAAACGACACCGCGCCGCCATGACCACGTTGACGCTTGGCTATTCGCCGTGCCCCAACGATACCTACATTTTCGGCGCGCTGGCGCTGGGGCTGACTCGCGCGCCTGGCGTGACGTTCGACATTCGCTTGGCTGACGTGCAGACGCTCAACGAGTGGGCGCTGGAAGGCAGGCTGGATGTCACGAAACTCTCCTTTGCCGCGCTGCTGACGCCGCCAATTGCGGCCCGGTACGCCTTGCTGGACGTTGGCGCGGCGCTGGGGCGCCACTGCGGCCCGCTGGTCGTCGCCCGCAAGCCGTTTGCGCCCGAAGCGCTGCGGCGTAAGCGCCTTGTGACGCCGGGGAGGCTGACGACGGCGCATCTGCTGATTCGTCTGTTTACCGACGATGCCCCCATTGTGACGGAGCTGCCGTTTGAGCGCATCATGCCGGCTGTCGCCGCCGGGGACTATGACGCCGGCGTGATTATTCACGAAAGCCGCTTTGTGTATCCGACGTTTGGGCTGACGCGCATTGTGGATTTGGGCGAGTGGTGGGAAGCGACGACCGGGTTGCCGCTTCCGCTGGGCGGCATTGCCATCCGCCAAACGCTAGATGAGACGACGCGCCGACTGGTAACGGAGGCCGCGCGGGAGAGTCTGTCCTACGCCGACGCGCGCCCGGAGGCAATTCGCCCGTACATTGCCGCGCATGCGCAGGAGATGTCAGCCGACGTTCAGGCGCGGCACATCGCGCTGTACGTCAATGAGTTCACGCGGGATTTGGGAGCCGAAGGCCGCGCCGCTATTGAAGCCCTGCGCTGTCGGTCGCGCTTGCTGACGGATGGCGCTGGTCGCCAGCCGGAGACCACGCCAGGATCATCGCCGTCACCAGCCCCGTCGGCGGCTCGTTAAAAAAGTCAAACTCGCTGACCCGAACAAAGCCAAGGCTTTCCAGGCTGCGATAGCGCGCCATCCCGGTGATGCGCGACCAGTAGGCCAGGACCGTTCGCGCCCCGGCGGCGCGCGCCGCCGCTAGGCGCGCCTCATCGAGCTTCCGGCTCAGTCCCTGGCGGCGGGCGTCGGGATGCACGACCAGGCGATTGATGGACGCGATCGGCGGGATAATTTCACAGGGCAGTTGGGCGAAGAGGTGTCCGCCGGGCGCTTCGCTCAGCTTGGCATGGATAGAAAGCCGTCCGGCGGCGACAATGCGCTCCCCGGCAAAGACCGCCCAATGGCGAAACGGCGGGCGCTCCTCGCTTGGGTCGCGCCACTGGCCATTAGGAAACAGGCTCGCTGACAGTCCGGTTGTCGCCCAGCTTTCAGCGCGCAATCGCTGGATAGCGGCGATGGTCTCCAGGTCGGAAACTTCCACGATGCGAAAGGCTTCGGACATATAGCGATCTGACCTGGCTTGCGCCGCAGCCTTCGGCGTCAGGGGCAGCTGGCGCTGTCGTTGCTGCAAAAGCGACTACAGCGGGGCGAATTGACTGAATGACGCTTCAACCAGCTTATGAGACGGGGGCGACGGTGAAGACGGGAATGCTCCCGCCGCCTGCGCTCACGTTGATGACGGCGCTCCGCGAGGTCCGCGCAACAGCCCCGGTAACCCGTCCGCCCAGGCAGAACGGATTGATGTTGTATTTCATAGGATACAAGGCGAAGCCCCCGTCGGCTTGCCGGATTGGAAAGATCTCGGTTGGGGTCGAAACCCGCTGTTGCAACACCCAGAGGGCGTCATCCTTGAGCGCCCGCTGCAAGGCTTCCTCCCAGGTCTCGTCGTCAGTCTCGCTTCCAATATAAACGTTCGTCCCGCCGTAGGCATCCGCCGGCTTGAGCACGAAGTCCGCCCGATGACGGGCTGCATGCTCGCATAGGTCAATGCGGCGGCCATCAGACAAGCTGGTTGATTGCTCGGCCACCACGCGCGTCCAGGGAAGATGCCGAAGCAGCGCCTGCCGCAGGTCATCCGAGAGGAAGGAAAGCTGCTCCGGGTCGGTTAGAAAGCCGAGAAAGGCCTTGTTTTCGCTGACGCGGCAGCGGAAGGAGTTGATGAAACAGGCGGCGCGAGTTTCATAGCCCGCAACGAAGTCGCGGGCTTCATCGAGCTTTGCGAGCAACTCGCTCGTGACGACTCGCCGATAGACGATGTCCAGCCGAAGATCGCCGGCATAGAGCCGGCCGCGTCGCAACTTGACCTCGCGCGGATCAGCAATGACCGACGCATGACCCTGCGCGATAAAGTAGTCCCGCAGGATGACTTGGTCAGACGAAGTCCTCACGTCCGTCCAGTCCACGATGCCAATGTTAGGCCGCTCTTGCCCGCCAAACGCCGCGTAGGCCTTGAGCAGCGCTTCAAGCAGCGCCGGGCGCGGATCGTCGCCCGCCAGGCTGAACCGCTTGGCGAAGCGCTTGAGAATGGGGAGTTCAAGGTAGATTTCCGTCATCGCCGCCGAGTAGCCAATCCCGGCTGGCGCGTCATGGTTGAACTCCAGAAATAACACGTTGTCCGGCGTCGGGAAGGCGTCCAGGCGCGTCCAGACAACGGCGTCGTCGTAGCCCGGATGGATGCGCAGAAGGCGACGCTCGGCGTCGTGAAGACGGAGCGCCGCGTAGAGCCGCTCGCGGTCGCCGCCGAAAAGGCCCTGCTCCGCCATCAGCGCGGCGCGCAAGACGCCGACCGCGGCGACCTCAAGCCGCCGCCGCTCATCAGGGGCGAGGAAGTGCGGGCGCAGGTGAACCGGCATCGCCTTGCCAGCAAAGAGGATGCCACGGGCGATAAGCGCCGCGTCAAGCTGGTCGGCGGCGGCGCTTGCCGCTGAAGGGTCAGCGGCGATGAGCTGGTGAAAATAGTCAATAGCGGTCGGCATGGGGCATCCAAGGCGGCTTATAACTGTTTTTCCGCAATGTCGCCAAGCAGTGGCAGCTTGAGCGTTTCGTTGCCATAGGCCTTGACCATCAGAAAAACGGATAACCCAAGCCCGCCCAGGAAAATCGCCAGGCCGAAAAGGGTCGAAACCAGTGAAAGCAGGCTGCTGATGTTCCCAAGAACGATCCCCAGAAGCGAGTTCAGAATGCCGATCGCCGCCAGCGCCAAGTGAAAAAACAGCCCCTGCCAAGCGTGGAATTTGACAAAGCGATTGGTCTTTTCCGTGATGACCAAGATGATCGACATAATGAGGCCGATGCAGCAGGGCGCATAGGCGAGCAGGCTGGCGACATTCGGTGGTAGGCCTAGCGGGCCGGGTTGATTCCCGCCGCTCGGCGGCCCGGATTGGTAAGGATTGGATGGCGGGTATGGCGACTGTTGGTATGGATTTTGCGGGGTCATGAGAGGGGAAAAAGTCGCTCCTTGCGGATGAGGTGGGGCTTACATTGGGTGTAATGACTATTTCTTTTCAATGGGCGTGGCGGTGACCGTGTATTCCTTCTCCTCGCGGCGAATCCGAATCTGGACGGCCGCGCCCGGACGGCTGCGCGCCACCAGCCGGTTGAAGTGTCCGCTGGAGGCAACCGGCATGTTCTCCACCGCAAGGATCACGTCGTTGCGCCGGATGCCGGCCTGATCGCCGGGCATCCCGCGCTCGACCTTAACGACGCGCACGCCGCGAGCCGCGCCGGTCAACCCCAGCCCGCGCCGATCAAACGCTGAAATATCCGCGGCTTCAACGCCGATGGAGCTGCGGCGCACCCGCCCAAGCGTTCGCAGGTCGGGCAGGATGTCCTTCAGAATGTTGACCGGAATGGCGAAGCCTAAGCCCTGCCCGCGGGCTAGAACCAAAGTGTTGATCCCAATGACTTCGCCCGTTAGCGCCACGAGCGGACCGCCGGAGTTGCCGAAGTTGATGGCGGCGTCGGTTTGCAGGAAGTCGTCATACGCGCCGTCTAGCCCGCTGCGGCCCTTGCCGCTGATGATGCCGACCGTCACGCTGTGATCGAGTTCAAACGGGCTGCCAATCGCGATGACCCAATCCCCGACGCGAACCGCATCGCTGTTCCCGAGCGGAAGAACCGGGAGCGGCGCTTGGCCGAGGTCAACTTCGAGCAGAGCCAAGTCGGTGGCCTCATCGTAGCCACGCACGCTGGCCGGCAAAGTGCGCCCATCTTGGGTCACGACCAGGATGGGGCCGCCAATCTTGAGCGCGTCTCGAATGACGTGGAAGTTCGTCACCAGCTCGCCTTTGGCATCCAGGCAAAAGCCGCTGCCAATCGAGGTTCCGCCGTCTTCCGAAACCGACTGGATGTTGACGACGCCCCCGTTGGCGCGGTCCGCGACATCGGCAATGCTTGGGAAAGTTGCCGGCGCGGGATTGCGCGGCGCGTTGCGGGCTGTCGGTCGCTGGGCGGGCGCGGTCACTGAACTCGCGCCCGCCCAGATGAGCAAACAAGCCAGAAGCCGAAGGCAAGGTAACGTCATTGACTCGATTGAAACGGCGCCCCAATGGGCAGCGAGTGCTGGAGTGGCGGCTCGTCAAGCGGCGACAACGCGGATGAGTCCTCACGCCGTAGCAGGTCCGTCAATCGCTCTGCATCATAGCCACAGGCTTCGGCAAGCTCTTCTCGGATGAGGTGAAGTTTTTCCAGAAAACGCGGCTTTCGATACATGCGCAGGTCATTCAGGCAGAGGGCTGTGTCGCTTCCATCAGGCGAAAAACATTCACGAGGGTTCGCGGCGGCCGCCGTTCGATGTTGATGTACGCCCGCGCCGCCGGCGCCCAGGCGTCGTCCAGTATCATACCGGACGGGCGATATTCAGCAATCGGTAATCCGTCCGATACCAGGGAAACGCTGCCAGAGGAATGAAAAAACGTCACAAACCGCCCATGATAGTTGGCGGCGTAAACCGGCTCGCCCAAATCCGTCTCGGCGAGCTGTTGGTCGCCAGCGAAGGTGGCCAGCCGCATCGGCTGCCGGTCGCCGTCGCCGAAAAGCACGGCGCGAAAGTCGCCTCCAGTCGTGGAGCGCATAATGGCGAGCGCCGGAGACGGCAGCGAAACCCGATACTTGACGCCGCCGGCGGCGTCAAGGCAGGTCACAGCCGGCCGAATCGGGCCGGAAACGACGAGAATCGCATCGTCGCTTAGCGGCACAATCTGCGGCGACTGCACGTAGTTGCAAATCTCGACTTCCCAGAGTCGGCGACCTTCCGGCGAATAGCCGGCGGCGCTCGCCTGATTGGCCAGAACGAGCAGCGTTTCTGACGGCGTCACCGCCAAGCTCGTGACTGGAAACTGGAGCTGAAACAGCCGCTGGGGCGAAGCCATTCCGGCCTTGAGAGCGTAGAGACTATGGTTCGTCGCGAAGTAGCTTGTTGTTGACGCCAGGTCTGAAGTCGCGGCGGCGGTGATGCGCTCCGGCAGGAAGTAGGGCACAAAGCGTCGTCGCTCGAGCTCGAGAAAGCCCGTCGAGCGTTCGTCAACAATGTAAACCGTTGCGCGTTGCGCCGGGTTGAGCGTGAAAAGCCGTTGGCTGCCGGCTAGCTCTAGGGTAAACCACGGCTCGAGGCGGTGGGCCCGTTCCAGCGCCATCTCCGGCGGCTGCGTCACGGCCGGCTCGACGACGGCCGGCGCTTCCGTCCGGCGCGGCGCGGCGGCCGGGTCTAAATGGGCGTCAAGCGCCGACCGCAAGCTGTGGGCTGAGCGAAGCCGCTCTCCAGGCGACTTATGCAGGAGCGCCTCGACGATAGGGCGAACCGACTCCGGAACCGGGCGCAAGTCCGGGGGCTGCTTGGCGTGCTTGGCAAACAGCTCTTCCGCCACGCCGTGAAAGGGGCGGTCGCCAGTCAGGATTTCGTAAAAAATGACGCCCAGCGAGTAAAGGTCGCTGGCGTAGGTCGAAAAGTCGTAGAACTGCTCCGGCGCCATATAGGCCGGCGAGCCATTGGGCTTCTGTTGGTCAGAAACATTCGCCAAGTGACTGGCAATGCCCAGATCGGCAACCTTGTAGACGGTCGTCCCGGCGCTTGCGTCAGAAAAGACCAGAATGTTTTCCGGCTTCAAGTCGCGGTGCAGAATCTGATGGTCATGGGCGTAGCCAAGCCCGGCCGCCACATCGCGCATAACGCGAATCGCTTCTAGCAGGGGCAGCGAGCCGCGCTGGTTGAGGACGTCGCGGAGGCTGCCGCCGGTGGCGTACTCCAACACCAGCTTGTTGCGTTGGTTGCCCTGTCCATAGATGACATCAAAACATCGGACAATGTTGGGGTGCTGAAGGGTCACCAGCGAAGATAGCTCGCGGAAAAAGAGATGGGCGGCCCTGCCGCCGCCCAGGAATTCCTTGATCGCGTAAAGCTCGCCGGTGGTCTCGTCTCGCGCCAAGTGGACGATGGCATGGGCGCCGCTGCCAATGAGTTTGAGCGTCTCATATGCCATAAGCTCAGACTTGCCCCGGAACCTGACCAGGACGCCCCTTCAGTCCGGATAACCGGGTGCGGCGCGCTCGAAAATCAGCGACCTACACGCTGGCGACGACTTCCTCGTGCGTCATGCCGCTCTTGATTTTTTCGTCAATCCCGCGAAGGCGCGCCGCGCCAGTCACGACGAAGCGGCTGGCTTCCGCGCCGCGCGAAATGCACTCGGTCTGGACGCAATCCAGCTCGTGACCGCTAATGTGGCTCATCATCCCGGCGAGGATGCCTGCGATCAGCGGGTCGGAAAAATCCTCTTCATCGCGAATGATTTCGGCGAAGATAGAGTCTTCCAGCGTGGCAACCACGATGCCTGTCTCGCGCGCCTGCGCGACGTCAATCGTCATCAGCCCCCAGCCGTGATAGACGAAGTACTCGCGGAAGAATCGCAAAAACATCGTCACCGGCATTTCGCGGAGCTGAAGATTGCCAACGGTCTGCGCCTCGCGCTCCAGGCGGCGCATAATGCGCTCGCCCCAAATCCGTCCGCAGGTTTTGAAGATGACTGGCCAGGCGGGGCCGGCTTCGTCCTTGACGGCGGCATAGACGCCGGAGAGAAAGTCGGTTGACAGCAGGCACAGGCGCGTCTTGGCGGGGTTCCAGAGCGTGCCTTCGCGCAAGTCAAACCCAAGGCGCGCTTCATCAAAGAAATTCTCTAAGCCTTCGAGCAAATCGGTTGTGGCAAGCATCATGCTCCGTAGTCCTCCGACAGCACGTTCATGGCAAGGTCAAGATAGGGTTCTATCAGTCGAAAGCTCGTCGGCTGCAGCCCCTGCTGACACTCCCGCTTGATAACGTAATACATATGATAAATGGACTTCACCTTGCCCTTGAGCGGCTTGAGCTTGTTCGCCAAGGCCGGGTCAATCCTGGCAAAGGCCTCGCGCATGGCATCGGTCTGCCCGCTTTCCGGGAACTCAAAGGCCTGTAAGATGGTTTTCATCCAAATCAGCAGCTTATCCTCAAACCACCGCGTGTCGTCGATGAGCATGGAGAGCGTCGCGTATGACAGCACGTAGCGCGCGTCGCGAACGCACTTGGCGGTGGCGTGCTCATGGTGCTGCTCGTAAGGGTACATCGTGTAAATCTCTTTCACGCTGCGCCCGACGATGCCGGTTTCCTTGGCGCGCACGTCCTTAGCCGCCTCAATGTGCGCCGAGAGGTTCGGATAATAGCTTTCGAGCTTGGCGAACTCGGCATCCGTAAAGTACTTGCCTTCGGCCTGCCGAAACATGTCCGCCAAATCGGGATGGCGGTGCGGTTGAATCGCGGTAGCTGGCGCGGTCATTGAAGATGGTGCCTCC
>NKPT01000251.1 GCA_002254845.1 Chloracidobacterium sp. CP2_5A | reverse complement strand
GGGCGGTGACTTCTTCGGGAACGGGGGCATCGTGCGCCGGGGCAAAGCCCACGCCGTCGTTATCCGCCGACATGATAAAGATCGTGCCGCCGGGGAAGTCGGCGCCGCCGTCAACCAGGGCCTTGAGGCCGAGATAGACGGCCTGATCGACGCGCTTGACCGCGCTGCTGATGATCTTGTCGGCATTGGGGGCTTCGCCGTTGCCGAAGGTGGTCAGGTATTCATCCTGGTCCACGCCAATGACGAAGACACCGCTCTTGGCCGCTTCGACGATGCCGCCCGAACCGGTCGGGCCGCCGGCGCCGAAGACCACGTCCGCGCCTTCACCGACGAATTGGTTGGCCGCCGCGCCGCCCGCCGCCGGATCCACAAAGCTG
>NKPT01000365.1 GCA_002254845.1 Chloracidobacterium sp. CP2_5A | reverse complement strand
GCCGCCACGCGCGCTGGCCAGGCGAGAATAGCGTCACGCTCCTCCCGCGCCAGCCGATGCACCAGCACCAGCGCACGCGCCTTGTCCACCAGCCGGCCCTTGCGCTCCTCCAAGCGCAGCCGGCGTTCCTGCGCCTTGAGCATCTCGTTCGCCGTGCGGGCGCTGTAATACCAATTCCCACTGACTAGAACTCATGGATCCAGGTCAAGTCCGGCTTTTGCTGGATGAACGAGTTGGGGATGCGGTGACGTTTGCGCGGCCGACGGGCGCGGTTCGCTCGGCGCGAGCGCGGTCGAGCTGG